>CAZOKB010000004.1:38129-48205 GCA_964580285.1 uncultured Bdellovibrionales bacterium
GGTTCTTGATTCGCATTCACTCGCACCACTTGATCAAGTTCACTAAAGTGTTCCACCACTGGTAATGTATCGGCGTGAAAGACCTGGAAGCGCTTGCGCACTCCTTCCGGCGTATCATCCTTGCGCTGACCAATACGCCCACCACAGAAATGACAACGCTCATCGATAGTCACTGCATCCTGACCGAGAATGAAGGGCCGATGGCAACCGAAACACAGCACTCTCCTTGAAATACGCCGCACCGATTCTTCCTCCGAAAGTTCCAAAAAAATCACACTCGTCATCGTACGATCAAAAGAGCGCAGCACCGAAATGATTTCATCGACTTGTGTAATCCGGCGCGGTGCTCCATCGAGCAAAATCCCCTGCTCAGCCGGAATCGTTTTTAATGCTTCAATAAGTACCGAGTACACGATAGCATCTGGCACCAGCTCTTTTTTTTGGTTGATAATAGCGTTAATCTGCCTCCCAAAAGGCGTATCCCGTTCTGCTTCAGCCCGCAACTCAGAACCTACATCCACATGTGCCAGATGAAGCGATGCTCGAAGAAGTTCCGCCTGCGTGCTTTTGCCACTGCCTGGAGGACCAAGGAGAATGTAGTTTTTTGTATTCGACATGGTTGCTTGAAATTTTATTTTGGCGAGTTTCCTATAAACCGCCTAAAAGCCATCATAGCTTCGCATTGTCATCTGACTTTGCAAGTGTTTAATAAGCTCAAGTACGACTGATACCACGATCAGGATACTTACGCCTCCAACCGTCATGGCCTTAATCCCTGTCAGCCCCTGCACCACAATCGGCAAGACGGCCACTAATCCCAAAAATACAGACCCCGCCAACGTAATACGATTCACAATATGGTACAGATATTCAGCGGTACTGTTTCCCGGCCGAATACCCGGAATATACCCTCCTTGTTTCTGCAGATTATCCGATACCTTAGCCGGATCAAACACTACGGCGGTATAGAAATATGTAAAGATCACCACCAAGAAAAAGTAGAGGCTTCCATACACCCATTGATTCTGCAGCCACATACTCACATTCCGCGCAACCGTATGCACAGTCTCGTTGCTCCCTGCCTGCATCAAGAAATTAGCAGCCATCGTCGGAAGCAGAATGAGCGAAACAGCAAAGATAATCGGGATCACGCCGGCCTGATTGACACGCAACGGCAGATGCGTTGCTGAGCCACCGTACACCTGAGCTCCCCGCACCCGCTTGGCGTACGAAACCGGAATCGCCCGCTGACCTTCATTAATGAAAATCACGCCCGCGATCGTCACCAGACCAACGCCCAAAAATGCCAAATACACGAATACCTGAGAGGGATCCCAGGTTGCTGCGAAACGCGAGAACCCTGCCGGCAGCCCCGCTACGATACCTGCAAAAATAATCATCGAAACGCCGTTCCCTAATCCCTTTTCCGTAATGAGCTCACCTAACCACATAAGGAAAATAGTGCCCGCAATCGAAGTAATGATAATCACCGCGATCGTGAATGCCGAGAGATCTCCCAGAATATTCTGTGAACGCAGGAGGGAGAGCATAGCATACGACTGTACCCCGGCCAGAGGCACCGTCAACCAACGTGTCCACATATTGAATTTCTGACGACCAGCCTCACCCTCTTCTTTATACAAACGTTCCAACTTTGGTACTACCGTCGTCATCAACTGCATGATGATAGAAGCTGTAATATACGGACCCACTCCCAAAAGCATGACAGAAATATTCGAAAGACCGCCTCCAGAAAAAATATTGAGCAAACCAATCAGCGCGTTCTCGGAGAAAAAGCGCTTCAGCTCAACCACATCTACTCCTGGAACCGGAATATTCGCTGCCAGACGATAGACAACAAGAATACCGAGAATAAAGAGGATTTTATTCCGCAGCTCTTTTACCCTGAAGATACTTGCAATCGCCTCAATCATGGAAGCTATTTTAGGATCACTTTCAGGAAACGCTCCGAGAGCGGCTCCTTCAGTGAGATCCACAAAAATTTTATTTGAAGAAACCTTTGGCAGCCTCCGAAACAAGAATGCCTTCCCCTAAGGAAACCTTCTTTGAGAGTTTTCCTGTGGCTACCACTTTTACACCAGCCTGAGCGCCACGCGGGGTAATCAACCGCTTGACTAACAATGTTTCGATAGTCACTATTTCCCCGTCAGCGTATCGGGCATCAATCTGCTTGAGAGAAAGCGTCACTTTCTTTGGATGTGGTGATTTAAAACCACGATTTTTCTTGGTGCGTTCTATTAAGGTAGAGCGCCCCCCTTCAAATAATGGGTCCTTTTTCTTCCCGTGCGCTCCCTGTCCCTTGGTACCACGACCAGAGGTTGTGCCGCGCTTACCACCACGCCCAATGCGCTTGGTCTGTTTGCGAGGAGAAAGAGTGAGTTCGTGAATTTGCATAGCTCTGATTCGTTACAAAAAATCTCCTATTTCGCTTCCGACGTAGCCTCACTCGAAACGCTCTCCTGAGTTGTAGCCACCTTTGGCGCTTTCAACATTTCCAGAGCCTTCACGGTTGCTCGAGCCACATTCAATGGGTTAGATGCCCCTAATGATTTAGAAACGATATCTTTCACACCTAAAAGATCTACCACAGCACGCACCGCACCGCCTGCGATGACACCCTGACCCTTAAAGCCTGGTTTGAGCAGAACTTTTGCACTCCCCAGTTTCGCAGACACAGCGTGCGGAACGGTCATGCTTTCCGGATCCAAAGACACGGTAATCATGTTTTTCTTCGCGTCATTGTAAGCCTTTTGGATAGCATCAGACACATCAGAACCCTTAGAGACACCGACACCGACTCTCCCCTTGCGATTACCGATAATGAGCGTTGCGCGGAAACGGAAACGACGACCGCCTTTCACTACGCGAGTCACGCGCCGTAAATCAAGCATTTTTTGCTCAAATTCCGGTCGCTCACGGCGCATACCGCCCTTTCCTTTTCTTCCTTCTTGCTTTGCCATACATTCACTCTCAATCAAACAAATAGGTTATAAATACTCTTCTCTCTAGAATACCAGACCACCTTCACGAGCACCATCTGCTAAGGCCTTCACTTTGCCATGATACTTATACGATCCACGATCAAACACCACTGTTTTGATACCAGCTTTCAGACACTTTTCCGCCACAAGTACACCGACTGTCTGAGCTCCCTCAACCGTATTCTTGGCTTTCTTTCCGAGTTCGCGCAAATCAGCCGCCGCCAACGTCTTTCCAGTAACATCATCAATGGCCTGTACAGAGATATTCATCAGGCTGCGGAAAACAGACAAACGTGGACACTCAGCGGTACCGGAAATTTTTGCCCGCGTGCGACGCGCCCGAGCTTCTTTCTGATGATTTTTCTCACGCAATCTTTTGATCATAGGTGTTTGCAATTAGGCGGTCGTCTTCTTCCCTTCCTTACGGCGTACGATTTCGCCTACGTAGCGGAATCCCTTGCCCTTGTAGGGTTCTACCGGCTTCAATTTACGCACGACGGCTGCAAATTGGCCAACTTTCTGCTTATCAATACCAGAAACTGAAAGTACGTTCCCCTCGACTTTTGCTTCCAGGCCTTCTGGCACTTCCACCTCTACCGGATGCGAAAACCCCAAAGCGAGATTCAGCTTTTTCCCTTGTGCTGCCATACGGTAACCGACACCATTCAGTTCCAGTTTCTTTTCAAAACCCTTCGTGACTCCTTCTACCATATTGGACAGAAGCACCACCGTCGTTCCCCAGATACCAGCCGCCTTCTTCGACATACCCACAACTTCAACGGTCATTTCGGTATCCGTCTTCTTTACAGCTACATCGTGGTGATGTGCAAAAGACAATGTTCCTTTAGAACCTTTCACGGTAATCATGTTTCCGGAAAGCGTTACCTCAACGCCAGCGGGAATCACTACTGGTTTTTTTCCTATTCTACTCATATCAATCAGCTTCTTAGCTTTTAGCTTCCTAGCTTCGTTAGCTCTATTAGTCCCGTTAGCGCTCTGGCTATTAAAACTAATGCAGCTAGTGAAGCTAAGAACTCTTTTTACCAGACCTTACAAATGTATTCGCCGCCCAGGCCTTTGCGATAGGCTTCTTTGCCCGTCATAATGCCCTGCGAAGTCGAAACAATCGCAATACCATAACCACTTTTCACTTTCTCGATATCATGACGCTTCACATAAATACGGCATCCCTGCTTGCTTACCCGGTCAATTTCCGTAATCATGGGCTTCTTTTTGGTTGGTGATACCTGTTCGTAGCAGAGCCACACCGAGAGTGTTATCTTTCCATCTTCATCGCTCTTTTCGACACGCGCCACATATCCCTCGCGCTCGAGAATCCGGGCGATGGTTTCTTTAACAGAAGAATAGCGGAAGGAAACGGAAGCATGTCCCGCGGCCTGCGCGTTTCTGATTCTGGTCAGCATGTCTGCGATTGGATCTAACATAATTCTTGTCTAGCTTTAGGTTACGACGAAGACTACCACGATGCTTTCTTTACTCCCGGAATTTGTCCCGTACTGGCTAATTCACGAAAACAAATACGGCAGATATCATACGTCCGCAGGTACCCATGCTTGCGGCCGCAACGCCAGCAACGCCGAACGATACGGGTAGAGAATTTTGGAGTCTTGAGGGAGCGGACGTAGGTCGATGTCTTAGCCATAACGTAAATATTTTCTCAATGGATCATTAGGAATTCTTTTTTTCTTCTTCCTTCTGTGCAATAGGCAACCCGAGGAGTCGGAACAAAACCATACCTTCTTCGCGATTCCGAGCCGTCGTAACAACATTCACCTGAAAGCTGAATACATGCTGCACTTTTTCGGGAACAATTTCTGGAAATACCGTGTGATCCTTTACGCCGATATTGGCATTCCCATACTGATCGATCACTGATTCGTGCAGCCCCTGAAAGTCACGGACGCGCGGCAACGAAGCATTGAAAAGACGGTCGAGGAAATCCCACATGCGCTTGCCGTGCAGCGTCACCGACACACCGACTTCGAGACCTTCACGGATCTTGAATCCAGCAATCGCTTTGCGAGCCTTCGTCAGAACCACCTTCTGCCCCGTAATCATCTGGAGTGACGAAACAATTTCTTCAACATGCTTTGAATCTTTGAGAATCTTGCCAATACCCGTGTTGATTACGATCTTCTCTATGCGTGGAACCGCCATCGGATTCTTGACACCGAGCGTTTCGCGCATCCCTGGAACCGCTTTCTTCGCGTAGACTTCTTTTGTAGACATGACATGATTCATAGAAACTCTTTCGTCGCTCTCTGATTACAATGCTTTACCTGACTTCTTGCTGATACGTACTTTTTCTCCACCTTCGATCCGGTAACCGATACGTGTTGGCTTACCTGTTTCCGGACAAACCAGCATCACGTTCGACACGTGGAGTGGTGCCGGGCGCTCAATACGCTCACCCTTCTCGCCCTCCTTACGCGGCTTCCGATGCCGCTTTACCAGATTCGCGCCTTCAACCACCACCCGGCTCTCGGAAGGGAGTACTTGCATCACTTTCCCGCGCTTGCCACGATCTTTGCCAGCGATGATTTCTACTTGGTCACCTTTCTTAATCTTCATAACTTCTCTTCAAATGGATAGTATTTGATATCTTAGAGCACTTCCGGGGCGAGGGAAACAATCTTGGAAAATCCCTTTTCACGAAGCTCACGCGCTACTGGTCCAAAAATACGGGTACCCTTTGGTTCCTGACCTGATCCATCAAGAATAACCGCAGCGTTCTCATCAAAACGGATATACGAATTATCCTTGCGCCGATACGCCTTGACCTGACGAACGATCACCGCTTTCACCTTATCACCTTTCTTGACCGCTCCGCGCGGTTCAGCTGACTTCACGGAAGCCACTACAATGTCGCCGACGCCAGCATAGCGTCGCCGCGTTCCACCCAGCACCTTGAAGCACTCGATGATTTTGGCACCGCTGTTGTCCGCTACTTTTAATCTGGTTTCCGCTTGAATCATAACTCAGCTCTTGTCGAAATTAGTCAGCCACTACGATAAAACGCTTGTCCCGACTCATCGGACGGCATCCCTGGAAGATGACCTTGTCACCCACCTTATACGAATTTTCCGAATCATGCACCTTGTACCGCTTTGTCGATACATACTGCTTCTTGTACTTCGGGTGGGCTTTGAGCGTTTCAACCGCGACGACAATAGTTTTGTCCATGCGATCACTCACCACGATACCCTGGAACTTCGGCGCTTTCTTTACTTGTGCAGTCTTCTTTTCCATATAAAACGATAAATGCGATTCTAACAATTTTCTCTTACTTAGTCAAGCGTGCGTTCTTCTTCCAGAAGCAGTGTCTGGAGACGAGCAATATCCTTCTTCGTCGCTCGCAGTGTATGGTGTTTGGTTTCTTCGCGGGTCGCGATCTTAAATCGCAATTCGCGCGCCTTCACCTCGAGCTCTGCCAGAAGCTTCTCCTTTTCTCCCCTGCTCTTTTCACGTAATTCCTTCGTTTTCATAACTTCATGCTTCATTTAGAGTGACGAATGCCGCTCGACGAACTTCGTTTTTACCGAGAGCTTATGTGCCGCCAGACGCATGGCTTCTTCAGCCGCTGCCTTAGGAATACCATCCAACTCAAACAACACGCGTCCCGCACGGATCTTAGCTGCAAAATGATCAACGCTGCCCTTCCCTTTTCCCATCGGAGTCTGCTCCCCTTTTTTCGTAATCGGCTTATCTGGGAAGATACGGATCCACACTTTCCCACCGCGCTGGATTGAACGTGTCATTGCCCGGCGAGCCGCCTCAATCTGACGAGCAGAAATCAGCCCCTCTTCGAGAGATTTGAGTCCATAGCTTCCAAAGCTCACTTTATCACCACGGGTTGCCGGGCTTCCGGACCATCCGCCGCGCTGGACTTTTCGATGCTTCACTTTTCGAGGCATTGCTAACATAGACGTACTTCCTATTCTGCTGATTGATCTTCAAATTTTTCTCCCTTGTAAATCCAGGACTTGATTCCGATGACTCCATAGGTGGTATAGGCTTCGGTACGAGCGAAATCAATATCAGCCCGAAGCGTATGCAGAGGAATCTTTCCTTTAGAAAGCCACTCCCGACGTGACATTTCTGCTCCACCCAAACGGCCGGAAATCTCAATCTTCACACCGAGAATATCCTTGTTCTGCATCACCTGGTCAATCATACCCTTAAGAGCCCTGCGGAACGGGATACGCTTTTCCAGCTGTTCAGCGATCTGCTGACCCACCAACATCGCGTTTTCTTCAAAACGCTTCACTTCTTTCACTTCCACCTTAAGATCCGTCTTCTTCCCCGGAAAGAAACGGGCTTTCACTGCGCGCGTAAGATCTTCAATGCCCGTACCTCCGCGACCAATAAGCACACCTGGACGGGAAGTTTCAATGATAACCCGAATCTGAGCCGCCGAACGCTCCACGTGCACGCTAGCAATAGCTGCTTGCTTCCATTTCTTCATAATGAAAGCTCGCATCTCTACATCAGCCCGCAGCTGCGTCTTGTAGCGCTTGGGATTAGCGAACCAGCGAGACTGCCAGTCCGTTGTGATTCCGAGGCGAATTCCAGTTGGATTAGTCTTGTGACCCATATCATTCTCGCTTGTTAGCTTCGTTAGTTTTGAGCTTCAGGGGAAAGAAGCTCTTCGCATTTAGGCTGCTTTACGTTGAAATACTTTCTTCACTGCCCGAACCGCTTTCGGCTTCACATCTTTCTTGTGTTCATCTGTATTGATTTTCTTCTCGTCCTTGATTGAAGTCACTTCCTCTACTCCGGCTTCATCCTTGACGGTCACAATCTCCTGCTTCTCTACTGCACGCCGGTTTTTCCCTTCTTCACGCTCTTCCAAAACAATCTTCACATGCGAGGATCGCTTGATGATTGGAGTGGCTCGTCCAAACGCTTTCGGCGTAAACCGCTTAAGACGTACCCCGTCACCAACAAAAACATGGGCGACAAAAAGGTTATTCTCATCCAAACCGAAGTTATTCTTCGCATTGGCAATAGCGCTCCTCAGAAGATCAAGCATCGGATCCGAAGCCCGTTTCACCTGCTTGGAGAGTTCAATCACAGCCGCCGTCGCTGAAAGACCGACAATCACATGAGCGACCAGTCGTACCTTGCGAGGAGCTATACGGAGATTTTTGAGTGATGCGTGTACCTTCATACGTCGTTATTTCTTCTTGGGAGCAGCTGGGGAAGCCTTAGCGGCCTTAGCGGCATCCAATTCACGTTGCTTCGCAGCTTGTTCAATTTCCTTCTGCATCTTACCACCATGCCGGCGGAAAGTACGGGTTGGAGAAAATTCACCCAACCGATGTCCGACCATTTCTTCTGTAACAAAAACCGAGATAAATTCCTTACCATTATGCACACCGAAGGTAAACCCGACCATTTCTGGAGCGATAACGCAGGCACGTGACCACGTCTTGATGACGGTCCGATCACCAACCTTCTTTCCTTCGAGCTTTTTCAAGACTCTCGGGTCTACGTATGGTCCTTTCTTTAAACTTCGTGACATAAACAATCAGCTTTTAGAGCTTAGTGCTGTTTCAATTACTTCTTCATCCGGCGTTTAACGATATACTTGTTACTCGCCTTCTTGCGCTTGCGAGTCTTCTTCCCGAGAGCTGGCTTACCCCATGGAGTCTTCGGATGCATACCGATCGGCTGACGTCCTTCACCACCACCGTGCGGATGATCTACCGGGTTCATCGCCGATCCGCGAACCGTCGGGCGCACATTCTTCCACCGATTGCGTCCCGCCTTACCAATACGTTCAGCACTGTGTTCAAAATTCGAGACCTGGCCAAGAGTAGCACAACATTCTTTCGATACGAGACGGATTTCACCTGAAGCTAATTTCACGGTAGCGAGCGGCCCATCAAGAGCCATCAGCGTTGCCTGTGACCCAGCACTCCGGACAATTTGTCCACCCTTACCGATCTGGAGTTCAATATTACAAATCGTTGTACCGGTTGGAATATTACTGAGCTTCATGCGATTGCCCACCGCAACCGGAACCTGTTCACCCGAAATAATTTCTTGTCCGGTCTTCATGCCCTGAGTAGCGAGAATATACCGCTTCTCACCATCCCGGTAGTGCACAAGGGCGATCAAAGCTGAACGGTTCGGATCCTTCTCAAGAGCTGCAATTTTTCCTGGTACTCCCCATTTATCCTGACGGAAATCTACCAAACGATAGAGACGCTTATGTCCACCGCCTTTATGACGTACCGAAATCTTACCGTTCGAACGACCAGCAAAATTTTTCTTCGACACCACGAGCGACTTTTCTGGTCGCTTCTCGGTAACACCCTCGGGCTTCACAATACTCATATTGCGCCGACCGGCATGATTGCGTTTGTAGATCTTGATGGCCATAACGTTACATTCCTGCCTGGAAGAGCGTAATGCTCTCACCTTCCTTAATTTGGACAATCGCCTTTTTTACACCGGACTTGGTGCCCACAAACCGCCCAAAGCGCCGCGTACGACCGGGAAGCCGCACCATATTCACCGAGACGACATTCACACCATACGAAGCTTCTACCGCACGTTTCACTGCTGGTTTCGAAGCTTTTCCTTCCACTTCGAACACATAGCGATTCTGAGCATTCAAAGTATACGCCTTTTCCGTAATACGTGGCTTGCGCAAAATAGCATTCGCGTAGGTACCTTTCAGTACCTCCGGGGTCTCCGTCACAGTCTGCTTCTCTTCGGTTGTTTTTCCAAAAACTGCCATAGCGCTTATTTATTCCAATCAGCGAATCGCTTCTCGAGCGTCGCAATACCCTGCTTTGAGATAAGACAATATTCCTTATCCAGAAGCTGCTTCACATTAATGTCTACTGCCAATGTATTCATGACTTTCTCAACATTCCGACTCATGCGCTCTGTATCCTTTTCGGTCATATCGAGGGCAACCAGCAAACCACGACTGGCTACCTGAAGTCCCGAAAGAAACTCAGCGAAATGTTTCGTTTTTTGTATCTCAAAGGAAAAGTTCTCTACCACCAAAAGTTTCCCGGAACGGATTTTCTCAGACAA
>CAZOKB010000004.1:48305-56882 GCA_964580285.1 uncultured Bdellovibrionales bacterium
GATACTTTTGCCATATGCTTATTTGACGGTCATCACTTCGACGATTCTTCCATTCACACCCGGTACCGCTCCACGAACTCCGATGAGACCTTCCTCGACATTCACGTATGCAACCGAGAGATTCCGTACGGTAAAATTATCTCCTCCCATGCGACCAGCCATACGGCGACCCTTCATAACGTGCTCTGGGAACGTTGATCCAATAGAACCTGGCTTGCGGAGATCGTGCTTGCCGCCATGACTCGCCCAACCACCAGCAAACCCATGCCGCTTAACTACACCCTGAAACCCTTTTGCCTTGGTCACGCCGCAAATATTCACTTTATCACCAACCACAAACTGCGCCACAGAAAGCTCTGAACCTACAGCAAAATCCGCCAGGGTTTTTGTTGCTTCCTCTACCGCTTTCGCGTTGGTATCCAAACGAAACTCATGCCGAGTCGTTTTACGAGCCGTCTTATCGGTAGTTACCTGAACCGCAACATACCCATCCTTCTCCTTTGTCCGGTTCAGAGACACTGTATTTTTGCCGCATGCGATGAGCGTCACATTTAACGCACCCTTCGTTTCATCGAAGAGCGTTGTCATGCCAAGTTTTTTTCCAAGAATGAATTTCATGATCTTCCTCTAAAGCAAACAAAAAACTGGACTAAGAGCCAGTCAGTTACTCCCAGGACTCTTTCCTGGTTCGCCTGACCCGCTCAGTATCCCCGCTCCGGTCAGCTTCGGAAACATGACTCTTGTCTTGCTTCACAGCGCTGCGAAAGCGTTTTCTGGGACTTCAACGAGTAAAAAATAATTCTGTTTTGATGGCCTACATCTTAATCTCCACATCGACACCCGCTGGGAGGTCAAGTGAAGTGAGATTTTCGATGGTCTTCGCGTTTGGATTCACGATATCGATCAGCCGTTTGTGAACCCGCATCTCATACTGATCACGCGAATTCTTATGCACAAAGGTTGAGCGGTTTACCGTCACCTTGTGCACCTCCGTTGGAAGTGGCACTGGTCCGGTAATCGCGGCACCTGTACGTTCGGCAGTCTCGACAATCTTGCGCGCTGATTGGTCAATGACCTTATGGTCATAGGCCTTAATCTTAATCCGTACGCGAGTCATCGGGGCATCATCAACTTTCTTCTTCGTTGCCATGATACTCAAGGTTACTTTCTTCTCTTTGTTACATTCAAGAGAATAGTCGTTCCGACAAGCGCCTTCTGGCGGTGTCGGAACTCAATTCACTCGAAAAACTACTTGATGATCTTCGTAGCAACACCAGCGCCTACCGTACGACCACCTTCACGAATTGCAAAACGCATACCTTCTTCCATCGCGACAGGAGCCAAAAGCTTCACAACGAGACGGATCGTATCACCCGGCATAACCATCTCCGTACCTTCTGGAAGCGTGACTTCACCTGTCACATCGGTAGTACGGATATAGAACTGTGGTTTGTAACCTTTGAAGAACGGGGTATGACGACCACCTTCATCCTTGGAAAGAATATATACTTCACCCTCGAATTCGGTGTGCGGAGTGATAGAACCCGGCTTAGCCAAGACCTGACCGCGCTCTACATCTTCCTTCTTGATACCACGGATCAGCAGACCGGCATTGTCACCAGACTGACCGCGATCCAACTGCTTGTTGAACATCTCAATACCCGTTACTACGGTCTTCGCTGTATCGCGGAGGCCGACGATCTCAACTTCTTCGTTGATATTCACTACACCGCGCTCGATACGACCGGTCACCACGGTACCCCGACCTTCAATCGAGAAGATATCTTCAATCGGCATGAGGAATGGCTTTTCAGTATCACGCACCGGTTCTGGAATCTTTGAATCGAGAGCCTCCATAAGATCCAAGATCGGCTTAGCATCAGCTTCATCAACTGTCTTGGCTTCGAGGGCCTTAAGGGCTGATCCACGAATGATCGCCGCGTTGTCGCCATCAAATTCATACTTGGAAAGCAATTCACGGACTTCAGCCTCAACGAGGTCAATCAGTTCAGCATCGTCCACCATGTCCACCTTGTTCAAGAAAACTACGATGTTTGGCACACCTACCTGACGAGCCAAAAGAATGTGCTCACGGGTCTGTGGCATCGGGCCATCAGTGGCAGAAACCACAAGAATCGCACCGTCCATCTGGGCAGCGCCCGTAATCATGTTCTTGATATAGTCAGCGTGCCCTGGGCAGTCGACGTGCGCATAGTGACGGTTGTCAGACTCATACTCACAGTGCGAGGTCGAAATTGTGATACCGCGCGCCTTTTCTTCCGGCGCTTTATCGATTTCATCTACACCCTTTTCCTTCGCCAGACCCTTGAGGGACAGCACATGAAGAATGGAAGCGGTGAGCGTTGTCTTCCCATGGTCGACATGACCAATGGTACCAACGTTCACGTGCGGTTTGGTCCGCTGAAATTGCTCTGCCATAGCTTTACAATCCACTTAATTTATTTAATCTCATCGTTTCGTTCCGACTCAAAACTTTTTCCAGAAACAAAAAAAGTGCTAAATCGGAGCATCAAGAAGCATCATATCAAGCCGTTTTTATCCTGTCAAGACCCTTAACTGTTAACGGTACACACACCGTCTCCCTAGGAGTAACCAACCACCGGACTGAGGTCCGGTGGCTTTGTACTCGCTGGCTACGCCAGCAGGGCGTTAGGAGTAAATGGAACGTATGGTGTGAATTAAAAGAAGAGAAATCCCCATTGGTCATAAGGGAATGTTTTGATTTCTTGAGAGTGGGGATACGGCGTTGCCTTCAAACGTACACTCCAGCTTCGCTAGAGGTTTTTCTTGTAAAAAAACCAGCCCGAAAGGGCTGGTTTCAATATTCTATATTCAACATTCCATATTCTATGCCTTCGGGGCCCGCGCGCCCATGATCTCTTCGGCAACGTTGTTCGGCACTTCGGCATAATGGCCGAATTCCATCGAATAACTGGCACGGCCTTGGGACATGGAGCGTACCTGGGTCGCATAGCCAAACATCGAAGCCAGTGGTACTTCGGCATGGATTTCCTTCACCTGCGCCGCCCCTTCGCCACGCGCGTTCATTTCCTTGATCACACCGCGCTTGGCCGAGAGATCACCCACGATATCGCCCATCGAGGTTTCCGGAGTAATCACCACCACCTTCATGATCGGCTCAAGGATAACCGGTTTAGCTTTACGCATCGCTTCCTTAAACGCCATGGAGCCCGCGATCTTAAACGCGGCTTCCGACGAGTCGACATCATGGAACGAACCATCGTACACGGTCGCCTTGATATCCACGACGGGGTAGCCCGCAAGGACACCGGTCTGAGTGGCTTCTTCGATACCTTTGTTAATTGGTTTGATAAATTCCTGAGGAATCACACCACCCTTAATCTCATCGAAGAATTCGTAGCCCTTGCCCACTTCATTCGGCTCGAGACGGATCCAGCAATGACCATACTGTCCACGACCACCAGACTGACGAATATATTTTCCTTCTGCTTCCGCCATCGTACGGATCGTTTCCCGGTACGCCACCTGTGGCCGACCGACATTGACTTCCACCTTGAATTCACGCTTCATGCGATCCACCAAAATATCCAGGTGCAGCTCACCCATACCTGAAAGAATGGTCTGAGCGGTTTCTTCATCCGTATGTACCCGGAAGGTAGGGTCCTCTTCGAGGAGTTTCTTGAGTGCGAGTGCCATCTTTTCTTGGTCTACTTTCGTCTTCGGTTCAACCGCGATATCAATCACCGGTTCTGGGAACGTAATCGATTCCAAAATCACCGGCTTGTCCGGATCACAGAGCGTGTTTCCGGTGGTGGTCACCTTCATACCCACCAAAGCGCCAATATCACCCGCTGAGAGTTCTTCAATCTCTTCCCGATGATTCGCATGCATACGGACAATACGCCCAATGCGCTCTTTTTCATTCTTCGTAGAGTTGAGTACGTATGATCCAGCCTTGACCGTACCTGAATACACCCGGAAGAAGGTCAACTGACCAACGAAGGGATCGGTGGCGATTTTAAAAGCCAGCGCAGAAAACGGAGCATCATCCTTGGTTTCACGGACTTCTTCAGCATCATTTTTTGGATTGATACCAGTAACTGGAGGAATATCTACCGGAGAGGGAAGGTAGGCGACCACAGCATCGAGCACGAGCTGCACCCCTTTATTCCGCAGCGCTGTTCCCGTCATCACTGGATAGAGCTTGGTACCAATCACCGCTCGACGCAGCGCCGCCTTAAGTTCAGCTTCAGAAATTTCTTCACCCCCAATATACTTCTCCGTCAAAGCATCATCCGTCTCAGCGATCTTCTCGATCATCTTCTCGCGCCACTCCTTAGCCTTATCAGCATATTCAGCTGGTATTTCTCCTTCAATCACCTTTTCACCCATTTCGCCATCAAAGGTGTATGCCTTCATGTTCATGAGATCAATGAGGCCATAGAAATCCCCCCGCAGACCCATTGGGTATTGGATAGCCACCGCATTCGGAGTCAAACGGTTCCAAATCGAAGCCAACGCTTCTTCAAATACCGCTCCCTCTTTATCGATTTTGTTGATGAAACACATGCGAGGTACATCGTATTTCTCCGCTTGGCGCCACACCGTCTCGGACTGTGGTTCCACCCCTTCCTTACCATCGAATACGACGACGCCGCCATCGAGCACACGCAAGCTGCGTTCCACTTCTACCGTAAAGTCCACGTGCCCCGGGGTATCGATGATATTGATATGGTGCCCCTTCCAGAAACACGTCGTGGCTGCCGAAGTAATCGTAATACCGCGCTCACGCTCTTGCTCCATCCAGTCCATGGTCGCCGCTCCTTCGTGCACCTCGCCAATTTTGTGGGTGATACCGGTATAAAACAGAATGCGCTCAGTGGTGGTCGTCTTGCCGGCGTCGATATGCGCGATGATACCGATATTGCGATACTTCGAGATGTCCGTGGTACGAGCCATAGGCTTAAAGATAATAGAGAATTTAGACTATTGATTATTACTGCATTGAAACAAAGAATGGAACTCGGGTTCCATTCTTCTATCATACACTATCTTTCGTGGAACTTTATGCAAAGTGTGCGAATGCCTTGTTGGCTTCGGCCATGCGGTGCGTATCGTCACGCTTCTTCATGGCTGTTCCTACCTTATTCGACGCATCAATGAGTTCATCCGCCAGCTTCTCAGACATGGCCTTGCCCTTCTTGTTGCGGCAGGCATCCCGGATCCAACGCATCGCCAAGATCTGACGCCGCTCACCGGACACTGGCACTGGCACCTGATAGTTGGCTCCACCCACACGCCGGCTCTTCAGTTGCAAGAGGGGTGCTACGTTCTTAATCGCCTGTTCAAAGGTGTTGAGACCAGCCTTCTTGGTCCGCTCATGAATAATATCAAAAGCATCGTAAATGATCCTTTCAGCGACGGTCTTTTTGCCGCTCCACATGATCATTCCGACAAAATGACCCACCAACGGATTCCCGTGCTGAGTATCCGGCTTCCATTCGCGCTGATAATTTCTCTTTCTTCGTGGCATACATTAACAGATAGTTAGGGATTTAGAGAGTTAGGGATAGAGAGTTCCCGAAGGGAATACTTTTCACTATTTACTATTCCCCCTCCCTCTATGCCCGGTTAAAGTTAGTCCTTCTTCTTTTCCTTCTTCGCACCGTACTTCGAACGGCTGCGCTTACGATCGCTCACACCCGCTGAGTCAAAGATACCGCGCACAACGTGGTAACGAACACCCGGAAGATCCTTCACGCGTCCACCACGAATCATCACGATGGAATGTTCCTGCAGGTTGTGCCCGATACCTGGAATATAGGCCGTCACTTCCATACCATTCGTCAGGCGCACACGAGCAATTTTCCGCAACGCTGAGTTCGGCTTTTTCGGTGTCGTGGTTGTCACCTTCACGCATACGCCGCGTTTGAAAGGACTCTGGGTCTTGGTGATGCGATTCTTCACGGTATTAATGACATAAGTCATCGCCGGAGACTTCGATTTCCGGACTCCAGTCTTCCTTGGGCGCTTGATGAGCTGATTGATAGTGGCCACAGCGGTACAACAGTAAAAAATTATGAAGACAAACAAAAAAACAGCGTTTGCTTTAGTAGTGCCTATCCTACCCAAGAGAGCCAGTATTGTCAACCCCGCCACTCTCTCCCTCTAGACTGCCAAGCCAACGAAGAGTGACAGGACCATCTCTATAAAGATATTGATGGGCGTAGAGAGGAAGAAGACCACAAAGAGAATCAGGAACATGCCGTACTGCTCAAGCCAGCGCTGTGTTTCCTCGCGGATAGGAAAGAGCGCATAGAGCAGCTTTGATCCGTCGAGTGGAGGAATCGGCAAAAGGTTAAAACACGCCAAAACAACGTTCCAAAAAATAAGAATGAGCAAAATACCGAATATGACCTGCGGCAAAGAGCCCGACATCGCCTCTACCAAAGTTCCAAAGCGCTCTAATAACGCACCATGTCCAGCAATCGCCTGGTAAAAATGTTCCACAATATCCACCTTTGCCAAGCGCGTCATCGGCAGCACGCTGGCCACAAGAGCCGCGATCAGAGCGATCAGAAGATTTGATCCCGGTCCAGCCAACGCCACCCAGAGCGGTCCCCATTTCTGATCTTTCAAATTATACGGATTATAAGGAACTGGCTTGGCCCAACCAAAAGCATACCCCGTAGTCACAATCAAGAGCACTGGCAAGAGCACGGAACCAAAAGGATCAATATGTTTTGCTGGGTTCAGATTGAGCCGATCCGCATACTTGGCGGTCAGATCCCCCAGCCACAAAGCCACCACCCCATGAGAGACCTCATGAATAATGACTGAGTACAGCAGCACCAGAAAATAAAACCCAATGAGTACGATTTCTTGAGACATGTTTCGAAAAGATAAAAAATATTAGGATACAAGCAGACAATCAGTCTACCGAGGGTACGAAATAGATTTTTTCCTTGCTTGGCGTCGGAACACGGCGTCGGAAAAAACGTCTTTCGTGGCCAATCCATCCAATCATACCACCACGGAATAAAACATGAGGACTTGCCATTCCTGCTCGTCTATGATACTCTCTCTTGTGTTACCAAGCAACCAAATGAGAGATTTATGAGCCGAGTATGTCAACTGACCGGTCGCGGCACCAAGACCGGCAATAATCGCAGCCACTCCAACATCAAGACGCGCCGCACCTTTGCGGTCAATGTTCAGACCAAACGCATTGATGGCGTAAAGTTTCGTTTGTCTACCAAAGCCATCCGCACTCTGGCTAAACAATCCCGCGAGGCCTAAGGTATCATGAACACAGCCAACCAGCCTTTTGAGTCGTTAAACTAAACCCCGGATATCTTTCCGGGATTTTTTTATGACCCAACGAAGTGAGTACAACGAAAATTTACTTTCGTTTTTGAACGAGTGTAGGTAAAATCAGGGTACATACCCCGCGGCTTGCCGTGGGAATCAAACGAGTCTTAACTCATTTGAGCGTCCAAAGCTTGCTCTGGAGTGAATACCTGTTAGTAGAAAAAGTAAAAGGGAAGGTTCTCGACGAGACCCTTCCCTTCTTCGCTGATTTCAGCTTTTTCTTTTAATACTCCCAGCGGGCCGAGGCAATCTGCATCGCCCTCATAGCCTCCGCCAGCTTACCGTTGCGCTCTCCAAAGCTCAATAAGGCTTTGGTTTCTTTTTTGCTCGGGTTACACTTGCCCGAATCTATTCTTTTCGTACACCCCCTGGTTGCTGGCGAGCAATCACACAACTCGCCCTTAACACAACACCGTTCTTTTGCCATATGAAATTCCTTTCTTTTGGTTGTAAAACAGCAAAAAACACAAGAATGGTCCATTTAAACCACTCTTATATTATACACTAAAGTAATAGAAATTGCAACCCTACTCCAGAATCCCGTCTAAATTGACATCGTAGAGCACCTGCTCGGCCACCAAGCGATAGGCAACGATTTCTTCCGGTGTGAACCAGATAGCGATTTCGCGCTCGGCTTCCTCCGGCTTATCAGAACAGTGAATCAAGTTGCGCACCGCACGATTGTCAATTGAGGACAGTGCGTACGAGTCGATAGTGTAGTCGCCACGAATGGTGCCAACATCCGATGTCGATGGCTCCGTCCCTCCCACCAGCTTCTTCACGATCGCCACTGACTGGTTGCCTTCGACCACCAAAGCGAGCACCGGACCTGAAGTGAAGAAATTCACATTAGCACGGATAATATCCTTCCCGTACTCAATCGGCTCTTTCTCAATTGGCAGACCCTGTGCCTCACGATCCCCCACAATGCGTGTTCCTTTGGACAAGAACCATTCATCATCCTTATGGTAGTGCGCCCAACACTGTTCTTCCTTCGGGACCAAAAATTTCACAGCTACCACCTTCAGACCAGTCCGTTCGATACGACGGAGGATTTCTCCCATAAGACCCCGCTGCACGCCATCCGGCTTCACAATAACAAATGAGCGTTCTTTTTTCGGATGCTGTTGTTCCATAGACATAATCTACCAAGAATTACACAATTACCTCGAACGGTAACACACACTGGATGAATTGGCAAGA
>CAZOKB010000004.1:56982-98492 GCA_964580285.1 uncultured Bdellovibrionales bacterium
CAAGCGCTCGTTTCAGATCTTGAAACGTTCCGCTCTCGCTCTCCGCTCCGTTCGAAAGAAACTGCGCTACCTGATAGCGCCGCACCGCCGAAGCCAAACCTCCAATATGGTCAGCATCCGGGTGAGTCGCAATCACGGCTTCAATCTGATGATCCCAAAACGGCATGAAACGTCCGAGCTTCCCCAAAAGGCGCCGGCCGTCTGGACCACCATCAATCAGTACCTGCGTTTCTCCTTCGGTCATCAGAATAGCATCACCCTGACCCACATCCAGAAAAATCACTCGTAATGGCTGAAAAGTCTGCCAGGAAACCCACAGAAAAACTCCAACTATAATCGCCAGAAGCCACAGTGTACCGACAATAAGAGTACGGATGCGCATACGTTATTGAGAGATTCGTGATCGAGTAAAGAAAAAAATCCAGAAGAGATACCAGCATCCTAACATGAGGAGCGATACGTCCGTATACGTTGCCGTTGCCCAAGGAAAGTGAGCCAGACTTTCTGCGACCATCACCAGGCTATGCAAGAATCCATACGCCAACCAACCGCACAATGTCCCTATACCTGGAAGCCAGCCCAGAGGTACGATCAGGAAAGCCAAAAGAAATGCGAGCGGCACCAATGGGAGTGCCAGCATATTTGCTAAAAGCGCATACGGCGAGAGGGTGCCAAAATGCCAGAGCGAGAGTGGTGTCACGAAGAGAAGCACTACGGTAGTAATAAGTACCGTCTCAAGCAATCCTTCACCTATCCACGACCGAACATGAAATTGGGCCCGCCATTCCGTGGAAAGAAGAATAGCCAGCGTCGCCATATATGAAAGCTGAAAACCGATATCGTAACGCAAAAGCAACGGATTAAAGAGGAGCATCACAGCCGCTGCCACTAACAAGATCGGAATGCCTCGCGTTGGTCGAGAAGCCAATAATGCTCCCAAGCCTATAATTGCCATAAGAGCAGCCCGCACAGCTGACGCAGGCGCACCCACAAGCAGCACAAAGACGATAATCCCGATGAGCGTTACCCACACCGCCTGTTTCCGATACCACCCCAACATAATACCGCATACAAAAAGCGCTCCCGCTAAAGCAGAAAGATTATATCCAGATACCGCCACAATATGTGAGAGACCGACCGTACGAAAATCCTTCGCTACCGTTTCTGGTAATTCATCATTCCCCCCCAGTAACAAGCCTCGGGCCAACCCAGCTTCCGGCTCTGGCAGGTGATCCGTAATAGCTGTACCCACAAAAACCCGTGTTCTGTGTAGCCAGTAACGCCAACGACTACCCTCCGTATCCATCAGTGCCACTGGACACTGCTTGGCCACAAAACCAATCCCTTCTTTGGCGAGATACAGAGGGTAATCAAAAGCTGGATCAAAACGCTCTGGACGCTTAAGATCACAAGGACCTATACGCACTCGCTCACCATCAGCCCATGAACCAAAGCGATCCACTTCTACCTGGACTGCTTCTCTGGGGCAAGCCGTAGCTCCGCAGTCATCGAGAGTCACTACTATACGCGCTGTATATGTACCAGGAATCATCTCTCCCCGCACCGTACCGCTCCCGCTCACGTTCGAAAGTTCACCGAGAGACTGGTAATGCTCCACGGTCCGAGAAGCCAAGACCATGCCCGTTACCATAAAGACGCTGCTGCATAACACCAAGAAAACCTTTGCTTGGCGAAACGCCATCCAAAAAGACAGTATTCCTGCCATTAAAAGAAGACTCAGTATAGACACAGATGGGTAGTCCACGACTGACCCAACCGCAACACCAAGAATATACCCGAGTGATACTCCCGGAAGAACCCACTGTTTCATGCTTCATCATCAAGACTTTCGACCGCCTTCCGAAAGCTTTGTGCGCTTCCAAAAGATTTATACACACTCACGAAGCGAATATACGCCACTTCATCAGCGCTTCTCAACTGCTCCATCACCAGCCGGCCGATGTCACGACTGGTAATATCCTTGAGTCCGCGCTCACGAATGAGCCGTTCGATATCCCGGAGGACATGCGCCACTTTTTCCGTTGCTTGCGGGCGCTTCTCAAAGGCACGCTCCAGCCCGACCCGAAGCTTGGCGCGATCGAACACTTCTCGGTGACCATCCTTTTTAATGACGGTTACCCGGTAAAAATCCGGCTCTTCGTAGGTACTGAAACGCGCCTCGCACTTTTCGCATTCCCGGCGCCGACGCACCGATCGCCCTTCTTGCGTCAGGCGAGAATCCACCACTTTCGTTTCAGTATGCTGACAGTAGGGGCAAAACATACGGGCAGTTTTGAGTGAATAGCTTTGAGCGGGTGAGCAAGAAGAAAAGAAAGGTCATCATCAGCAGCATATCGCTCTTCCTGTAAAAAGACAAAACGGCTCACGAGGAACCGTCTTGTATTACTTGTCTTCCCGAGCAAGCGAGATAACAAAAGATTCTTCCCTATGGTGCTCCTTCTCGGTAATTCGCACACAGTATCTTGTCCCAGGACAACCGTATCAAAAAACCTTTCGCTACCGATTAATTCATAATATCCAGCATGACTACCCCATCCCGACCAGAATCAGAAACCGTACATTTTCCGACAAGACTCGACGTCACATAGCAACCACTCCTATAAACCTTTGCACCCGATCCATACCCGAATGGAGTTGAACCGCCGTAGTAACTGCCAGAACCCACGCCCCACAGTACTGCACCAAAGTTTCCGATACCATACTGATCAGCACCGCACGTCCCAGGACCATTAGTAATGGCTAAGGAGCCAGCTGCTTTGCGATTTGGCGACGGAAACGTGGGCCTACCACCACCCGTCAGCGCCTCATCAAGGTTACCGGCAACCTTCGTAGCTTTCGAGTAAGAATCCACGCCCTGAATAGCCGCTCCGCTCCCACCGGCACATTCCAGCAGCGTCCCATCCGAAGGCGATACTAATTTTGATGACTCTCCAGGGTACCCGCCTAACCCATCATCTCCTGGGGGATTTGTATAGATGTAGTACGGTGGTCCCGGATCAGCTGGAACACCGGAATTGACCGCTCCATATCCCTTCCCACCCCTGCCTACTATCACCTGAATAGTCTCTCCTGGTACTAATGTGACGGGATGCGAAAAAACATACCCACCCGAATGTCCCGAGTAAACCATATTCCCCACACGCCAACCAACTCCTGACCCGCCGCCTCCTGCCATTGTCACCTCGGCACTCGTCACTCCATCGGGCACCGTCCAAGACTGTGACGAGGTAAACACCACGCGCCGTTTGTTGACCGTCTTGTTATCCACATAATCTTTCGTCGCCAGCGTATCCCCAGTATCACCCGAAACCGTAGAAGATGAAAAAACCTTCCCAAATACACGCGCGGACCCAGTTACAAGCAAACTCTGAACTCCGAGACCGGCATTCTTAATCTGATTGAATATTCCCACATTGATCGGGCCAGCCACATTGCCATTCGGAGCAGGTAGCGTCGGGTTGGTCCAGGCCTGCACGAATTGAATACTAAGTCCGACTACCAGACCGACACTCATGACTTTCATCCAGTAAGTTGTCTTCTTGCTCAACAATGATTGGAGTATCTTCATAGGTTCTCTGCATGGATTATTTTAATGTTTTCAATTGATCAAGCTGCTGATCAATTTCTTGAGCCGAATGCTGAGATGTCTGCGCTGGAGGTTTAAGGTTCTCGAGTTCTGCTTGGACCGCCTGATCAACTGGTGGAGGAACAGATGGAGTCTTCAATGCTTCTATCTCCTTTCTGAGTTCCTCATTAGACTGCTGCGTCATGCTCTCTGGCTGAGTTTTCTGTACTTCCACCTTCTTAGTTGGGGACGACTGTTCCTCTGATCGCCAGAGAGAGTGCGCTCTGACGTACCAAAATACTAAAAATCCGATCGTAATGACTAAAAGTAGCCCGATAAGCAAAGTTCTTTTCAGTTTTGATGTATCTTCCATACTATCGTTTATGGCTCCGGATGAGCAGGCAACAGATCAAGACGAATTTCTAACGGTTCATCCGATATCTTTGGTGTTGTATCCTGATTATATTCGGTCGGGACATTCTTCGTAAGTACTAACGGCATACCCTCCGGAATCCCAGACCCTCCCCTATCTGACTGGTCCGTATGTGTTCCCGTTGATACATTACTTTGTTTCGATGTCATATCAGCATTCTC
Organism: uncultured Bdellovibrionales bacterium; assembly: GCA_964580285.1. Taxonomy (GTDB): domain Bacteria; phylum Patescibacteriota; class Minisyncoccia; order Moranbacterales; family UBA1568; genus JAGOSP01. Next base: position 61,163 of record CAZOKB010000004.1, read on the forward strand.
CTTATAAAACGAAACCACAGACAAAACGACAACCCCCAAAAGGATAAAGGTCAGTATGACGAGGAAATTCTTTACTTGTTTGTGTTCGGAAATATTGAACGCCATAGTTTTTGTGTTGGCTGCAGATCTACCCCTCTCTAATTGCTATCGATGGGCACAGTCTTTGTGAGAGGATATGTATTTTTTTCTGTACACCTGTAGTCTACCACCCCCCCGCATCTTAGCAAGACATCTACTGAAAAAAGAAACTATAAAAAACTTCTAAACAAAAACGACTCCAAAGAGTCGTTTTGTCTTTCCTCATCAAGTAAGCGACTAACCACTATCAACTGTTTTACATCATCCCTCCCATGCCCGACATATCAGGCATTTCCGGTTTCTTTTCTTCTGGGAGGTCAACAACGGCCGCTTCGGTGGTCAGGAGAAGGGCAGCGACCGAGACCGCATTTTCAAGCGCGGTGCGCGTCACCTTGAGCGGGTCGATAATCCCTGCCTTGACCATATCTTCTTCGTAGACATTCTCCTTGGCATTGTAGCCAGAATGCATCCCCTTGGCCTCAATCACTTTATTCAGCACCACGGCCGCATCCTGCTCGCCAGCGTTCATGGCAATCTGCTTGAGCGGCTCATTAAGCGCTTTGAGGAGGGCCTCATACCCCGCATTGTATTCGTGATCATTCGAGCGTTTCTTGGCGACAAACTGCGCCCCCACCAGAGCCGCTGCCTTGGCGAGCGCGGTACCGCCACCCGCGACAATACCCTCTTCGATCGCTGCCTTGGTAGCGTTCACGGCATCTTCCATCTTGTGCTTCATGTAGGTCAACTCCGTTTCGGTGGCTGCCCCCACGCGGATCACCGCCACACCCCCCGCGAGCTTGGCCATACGCTTTTTCAACTTCTCGCGATCATAGTCACTTTTCGATTTCTCGATGAGAGATTTGATCTCCGTCACCCGCGCCTCAATATCTTTCTTCTTGCCCTTGCCTGCTACGATCGTGGTATCGTCCTTCGAAGCGATGATCTTCTGCGCCTGGCCGAGCATAGCTACCTCGGTGGCTTCGAGTTTCATGCCTTTATCTTCCGAAATCACCTGCCCACCCGTGAGGAGAGCGATATCTTGCAGAATGGCTTTGCGACCCTCACCAAAATCCGGCGCTTTCACCGCCAGTACATTGAGTACCCCGCGGATCTTGTTCACCACCAAAGTCGCCAAGGCTTCGCCATCCACATCTTCCGCTATGATCACTACATCTTTTTTGCCGAGCTGCGCCAGTTTTTCCAAAACCGGTACAATTTCCGCGATAGCGGAGATCTTCCGGTCGGTAATGAGAATGTACGGATTGCTTATCTCCGCCGTCTGTGATTCGGAATTCGTCATGAAATACGGAGAGATATACCCCTTATCAAAGTTCATCCCTTCCACGATCTCACGCGAAAGACCGAGGGTTTGCGATTGCTCTGTGGTCACCACCCCGTCCTTCCCCACCTTTTCCATGACTTCAGCGATCATCTGCCCCATTTCGAGTGATTCAGCAGAAATCGTCGCCACCTGCACCACAGATTTCTTATCTTTAATCGGCTGAGAATTTTTCTTGAGCACTGCCACTACATCATTCTTAGCAGCCTCCATACCACGACGAATACCGATAGGGTTGATACCGGTCTCCACAAACTTGAGTCCTTCCCGAGCTAATGCCTGAGTAATCACCGTTGAAGTCGTGGTGCCATCCCCCGCAATATCATTGGTCCGTTCAGCCACCTGTTTGATCAGTTCCGCACCCAAATTTTCAAATTTGTCCTTAAGCTCGATATCCTTAGCAATCGTCACGCCATCATTCGTGATCGTCGGTCCGCCATAACTCTTGGAGAGAATGACATTACGCCCCTTCGGTCCAAGAGTGACCTTCACAGCATCAGCCACCTTATCGATACCCGTTTTCATGCTCCGTCGTGCTACCGCACTGTACGCAATCTGTTTCGCCATAATCGTCGTTGAGCCTTGGCGAAACGCTACGATTATGAGCGCCCCGCTGGCTTCGCGAATTAATACTTAATGGAATAGTGCACACAAGCCGCAGGCGGATCCGAGAAAACACGAGTTGCTTTCATTCATCCGTGTCGGAAGCTGTGCGGGGTCGCCATTCCAAACTTGTTAATTACAGGATCTATTAGCACTCACTATTATAGATTGCCAATTCTCTGAGTGTCAAGAATCAGAAAACCACCCTTGCGAGCGGTTTCATAGATATATAAACTCGACGAAATATCTATCGAGTTGTTCGAGGTTGCTTGGTTTCGGAAGGGTTTTTTCTGATGCCGTGTTCCGACACCAAGCAAGGAAAAAATGCTTTCGGAACCAAACAACAGGACTCACCCTGAAGCGAAATATCTCTTACTTCTTCATTTTTCTCCGAATGAACGCTGGGATCTCCAAATCATCTTCTTCAGTCAACTCTTTGGCTTCTGGCCGCTGAATCATAGGTCGTGGCTGAATTTTTTCTTCAATAATCATAGGAGATGGCTCCATACGACGAGGCGCAAACGTAAATTCAGATTCTAAATCATCGACGGCATTTTCACTCACTACCGATTCTTCAACGGGCGCTGGCCGCGTGACTACAGGACGACTGACCGGTTGAGTCATCTGAGGGCGGGCTACATTTACCAAGCCAATGGTTGGCTCTTTCCCCAAACCATCATTGAAGCCCGTAGCGACCACCGTGATCTGAATTTCTCCCTTGCGTACCTGCTCATCCACCACGGTACCAAAGATCACCTTGGCATTCGGATCAATATTCTCAGTAATAACATTAGCAGCCTCGTTCACTTCGAGCATAGTAAGATCACTGGATCCAGAAATATTGAAGAGTACCCCCTTCGCTCCATCAATCGAGAGTTCGAGTAACGGGCTATTAATGGCTGCTTTCGCTGCTTCGACAGCTCGGTTCTCACCAGACGCAATACCAATACCCATAAGGGCGCTCCCGCTATCCTGCATCACGGCCCGTACGTCCGCAAAGTCGACATTCACTTCTCCCTTCTTGGTAATAAGGTCTGAGATACCCTGCACACCCTGCCGCAATACATCATCGACGATACGGAAAGCATTGATAAGTGTCATCTTGCGATCGATAATCGACAGGAGCTTATCGTTCGGAATAGTAATAATGGTATCGACACGCTCGCGAAGGTTTTCTAAAGCCTCATCAGCAATCGAACGGCGCTGTGAGCCTTCGAAAGCAAAGGGGCGTGTGACGACTCCAACCGTTAGCGCTCCGAGCTCTTTTGCTGTCTCTGCTACAATCGGGGCCGCACCAGAACCAGTGCCGCCACCCAGACCACAGGTAACAAAGACCATATCGGCCCCCTTGAGCACTTCCTGAATTTCATCTCGGTTCTCCTCAGCTGCCTGACGACCAATTTCGGGATTCATACCCGCACCTAAACCTTTGGTCAGGTTTTTGCCGATATGGATTTTTTCCTGCGCCTTCGAATGGTGCAGCGCTTGAGCATCCGTATTGATAGCCACAAACTCCACCCCACGGATTTTGGCATCGATCATTCGAGAAATCGCATTGTTTCCTGAACCACCCACACCAACTACCTTAATCTTTGCGAAGGTTTCCAAATCAGGCTTGATCTCTGCCATACTCTTCTTGCGAGAAAAAATTTATGTCGAAAAAAATAAATCCCCCTACGTAACTCTCGGCACTAAAAAAACGCTCCGTTATGCGAGACTCACCCTTTGAAACCACAATCTATCATGCGACAGAAAAGGGTGTCAAGAAAAGCATCCTCGCCAAGGAACGTTGTATATTTGATTTCTTTTTTACTACCTACGGAAGGAAACGCTTGGCTATTTTTTGTGCCTTGAGAGCAGCCTGGCGAGCCCATTCGGGCATTTCCATTTTGATCTCACTTCCACGAAACCCGCCTTTGCCATCCATTATACTCTCTTCTGCCAAAAGCACCAGCCCGATAACCGTCGCGAACTGCGGAGTATCAACCTGATCCAGGATACCTCCTAATGGCTTTGGGTATCCAATTTGTGCTGGTAGACGCAAGGTCTGTTTTGCCAGGTCTACTGTTCCTGGAAGCAAGGCCCCGCCCCCAGAAATGACTGCTCCTCCCGGCAACAGACCGTCTCGCCCAATAGCCTTGAGTTCACTATTGACGAATGAAAACACTTCTTCGAGCCGCGCTTCAATAATCTCAGCCACATGATGCCGTGAAACCAAGCCCTCTTCATGTGTGTCAAAGAGACTGAGATCAATTTCCTCTCGTTTTCCTACCTCGCTCGGGTCAGCGGTCCCGTACTGAAGTTTCACTGCTTCGGCTACATCGATAGATGTCCGGAGACCGATAGCAATATCGTTCGTGATATGTCCACTCCCTACCGGCAATACCGCCAAATGCAGAAGGTTACCATCTTCATACACAGCCATCGAGGTGGTGCTCCCACCGATATTCACCAAAACACACCCGAGCTCTTTCTGTTTCTGATGCAACACAGCCTCAGCCGCTGCCAATGGTTCGACAATAGAGGAGTCAGCCTGAGTACCTGCTTGTTCTAGAGCTCGACCGATATTCTTGATCTGCGCCGTACTCCCCGTCACCACCAGCGCGTTCGCTTCTAAGCGCACTCCCCGCATACCCACAGGATCCTTAATATCCTTCTGATCATCCAATCGGTAACTTTTGGGCAATGCATGAATGACTTCTCGATTCAGCGGTAAAGACAGTCGTGCTTCCACCTCCCCTAAACAACGCGTGACATCATCTTCACTGACTTCCCCATCGGCTCGACTCACCGCCACTACACCGCTTGCCTCCTGACACACGATATCGGCTCCGGAAAGAGAGACAAAAACCCGATCTGATGCGTGTCCAGACATGCGCTCAGCATGTTCTAACGCCACATGACACGCTTTGGCTACCGCCTCTGCATCCACAATGGTACCGCGACGCACGCCGAGAGAAGGCGTTTCACCGACACCGATCACTCGCAAAAGAGCGTCTTCCCCTCCTTCTTCTGCGATGACAGCACGGATATTCGCCGAACCGATATCCAAGCCTACAAGAAAACGGCTTTTCGACATAATGCTCACTATATTTGTATTTGAAAAAGTATGCCGTTCCTCGTGAGAGCAAAATTGAAATAATCCGCCTCACTTGGCAGTGTCAAAATTATACCTTACATTCCTCCCCTCGCACAACCTTAACCGATCAGATACGGCAAAAAAATGCACGCCCCGATGATGACGGCAATACCTGAAGACAGGAGCACTGCTCCAGCAGCCATATCTTTTACTACGCGTACATACGGATGCACATTGGGTTTAATGATATCCAGCATACGCTCGATCGCCGTATTGATAAGCTCAAACGCCATCACCCAACCCGTTAAAAAAATAATCAGCGAACGCTCTACAGCGGAAAGCGGTACAACAAAAGCCGCCGCTACTACCACCAGAGCGGCGAAACATTCTATTTGAAAATTACGTTCGTTGCGCAGGGCATACATAATACCCCGAAACGCATGCCGCACACTCCTCCAAAAAGATCTCATACGCTATTCATCCTCAGTACCTAATTAACATCAAGCTTTGGCCAGCGGTGCGTAGGTGTCTGTAATACGGTCCTGAATACGGAACATTTCCGGCTCATGATCATACCCCACCAAATGCAAGACTCCATGAGAAAACACGTAGGCCATCTCGCGACGATACTCCACGCCATCTTCCCGTGCCGCCTGTTTGATAAAACAAGGGGCGAAGAAGAGTTCTCCTAAATCTATAGTAGCATTTTTTTCTCCTTCCAGCTCGGCAATGTTAGAAAAGTTCCAGAATGAAAGGATATCTGTTGGCGCATTTTTTCCTCGGTACGTTTGATTGAGAGTCTGTATCTCCTCTAAAGACACTGCTACCGCCGAAAGTACAAAAGACTTGTGCATCAACGAGGCCGGTAATCCCTCAAGCAGCGCTGCCCGCGCAATCTGTTTAAAAAAAGCAAGCGAGAGCTTTTCTGTAACTTTTTTTTCCAAATGGAATGATAGGCGCATATTGAAAAAATCAGCTCTCTAAGCTTCCGGAAGGAGATCCATCACGGCATTTTTGACCATATCCCCCGAAGCGCGCCCGGCAATTTTCTTCATCGCCACTCCCATGACTCTGCCTATATCCTTGCGTGAAGTCGCTCCAGATTCATTGATAGCCTCAGCTACTATTTTTTTAACTTCTGCTTCCGGCATTTCGGCTGGCAAGAACGTTGTAAGAATCTCGAGTTCTGCCGCTTCAACCGCTACCAAGTCCTCGCGTCCTCCAGCCTGATACTGTTCTATACTGTCCTTTCTTTGTTTCACCAGACGCCGTACCACTCCCAGCGCCTCTTCATCCGAAAGCTCAGTTGCCGGCTTGCGCAGCTCAATAGCCGCGTTCTTGAGGGCGCTCTGCAGCAAACGAAAGGTGTCACGCCGTCCTGTATCACCACTTTTCATGGCCGCCTTCAGTTGCTCATGCAACATTTCTACAAATCCCATATCTTTTTATGTATGTAAAAAATTGGATACTCACTCTCTGAAAAGAAAAGGTCTGGATACATTGCGGGGTCTACCGGTGCATCCAGAACCTTTTCTCATACCGATCTGAAGGCATTCCAAGATCTCCCTGACAACACCCTCTTCTTAGGCATTCATGCGTTTCTTGATGTCGCGGAGCGCATCTTCATCGAACTTGCCCATTTTCTTCAAGCGATCGATCTCTTTACGAATCTTCACTTTATAGAGGGCTTCGTCTCGACGAACATCCTTGCTTTTCTCTTCCTGACGGAAACGCAACTTGCGTACACGCCGCAGCACACCGCTCTGCTGGACACGGCGAGAAAAACGGCGAATAAGACTTTCAGCTGTTTCTCGTTCCTTACGTTTGACTTGTATCATATTGATGACCTCCTTTCTCTGTATTGGCGATCCGGAAACCGGATAGCACGCGCCGGATTTGAAACATTTTTCAAATACCGCACCTACTATCTTTTGACATCACCCTTAATCCTGTTTATTACAGTATACTCCTATACTGGATGAATATTCTCTGAAAGACGTGCTCCTCCCAAAAGATGCAGGTGGAGATGGGGTATTTCCTGCCCACCATCACGTCCAACTCGAATAAGCAGCTTATACCCTTTCTCGGAAATATTCAAGTCCCGAGCGATATTTCTCGCTATCAGAAACATATGCCCAATCAGAGGGGCGTCTGCTGCTTCCATGCTCGCCATGCTTTCAATCGGTTTCTTCGGGATAATCAGGATATGCACCGGAGCTAGGGGATGGATATCCTTAAACGCCAATACATCTTCATCCTCATACACAATATCGGCTGGAATCTCTTTTCTTATAATTTTGGAAAAAATAGTTTCCATAAAAAATCCTATACTCTCCCGGCTGACGCCAAAGAAATACTTAACTCTGGACTAATGTCTGATTCGCCTTCAAAATCTTCTTGACTGCATCCACGAGCCGCTCCTGCGTTACAGTCTCCTGGGTACCAGAAATCATATCTTTCACAATAGCGGTTTCATCTAACGCCTCTTTCTGTCCGATAATCACCGTCACTTCGGCTCCGATGCGGTTTGCCACGCGCATCTGCGACTTCAAGCTGCCACGGCCGAAGCTCTCCGCCAAGAGCACCCCGTTCTTCTCGAGATCCGCAAAAATCCTGAGGCTTTTCTTTTTGGCCAAATCTCCCAGCTGCGCCAAAAACACTTTCGGTTTTGGCATTTCGTAAGGTTTAATCTGGTTACGCTTCATTTCGAGCACGATACGGTCAAGCCCCAAACCGAAACCAATCGCAGCCGTTGGTTCGCCTCCCAGTTTTTCTACTAATCCATTATAACGCCCCCCTCCGCCCAACGAATAGTTTCTCCCCTCTTTATCCGTCGAACGGATTTCAAAAACCGTATTCGTATAGTAGTCCAAACCCCGGACCAAGCGGGTATTAATGGTATACGGCAGTTCGAGTTCATCCAAATATTCAAGCAAACGCTTAAAATGATCACGCGATTCTTGGTCCAGATAATCCAAGGACTGCGGGGCATGCGCGGTCAGCTGAATACACTTATCTTCCTTACAATCAAGGATGCGCATCGGGTTGCTGTTAAAACGCTCCCGACAATTCTGGCACAGCCGATGCTTCTGCGACTCAAGGTACCGCAACAGTGCCTTTTCATAATCCTTTCTCGATTCCAACGTTCCAATGCTGTTCACCTGAAATTCAATATTTTTCAATCCCAACTCACGGACTACCCGGAATGCTAACTGCAAGGCCTGCGCATCAAGAATCGGGTCATTTTCTCCGAGCATATCGAAATTCGCCTGCCAGTGTTCGCGATAGCGGCCTTCCTGTGGGCGATCATACCGAAAGAGCGGTCCCATAGTGAACAGCTTCACCGGCTTTGGTAAGACTGACATCCCGTGCTCAATATACGCGCGGCACAGACCGGCAGTCATTTCTGGACGCAGTGCCACTTTATCTCCTCCACGCGTATTGAAAGCGTAGATCTCTTTATCGACGATATCCGTCCCTTCACCGATAGTGCGCAGATACAGGTGAGCATACTCCACTGTTGGCAGGTCAACTCGTTGAAAGCCATATTCCTGCTGGGCATGCGTTAACGCTCGGCGCACCCGCTCCCAATAGGGCTGTTCATCCGGCAGAATATCCCGCATCCCCCGGAGAGTTTGAAGCAAGAGCTCTTCTTCACTCACAGCCGGCTTTACCACTTTTTTTACAGCCTTCACTGCTACTGCTTTTTTCGCAGTCACCGGTTTTTTCTTCTCATGCAATTTTTTTGCTGCCTTAGTTTCCTTCGGCGCCACTGTTTTCTTCGTCATATTCGTTCGATTATCCAAATTAGGATCGTGAATGGTACGTTCAGAATTAAAATAGTTTAGCCATGGTCACTGGCCACGCCCGCAAGAGCACTCGGCCAATGATTTTCTCCTCTTTCACTGGACCAAAACTGCGTGAATCATGGCTATGCTGACGATTGTCTCCCATCAAAAAATATTCATCCTCTTTCAATGTCACCCTTGGCATGTCTTGAAGACTGAGGAGTGCTGAACGAGACAGATACCCGCTTTCATCGAGAACAAACCCTTGTGGCTGAAGCGCATTATAAATAACGACTCGTCCATGCTTGATTTCGATCGACTCACCCGGCAAGGCGATTACTCGTTTGATATAGTACGTCTCCGGATTCTTCGAAAATTCAAACACCGTCACGTCTTCTCGATGCAATTCCTTAAACGGATGTATCGTAAACCCAATCGGAATACCCATAAGAGCGTCCGTAGTTTTGTACCCAAATTCACCGATCACCAAATACTGTCCATCTTCAAAATTAGGCTCCATGCTCGACCCGGAAACAAAGAACGGCTGGAAGAGAAAGGTACGGACCGGTATAATGATAACCATGGCCAGCACTATGACCCGAAGAAGTTCCAGAAAAAGCTGTCCTGTGGTCAATACTTCTTCTCCGTCTCGGTTATGTGTCTCCTGAGTTTCTGCGCTCGGTGCTTCAAGAACCGCTTTTTCATCGGATACGTGCATAGAAAGAAAAGGCTAAGGAAAAGTAAAAAACACTGATATTGTAACAGATTTTTGCCACTCTATCAAGAGTTGAATTATCCCCTATAAAAGCCAAAGTAATCAAATGGATAGTCTCCAACCCCTCCCTAAAGCTTCTCTAAAGAGACAACCTCGTACTCCCGCCCTGGCATCCCCGAGGACGCTTGACTTAGGCTCTACCGCCACCCCGGTTTTCCTGCCGAGTACCCCTGTTTCGAACCCCCACCGAACCGCTCCACGCGCGCGCTTTTCTTGGAAAAAGACTTTCTTCTTCCTCTTAGGACTTTTTTTTCTTCTTATTCTCAGTACCGCCGGTTTTCTCTGGTCCAAAGCTGCTCATATCAGCCGAACACTCTCCTTTGAAAATCAACCCAGTATTTCCCTCTTCTCACAGATAAAAGCGACCACTCAATCTCTCTTCACTCCTCATGCCCCTCTCAAAGAAACCGATGGGCGTATTAATATCTTGCTCCTCGGTCGAGCCGGTGAACATTATCCCGGAAAGAATCTCACCGATACGCTTATGCTGGCCAGTATTGATACCCATACTCACCGCGTGGCCCTTCTTTCGTTTCCGCGCGATCTTTACACGCCCATCGGACAAAGCGAGAATTTCACCAAGATAAATTCCATCTATCAGATCGGTCTCGACATGAAGGCGGGCGTTGGACTCTTGCGGGAAACGATCGAAAATATTGCCGGCATCCCTATACACTATTCTCTGGTTGTTGATTTCGATGGCTTCGAGAAGGCCATTAATGCCCTTGGAGGTATATCCGTCGATGTACCACGCGATCTCATTGACACTCGTTACCCGGGAAAAAACTACAGCTACGAAACCTTTGAGATCCACCAGGGGTGGCAAAAACTCGACGGCGCTACGGCTCTCAAATACGTCCGTGAGCGCCATGCTGATCCCGAAGGAGATTTCGGACGAGCCAAAAGACAGCAACAGGTCATGCAAGCGGTCCGTGACAAGGCGTTCTCTACCGGTACGTTCCTTAATATTCTCACGCTTTCGCGACTCTTAGACGCGCTCGGAGAAAGCGTCAAAACCGATATCACTCCGGAGGAAATGGAAAGTTTTCTCTCTCTTATCCGCACGCTCGACACGAAAAATATCAGCACTACGGTGATTGATGCATGGCAACCAGAAAGCCTCCTTCGCGTTTCACATATCCCGACACCGAGTGGGAATGCCTTTATCCTGGTTCCTCGTACTGGCAACTGGAAAGAAATCACACACCTCGCTCAACACCTTTTCGAGTTTGATGGTCTCAAACAAGAACAAGCTCATATTGAAAGTGAGGTTCCGTCGATACGTATTCTGTCTGCACCGACTCAAGCATCACTTGCTCAGACACTCCAAAATTTTCTCAAAACCGAGCTTCATTTCTCTACAATAACACTCGACACTCACGCCTTCCAAAATGCTCCGGAACGCAGTACCATACAAGATGCCACCGGAGGGAAGAAGCCCTACAGCCACAACGCACTCCTTTCCCGCTTTGATCTTGAGTCCTTGTCAAATCTTTCCCCTCAAGTCTCTAGTAATCAAACCGACTTTCTCCTGACTCTCGGAGAGGATCTCGGAGACAACGCTTTCATCGGAGAAACAGGCGCGACTCCCGAAGAAATAGATACCACCGTTCTTCCTCCAGAGAAACCCGCGCGAAAACACAGGAAACACTAAGTGTATGCAAATAATTATTGGCCTCGGCAATCCAGGTAAGCAGTATGAGACTACACGGCACAATGCCGGCTTTCTGGCGGTTGATTTTTTACGTGAACATTTTGATTTCGAAAAATTCCATCGGGAGACCCGCTTCAATGCTGAGCTCGCTATCGGTACTCTCGGTAAAGAGAAGTGCCTCCTCGTAAAACCAGATACCTTTATGAATCGTTCTGGTAGTACTGTCCGAAGCTTACTTGATTTTTATAAACTCACCCCAAAAGATATCGTGGTCTTGCATGATGATCTTGATATTGCTCCTGGTACCCTGAAAACCACTCCTTCCTCCCGCGCAGCTGGACATAATGGTGTCCAAAATATCATCGACGAGATCGGTACCCAGGACTTTTTTCGTATCCGCCTCGGCATCGGTCGTCCCCAGGCAATAGCCGGGACTTGCTCTCCGCTCCATGCCTATGTCCTCTCTCCGTTTTCAGATGCAGAACTCTCCGTCCTCCAAGAGCTTTTTCCTTCTCTCCCGGATCTCATTCAACATAAGGCATAGCCAAAAAAACAAGTTTTGATAAAAAAAGTATCCGCCCCCAACATTCATTGGGGGCGGATAGCCGTTGAAGTGCCGCTCAGATTTCCACCCTGAAGGCGAAGGGTAGCCCGGAAAAACCGGATTCCCCTCCGATTAAGCCTCGAGAGGTAGGAGGGTTCCTCTCTTGGACCCTAAGGGCAGAAATCTGAGCCCGCTTCTCTTGTATATTTTACGAAGCTGTATAGTAGCGTTTTTTTTATTTTCTGTCAATACAATAAAAAAGAAAAGTCGGTCCCATGCTTCCATGAGACCGACTATAGGACAATGCCCAGCGGGTTACGCCGTCGCTGCTTGGACTTGCGGTTCCTTCAGCTTCCATGCAACCAAGTGCGGATTCTTGACAATTGTTTCCGCCAAATTCCTGGCTGAAAAAGCATCCAGAAGGATCTTCGATAAGCGATACAGGCATTTCTGTTCCTGCTCATAATCGATACCAGTCGCCGCATCTTCAAAGAAACTACTTCCATCGACGGTGCGGATAGCGTAACGGATATACAAGTCTCCGCTCGATTGATTATCGAACAAAAGTTCCGTGCCAGAGAATGTCACGGATCCCTTGCGCCAAATCTGATCGCGCTCCTTGTCGCCGAAGAGAACCTGCATGCGGATGGGAATGCCATGATACGAGCCGACTTCCACCCCGTTGACATCGATGCTGCACATGCGATTGTTCTGGAGGTAATATTCGAAGAGCTTGCCAGCGATCGCGGCGGCATCCGTATGCCACTCCACATCCGGCACATAGCGCGCTGCCGAGGCAAGCTCGGCCGCAACATCTATCTTAGTGACGCCATACGCTTGCCAACGCGGCATCGTAATGATCCAGGCATGGATGAACTGGCCGAGATAATCGAATCCACCGTCAGCACGCGACGGTACCATGCCCTCGAAGAGTTCGGTGCCGAGCTCATGCCGATGGCCAGAACCATCGACAGGCTCGATACCGAGACACTCGCCAAACCGCTTCAGCCTCAAGGCCGCCATGCCGTCGAAGTCGCTCTTGATCGTAATATACCGTTCTGACAGCGATTTCAAGATAGAGGCAGCGATATCACCATACACACCCGTACTGATATGCCCGGCACGGATCTCCCTGGTAAGGAGTTCGAGTGCCGCTTCAGACGAGGATCCCTTCTTGGCAGCAATACGCCGGATATGACGGGCGAGATATTCATTGATCAGCGACTGCACCGATCCCAAAAGCAACTTGTCGGTATCGCGCCAATCGAAGACATAGTGGAGCAAGAACGGATAGCCGTGTCGCACAGCTTCCAGCGTCGGTGTGTGGTACTTGGTCATGTTAAAGATCTCCTGAGAGAGTGGTCTGCACGGTCGCCCGCGCATCGTCCGGTCGCCCGTCCGGATAAGGAAAGAGGATCCCGCCTTACCACAGGTATTACAAATCTTTGCAACACCGAGGTGGGCATGATCCCCATTTCCAAGCATTGAACACCCAAATGTCGCGACTGTCAACACGAACAAAAACCAAAAAAAGCCGCCCGGAAAGGGCGGCAACGAGCGTAGAAAAAACAAGAAAAACTACTTTTTCTCCCCCTCAGCAGCAGGAGTTTCTTTTACGACTCCCTCGACTTTAGTCACATCCATCTCAACTTTCGTATCGAGAGCTTCGATATCAGCCGCGGTACGCGGAGCTTCAACCAACGCCAGCACCGTATCGGCTTCGGTCAGAATTTCTACACCCTTACCTGGCTTCAAATCGCTCACCTTGATCTGATCATCAAAGGTAGCCAGGCGAGAAAGATCCACCGTGATCGAGTGTGGGAGATCCTTCGGTAGGCATTTGACTAAGACTTCTTCCAGTGTCTTTACCAGAATACCTCCCTGCTCGCGCACCGCTGGAGCTTCGTTGACCAGTTCGAGCGGCACATTGGTTTCGAGTTCCTCGTCCATACGCACCTGGTAGAAATCAACGTGCGCAATACGGCTCGATAACGGATCAACCTGCACATCGTGCACGAGCACGTTAAGCGCAGCCCCCTTACCAGCTGACAGCGAGAAAATCGTGCTCTCACCGGCTGCACGAAATACTTTGCCAAATTCAATACCATTGACCCAGAACATCCGAGGTGTCACACCGTGCCCATAGAGCACCGCTGGAACCAAACCCGCTTTGCGAGAACGATTCAAATCCTTACCCGCCGCTTCACGTTCAGTCACGTTCAGTTTTAGTGTTTCTGACATACAGTTCTTTTCAAACGATTATTACAAAAAATAAATCTATCCGATCAGTTCTTCCACTCCTCCACGATGCTGCTTAAAAAACCGGTGTGCCGCAATAACCTGGTCAGCCGAGACTGGTTCAGCCCCGAGCCAACGTTTCGCTTCCGATTGATCCAAATCTGTTAGCGCTCCGAAACTCATGATTCCGAACTGCGTCAGAGACACCGAAACCAGAGTCTTCCCGCCGCAGTGCTCACATGTTAGATGCAATGTGGTCCGTCGATCTTCCTCTGCCACAGGCAACATACGCAATCCGTGGTACTTTTTATTGCACACCGGACACTGCATGAGCGGCTCCAATTGTTCTAATGGAAGCGGCATAGCTTATTCAAAAAACGGCTCAAAGAGCGGAAAAGAGTACCTGAACGCTATCATTTTTTCCTTTTTCAGTCAAGAAAAACAGCCAGATACAAAAAAATCCTCGGGATATATTCAGGGGCATCCAGCGTTTTTCACGCCGCACTTCCCTCCGATCGTTTCACGACATCACGCTGAGGAAATCTCCTGTCCTGCTACGCTCCGCTCACGTCACGGAAATTTCCGAGCCGCGCTCGTGTCGGAAACGGGACGGATGAAAGCGCATGGCGCCGAAAAATCGCCGGATGCCCCTGAAGAAGAGAGTGCTACCGGATTCTTTAGATATCCAGATTCTTTACCGCCTTCGCGTGGGTCTGGATAAATTTTCGGCGCGGTTCGACTTCATTGCCCATAAGCACATCGAACAAACGGTCAGCCTCCTCGGCATCCTCGATCGTTACCTGCAGCATAACGCGATTATCTGGATCCATAGTGGTATCCCAAAGCTGTTCCGGGTTCATTTCTCCCAGACCCTTGTACCGCTGTATCGAGATACCTGAGGCCGTTGTTTCTCCGCCTTCTGACTGGGCCGTTTCTTCAAGCACCGCCCCCTCTTCCCCGACTTCGGCTTCAACTGCCTTTGATTTCCCTTTCGCAGCTGATTTTTTAGCTGCTGCTTTCTCGAGCGCTATCTGTTGCATTTCATCCATAACACGACCCTTCTCATCATCCGAATAGACATAACGGATTGTCTTGCCTTTTTGGAGACGATAGAGCGGCGGCTGAGCAATATAAATATGCCCTCCACGCACCAGCTCTTCGTAGTAGCGATAAAAGAACGTGAGCAACAGCGTACGAATGTGTGATCCATCCACATCGGCATCAGCCATGATAATGATTTTTCCGTAACGCAGACGGGAGATATCAAAGGTTTCACCAATACCGGTACCCAAAGCAATAATGATCGGCTTCAGCGTATCCGACTTTACGACCTTATCGAGCGATGTCTTTTCAACGTTCACGAGCTTACCGCGCAGTGGCAGGATTGCCTGGAACTCACGATTGCGCCCCTGCTTCGCCGATCCACCTGCAGAGTCTCCCTCAACGATATAGACTTCTGAGCGAGCCGCATCACGCGTGGTACAGTCAGCGAGCTTGCCCGGCAATGTCATCCCCTCAAGAGCTCCCTTGCGAATCACGGCATCCTTCGCAGCACGCGCCGCAATACGGGCCCGCACCGTCAAAAGACACTTCTCAATCATGAGCTTGGCATCAGCTGGGTGCGTTTCTAGAAAATCATTCAAACCTTCAGTCACCACTTGCTGAACGGCTCCGCGTACTTCACTGTTATTGAGCTTATCCTTGGTCTGGCCTTCGAACTGTGGGTTGCGGAGCTTTACAGAAACAACCGCCGTCAAACCCTCCTTCAAATCATCCGCGGTAAACGCTCCTTCTTTCTCTTTAATGAGATTATTCTTCTTGGCATAGTCATTGAGTACGCGCGTCAACGCCATCTTGAATCCAGTGACATGCGTTCCTCCGCCTGGGTTCACGATGTTATTGGCAAATGCAAAGAGGTGTTCTTTGAAGCCATCCGTGAACTGGAGCGACGCCTCGACATTGATATCATCCAGCGTTTTCTCAACATAAAACGGCGTCGCGTTCTTCACTACCTTGTTCCGATTAAGAAACTTCACGAACGAGACAATACCCGAATCAAAATAGAACGTATGGCATCGTGCCTTATACGCTTCCTCTGGTCCAGAGGTATCCCGCCAATCTTCAGCATTCACGCGCACTCCCTTAGTAAGGAATGACTGGTAACGCAGGTAATCAAGAATCTTCGTCCAGCTATAACTGATCTCCGGAAAAATTTCCGGGTCAGCCTGAAAAGCCACAGTCGTTCCGGTCCGTTCTGACTTACCCATCGCCTTCACGTTGTAGCGAGGCTTGCCACGATCATACTCCTGCTGCCATACCTTGCCCTGGCGCTCGACCGTGACCCGCGTGACCACCGACAGCGCGTTCACCACCGAGACACCCACACCATGCAAACCGCCGGAAATCTTGTACCCATCACCATCGAATTTGCCACCCGCATGCAGCACCGTGAGCACGGTCTCCAGTGCCGATTTCTTAGTCTGCGGATGAATATCCACCGGGATACCCCGACCATTATCAGAAATTTCCACCCAATGATCCGGCAAGAGGCGTACCGTAATCTCGGTGCAATACCCCGCCATGGCTTCGTCGATCGAGTTGTTCACCACTTCCCAAATAAGATGGTGCAACCCTTCGAGTGAAGTGCCTCCAATGTACATACCTGGGCGCTTCCGCACTGGATCCAAACCTTCCAAGACCTGAATCGATTTGGCGCCATAGTTGGAACCCGTATTCTTCTCTGCCATATTTCTTCAATAAAAATCCAGTTACAAAAGAGTCTTCCGTTGACGGAGCGTAAGTTCAATTAACAAAAGAAGGGCTATTACTAATCCTGCAGTCCACCACGCAAGCGCCCGATAGTACTGAAGGAACACGAGACTCGTCACGGCCGCACTGATCAGCCATGCTTGTTCAAAAAGGCGTCGTCTCCAAATAAGCGCGCCACCTTCACCTAGGTACCGCTTATATATCCCTATGAGCCCTACCCCCACCACGCCGAGCACAGCGCAAAACAACGTTCCAAAAAAGACCGGGATTGCCCACGAAGTCCTATTTGGATCAATGCCGAGTATTAACCCTACAAAGAGGGTCAGGGCTATGAGCGAAAAAAAACGAACGCTCCAGGCGAATGCAGGGAACGACATATCTTCTTTTTTTAAAGCCTTTCCTTATCTATTTTAGCCTTTTTTCTTGAAAAAAGCAACGCTAAGAATGTGGTTATTTTTCTTAAAAATAAAGCAAAAAAACCGCCCATTAGGACGGGTTTTCTGTTAAGAGGAGAGGATCACATTTCCTCGTCTCCCTGTGGTGCTAAAGCATCCAACGGTCACCGAAAAAAAGCGACCCTCTCCTCTCTCAAAGTTGTTATCAATATTAGGCCCGGGACACATAGGTACCCTTCTCGGTATTGATGATCAGCTTATCCCCTTCTTTGATAAACAGCGGGGTCGTGACCTGAAGACCCGTCTCCATGGTCACTACCTTATCCCCAGCTGAAACAGAATCACCACGAATACCCGGAGGAGCGTCGGTCACCGTCAGTGTCACCTTTACTGGCAGCTCAGCATTGATCGGAGCGCCATTCCAAGTCAGCATCGTCACCTCAGTCCCCTCGACCAGGTATTGCGCCAGATCACCCACCACCGTAGCCGGTAAAGAAAACTGGTCGTAACTTTCCATGTCCATGAAGGCGAAATCATCACCTTCACGATAGAGGTATTGCGCTTTGGCTTTACCAATTTCTGCTTCGTCTACCTTATCTGCTCCTTGGAAGGTGTAGTCGATTGTCGCTCCCGTTAAGAGATTTTTGAGCTTTGTCCGCAACACTGCCCCGGCCCGGCCTGTCTTAGAATGTTGGTATTCGAGCACAATATACGGCTCTGCATTCAAGAGAATGCGCTTTCCATTTTTGATTTCAGTCAACCCTAACATAGTCTCTCTCGTTTATTTGACAACGTACGGAACAAGCGCCATAAAGCGAGCCCGCTTCACTGCCTGAGCCAAACAACGCTGCTGTTTAGCGGACAATCCGTGCCGCTTTGGAGGATACATTTTTCCCTGAGAGTTCAGAAATTTACGCAGAAAATACGCGTCCTTATAATCAATGTGTGCCAGTTTCTTCAACTGCTTAGTTTCGAGTGCCATAGTGACTTACAATCAGTACGAGTTACTTATCTTCAAAAAAATAATCATTCTCTGTCCGCTTCTCAGGCTGCGAAAGGGATTTTTTCTGCTGCCCGAGACTTCCGAGGCGATAGCGAGGAAAAAATTCGCTTTCGTAGCCTGAATGAAGCGCCCTCCCGAGACGCATCATGTCGCGTCGTATCAGACAAAGAGCTTAGAACGGAACATCTTCGATCCGGATTTCTTTCTCGTCATCGAGATTGATAGTTGGAATCTCTTCCTCCATCGGTGCCGCGGCCGGAGCAGCAGCTGGCCGAGCAGCTGTACGTGGCGCACCTGCCGCCTGGTATCCGCTCCCTTGCCCACCCCCCTGAGCACGCGCTCCGAGCTGCATATTTTCCCCCACAATTTCCGTCACTTTGCGCGCCTGGCCCTGCTTATCGGTGTACTCACGGCTCTGCAACCGCCCTTCGACAAAACATTCTTGTCCTTTGGTCAGATACTGACCAGCGATTTCCGCAAGCTTCCCCCACAAGACCACGGTATGAAATTCGGTCTTCTCCTGCTTCTGCCCAGTCTTGTCGGTCCAATAATTATTTGTCGCCATCCCGATCGTCGCCACCGACTGTCCGGTAGGAGTTGTCCGCATATCCGGGTCACGTGTCAATCGACCAACGAGCATCACTTTGTTGACGTTCATACATTTTTACTTACGGATTCATGATCTTCAAAAAGATCTTGTCTCCATTATATACCCAATGACTCAAGCTGCTGATCAATTTCTTTTTCAGAAACCTCCTTGGCGGCTGGAGCCGGCTTCGCCTGAACCGCTGGCGCATCCTTCATAACCCGAGCTGTACGCTGACGTTCTCCCCGACCCAGTTTCTTATCCGTCATCGGCCGTTCTTCACGCTCAATCGGTTTGAGTTCCGGCAATTCATCCGCTCGCAGTACAATAGAACGCAACACATCCTTCGAGAGTGTTAGGGCCCGTTCGATCTTGACGATCGGATGGATCTCATCGGCAGCCCGCTCGATCTCATCCTTATCCGGCAGCGTGAACCGGCGCGCGATATACGTACCGCGGACTTCATCCTTGATCTCATACGCCATCTTGCGCTTCTCTTCCGTCATCGCCGGGAGAAATGTTCCACCGACACCCGTCACCAATGCTTCGATCTCTTCCTTGATGCGAGGTAACTCAGCATCCTTCTTCTCCCCCACCAGATAGAACAACTCGTATTCCAGAGCCATATTCTTCTTTCACTAAATAATTACTTCAAAAAGTTTATATACAACCTTCCATATTGAGACGGGATATGCCTCGGTGTTTTTTCTGATGCCGCGTTCCGACGCCACGCAAGGAAAAAATATCGAGGCATATCCCCGTAAAAAAACGCTGAAAAGTTCCAACAAACTCTTGAGAAAACAAAAAAACTCCGCCAACAAAGAAAGTCTCGTGCGCGGAGCGGTGCGATTCCTAATCCTTTGTTCAAGCGAACGAGAGGCGGGAACCGCGTCGGACTTTCTCAGTTGTCTTGCGATTGTATCTCAGTTCTTCAAAAAAATCAAGGGGACGAAAGTAACACAGAGAAGATGAAGGTTTCACAGGAAAATAAAAGGGCAAACATGTGTTTGCCCTGGCAGTACATTGGATATGATTCATTACCAATCACCGCAAGAATGAGTGGGATCATCCAAACTCCTTGAGAAGTCTCCGTACCCGAACAGCGAGACCGGATGTTCCTTGAAGCCTTTCGAGATCAGTCTTGTCGAGCAATTGCAGCCTAACCAGAAGATCGAACGATTTCACCCTCAGATCTTCTAATTTGAGACAACGAAGCAAGTGCTCCTTACCAGGCTCTCTCTTAAGAAGTTCGTCAAAGGCTTTCTTCCGGAGACGCCTGGACTGTTCGGTGACCTTGACGAGCGCATCTTCTATATCATCATGCTGCAGAAGCCGTTCAAAGGCTTCCTCGCAAACTTCTTCGACCCTGTAGTCGCTTGATCGAGATGCCGCAATAACAACCTCTGCAAGTTCACTCCCTGAAAGAAATTCACTCAGAAAACTTTTCCATATGAAACGGCGAAAAGCATTGTCTGAGTCTTTATATCCTCCGCTCAGAAAAAATTCCAATGTAAGCGACTTGAGAGACTCAAGCTCAACAATCATATCGTTGCTGATGCGTCGCCTGAGCTCTGCTTCTATCAGCTGCGCCGAAGAAACAAGCGAAGTAGTAAGCACAAATAGGACTTCGGTGCTCAATCCGGAAACAGCTTTCTTTAAAGAAGAATGATGATTTTTGAAAAAATCACGGCCTTTGATCTGATTCATGATCTTTCTCCTCTTGGTAACGAGCTATCGCTGCATATTTTTGCAACTGAATATAATATCACAAATATATAAAAATACAAGGGGCAACACCATTTCTGTAAAAGACCTCGGCTCCTGAGCGACAAAAGAGATTTTTTTCTGATACCGCGTTCCGACGCCACGCAAGGAAAAAATATCGAGGCATATCCCCGTAAAAAAACGCTGAAAAGTTCCAACAAACTCTTGAGAAAACAAAAAAACTCCGCCAACAAAGAAAGTCTCGTGCGCGGAGCATTGCGATTCCTAATCCTTTGTTCAAGCGAACCAGAGGCGGAAATCACGTCGGACTTTCTCAGTTGTCCCAAGAGCATACCATACCCCCCGAGAAAAATCAAGTGACTTTAAGTACTACAGACAATTAACTCATCATTATAGAGCTCATGTATCGTTTTGAAAAAAATTTTATCTTACCCCTATTATCAATTCCTTTAATTTCCATACCCATATTTTCAATTTCCGATTCCGCGAACGTACAAGGATGCCGAAATAAGAACTTATGATACTTCCGAACGTCTCTTCCGTTATTTTCTCTGACAGAAATTTGCTCTTCGCATCGTCTAGCTTGCGCAACAGCCTCCTCTTCGTGGCAACACGGAGGATCGTCCTATGAGGAAAAATGATGTGACCGAGAAAATCGATCCCCTGACTGATCTTGCGGATCTCCACCTTATTTGGATGAAGATCAAGCAGCAACACCTCAAAGAGGAAATTACCGATTCTTTTCATGACATCCTCAAGAAAACCCTTATCCGGATGCACGATGACAAAATCGTCACAATAGCGGAAGTAATGCCTTGCTTTCAACTGATGCTTCGTGAACTGATCCAACTCATTGAGATAGATATTGGCGAACAGCTGGCTCGTCACATTGCCTAGCGGTAAGCCCTTTCCTTTCTCTTTTTCAAAACTCGCAAAAACGATATCAATCAGCCACAGCGTATCGGTATCATGGACTTTTCGTGCGATAAGTGCGCGCAAAATTCTATGATCTATAGAATCAAAAAACTTCCGTACATCACCCTTGAGGGCATACGCTGGCGCCCGCCAATTGTTACTCGTCTTTCGACAAGCCGACAGAAGCCGCTCTACGCCAAAATGAGTCCCTTTGGAAATACGCGACGAGCACGAATCAAAAATGAAGCCCTGGTCGAAGACGGGATACAATACGCGAAAAATCGCCTGATGCAGGACACGATCCCTCACGCTCGCCTTATGGATATGGCGCCGCTTCGGGTCGCAAACATAGAAATCCTCGTACAGATCGTGCCTGTACGTTTTGGAAATAAGCTCCTGATGCAGCTGCCAGATATTGTCTTCCAACCGGAACTCGAAACGGGCCACATCAGCCTTCTTCCGCTTGCCCCTTTTGAACTCTTTCCATGCGGAGAGAAGATTTGTTACACTGGCAATATCATGAAAAAAATCTCTTCCACTATTACCCCCCCCCGGAGGAAACGATGATCTCTCGATTGTTCATAGCATCAGGCAAGTATACGCGAGTATCTATCGGATCGGCAATACGATTTCCAAACGGGATAAGCTCGGCATCCATGCGCATATCGAGCGTATCGCACTCGAAACGATGGGCGATATCATCCGGACTTCTCTCATGCCGAAACATCAGAAACGAGAGCTATTGGAATCCATCCGCGTATCTCTCGAGGTTTTGAAACATCTTGTTCGGACAGAACATGAATCCAGCATCATCCCCGAAAAAGCATATATAGAGCTCACCACTCTCCTTATTGAAACATCCAAGATGACCAACGGATGGATTCGCTATCTCACACAAAACCCCGCACGTTAGCGGGATTCTTGTGCTGAAACTTCTCGGCGGACACCGCCAGACTGGTTCGAATTGCCGAGATCGTTCCAGTTCACGTTCACCTTGCGGTTGTCCGGATTCCAGTTCGCATCAGGCACATTGCCATCCGAATTGCGAGAACCGTCTTCTTTGCTGCGAGCATTCATCCATTGCACCGAACCCCTGTTACCAAGGCATCTGCGTTTCTCGTGGTCACGAGCACTGTGTCGCATCATCACCTACCGTGAAAGATCTATGCGCAAATACTCGCAGGCAGTTTCAATCTTTGGCAAACTATCATCTCGCTTATGCAAGACTAGCTTCACAGCCACAGTATCAGTATACAATATTTCCTCAGATTTTAAAGAAGAAAAAGAAAGCCCGCATGTGTGCACGCACACATGCGGGAAGGGTACGAGACTCGAGTGCCGAGGTTAAGCAGCCACTGCTCGGCGGACACCGCCAGACTGGCACGAATAGCCGAGAGCGTGCCAGCTCACGACCACCTCGCGGCCGTCCGGAAACCAGCTCGCATCAGGCACAAGGCCATCCGAACTGCGAGAACCGGAACACAACGTAAAGCCCTCGTGATCCAGATGCTGCCTCGTCTCGACGAGATACACCATCCGGTGGACGAGGTGCTCCAGAAGCGTAACGCCGATTAGCATGTCCGAGTCAGCCTGACGGGTCGACTGACCGCGGAACTCTTCATCGGATTCCTGGTCGACACGCACCCAAATGGCATAGGACTGTGCCGATGTCCGGATATTGTGAGTCACCACCTTGTCCAGATCGTCCGCGTACTGCCATAGCTTCCACGCAGGGTCATGGGCGATAAGCAGCTTCCGGAGAGCTTCCGCTATCTGATTCATCGTTAGCCCCTTTTGGATGAAGATGAGGCGCCACTCGCCGTCAGACGGCTTCTCGGGAATCGGTATCAGACTGAAGTCGACTACGAGGCCGGGATGTTTCTGATAGAACGTCTTCCAATACGTCCGCTGCTCGGCGTACGGATCAGCATCCATGGCGAACACCGGTGTGAGAGCGGCCTTGATCTTCTTCCCGAGCGCGGCCTTGTTCTGAAGCAGGGCCTTGGCTTCGTCGGGAGAGAGACAGAAGAAGAACTCTGTCGCGATTTCCGTGATGATTGCCACCACGAAACCGAGAAATTCCCTCAATTGCTTGATGCTGGGCGCGATGCGGTCCGTTCCATGAGTGTTCATGGTCTGTTCCTTTCAGAATGCGCTAGCGGGCTCTCGAGTCTTCGAGTTTGCCATAGCCCGAAAGGATCATTAGAGTTCACTGGAAAAAGTCTCTTAGACAAAAAATCCCTCCAGGCTATGGCAAAATACAGATTTTTAATGAACTGCATATTTTACACCTAAATACACAAAAAGTCAAGACCTCCTGGTACTCACCATGAAAAACATCAGTCTCCTGATCCACTAAAAAGAAAACTCACCGGTACGAAAAATCGCCTAGAGGCTTTCCATTCGATGACTGCGGCTGTGATGCTTGCGAGCGACGCGGACGCGCGCCATTTCTTTCTCGAGCGCCGCTGCCACGCGAGCGTATTCCTCATCATCCACGCGGACCCGTTCCGCCATGATCGCCTTGGCCCGCTCCTGTGCTTCTTCAGCCCGAGCGAGATCGATCTCTTCTGCCCGCTCAGCCGTATCAGCCAGGACCACCAGCGTATTGTCATGGAATTCGACGAAGCCGCCTGAAGTCGCCAGACTCGTCTCTTCACCGTTCATCTCATGGCGCAGGAGGATTTCGCCCGCCTGGAGCGATCCGATATACGGGATATGATTTGGCAGCACGGTGATCTCGCCGCCATCAATCGGCAGTGTGACTTGGTAAACCTCTTCCTCCACGACTGTTTTTTCTGGAGTAACGATTTTGAACCGAATTGACATATACCTCTTCGTTATTTGTTCCTCTCCGCTTCGACTTCACTGATCGAGCCCTTCATGTAGAAAGCCTGCTCGGCGATATCATCGAGCTCACCCGAAAGGATTTTCTCGAATCCACTGATCGTCTCTTCGATCTTCACGTACTTGCCCGGTGTACCAGTGAACTGTTCTGCCACGAAAAACGGCTGTGAGAGGTATTTCTGGACCTTGCGAGCGCGCGAGACAGTCAACTTATCTTCCTCGGTCAGCTCTTCCATACCGAGAATCGCGATGATGTCCTGGAGGTCCTTGTACCGCTGGAGCACCTTCTGCACGTTGCGAGCCACCGCATAGTGCCGCTCGCCGATGATCTGCGGATCGAGGATGGTCGAGCTCGAGTCGAGCGGATCGACGGCCGGGTAGATACCGAGCTCGGAGAGGGCACGCGAGAGCACGACCGTCGAATCAAGGTGGCCGAACGTCGTCGCTGGCGCTGGGTCGGTCAAGTCATCCGCCGGCACATACACCGCCTGCACCGAAGTGATCGAACCCTTCTTCGTCGAAGTGATGCGCTCCTGGAGGAGACCCATCTCTTCCGCGAGCGTCGGCTGATAACCCACCGCGCTCGGGATACGTCCGAGCAGCGCGGATACTTCTGATCCTGCCTGGGTGAAACGGAAAATATTATCTACGAAGAGAAGCACATCCTTCCCCTCCGCATCACGGAACTCTTCCGCCATCGTGAGGGCCGAGAGAGCGACGCGCTGACGAGCTCCTGGCGGCTCGTTCATCTGGCCGAACACGAGTGCGGTCTTGTCGAGTACACCGGATTCTTTCATTTCGTGATAGAGGTCATTGCCTTCACGGGTCCGCTCACCGACACCAGCGAAGACCGAGTACCCACCATGCTCCTGAGCGATGTTCCGAATGAGCTCCTGGATGACGACGGTCTTGCCGACCCCCGCACCACCGAAGAGACCGACCTTGCCGCCCTTCATGAACGGACAGATGAGGTCGATCGACTTGATACCCGTCTCGAAGACCTCTGCCTTCGTCGATTGCTCCTCGAATTTCGGAGCAGCGCGATGGATGGAGCGACGCACTTTCGTCTCAACTTCCGGCTTGCCATCGATCGCCTGACCGAGGACGCCGAACATGCGACCGAGCGTCACTTCGCCGACCGGCACCGAAATCGGAGCGCCCGTCGCCACGACTTCCATGCCGCGCCGCAGACCATCAGTCGGTCCCATAGCCACCGCACGCACGCGATTGCCACCCAAGTGCTGGTGCACCTCAGCAACGAGTTTACCCTCCGCGAGCGTTACTTCGACCGCATCATAGATCTTCGGCAGCGCCGCACCGTCGGCAAACTCTACATCCACTACCGGCCCGATGATCTGGATCAATTTACCGTTTTCCATAGTCTTGATAATGAAAAATGATTTACGTGATTATTATAGTCCTACTCATTAGCTTCATTGTTTCGTTGTTTCATGACTATATTGCTTTATGACTCTTTTGCTTTTATTAAGCCATGAATCAATGTGACCATATAACAATGCACCTCCTATTGACTTTTTATATTTTTTATGCTAAAATTTATCGTTCGAGAATAAACTCGACATCTACCAAGGAGAGTGTCGTGACCCGACTCATTTACCCGTTCTACTTACTCCTTCTTTTCATGTTCATGGTTGTTGGCATCATGCGCAACCTGAGCATCTGGCCACGCTACCTCCCGATAATCGAAGACTTAGTTACCCTGGTCGTTCTGGGCTTCATCTTCGTCTGCACCATCATCTGGCGCAAAGCCAATCGGTAGATTTCAAGGCAGTCTGCGCAATACGCAACTGCCTTGAATTATTTTACGACAATTTTCTAAACTACTGTTCGTCCTTCATCCATCGTTTGGCGGATAAAAAACGAATTGTGGTTTAGAGTTTCTTATTCTTAAATCAAAAATCGTAAATCATTTTCCTTTCGCTACAAATCCTATCTTCCTCTTCGGTTCCGCCTCTTCTTTCAAGAGCTGCCGCAGCACATCGAACACCGCTTTGAACTGCTTGTCATATTTCCGCTCCATCGCTTCTATCTTCTTCCTGAGCGATTCATGCGTCGAGAGCATTTTCCGCAACTGGATAAACGTCCGCACGATCTGGATATTGACTGCAATGGCTTTTTTACTTTTCAATACGCTGGAGAGCATCGCGACTCCCGGTTCCGTAAAAACAAATGGTAGATACCGTACACCCCCTCTCTTTGAGGTGCCAAATTGGTACTTCAAAACTTCCCATTCTTTTTCGGTCAACTCGAACATGAAATCATCAGGAAAGCGTTCGATATTACGCCGGACTGCGCGTTTTAGGATCTTTGTCTCCACCTCATACAGCTCTGCCAGATCGGAATCGAGCATCACTTTCTCACCGCGTAACCAAAAAATCCGCTTTTCGATGCGTTCGCTCGGAACCGCTACTAGATTTTTTTCTCCTCCCTTCAGCATATCGCAACTTTTGTGACAAAGAACGTTCCTGGTGATTCTGAACCTCTCGAGCAATCTAATTTCCTTAGATTCCTCGTCCGCCAGCTGGCGGATCGGAATGACATCCTAAATTCTTGAATCGAATTTAGAATCTAGAATCGAGATTTCCCTCTATTCCACATTCTACATTCCATATTCTTCATCAGCGCGAAACCGCTGCCATGCCTGCAGAGAGCTCGGCGATTTCTTGGGTGATCTTACCCTGGCGGATCTGATTGTACGCGAGCGTCAGGTCAGCCGCCATTTCTTTGCCGGCATCCGTCGCGCTGCGCATCGCCATCATCCGGGCCGATTCCTGCGAGGCATTGCTCTCAAGCACGGCGTGGTAGAGCTCCATCTCAAGCAAGCGAGGGATCATCTTCCAGAGCACTTTCTTGGGTGACGGTTCGATCACATACTCGGCATTCAGCACCCGCTCTTTGATCGCTCCGTGCTCGATCTCATTCAATGCCTTCTGCACATCCTTCTCCACCACCGGCAAGAGCGCTCGCACCTTCACTTCCTGCGACAGCATGGATTTGAAATCCGTATAGACCATGACGACACGGTCGACCTTCTTTGATTCAAAAGCCTCGATCAATATTTTCGCGATCGGACGCATGAGCTCAGCCTTCGGTGTCCCGAGCACGTCCGGGAACGACGCCACGATCTCACCCCCAAGCCGGCGCACCGCCGCATCCCCCTTCTTGCCAATAGTAATAAAGGAAGCTTCACGATCAGTGTCTTCACGGAGGATTTGCCGCACTCGTTTGATAATCTGGGAATTGAACGCGCCACACAGGCCACGATTCGATGTGATGACGACATAGAGCTCCCGCTTCACCTTGCGCACCGCGAGCAGCGGGTGATCTTCCCCGACAACGGCCAGCTGGTGCAACACCTGGATCACGCTCTCGGCATACGGCCGGATCGCGAGCACTGCCGAGACGGCCTTGCGCATTTTGACAGCCGAAATCATCTCCATAGCCCGGGTGATTTTCCCGGTGGCTTTCACGCCCTTGATGCGTCTGCGGATGTCTCGTGCACTAGCCATAAATTAGAATAGAGAATTTCGAATATGGAATATGGAGAAATGCATTGCTATCTACATTCTACATTCCATATTCGATATTCTTTGTCTTCAATTTCTCAAAACCTACTAAATCACAAAGCCTACTTTGAACTGAGCGATATGCTTTTTCAGCAGTTCTTCCACTTCTGGCGTCAGAGCCTTCTCTTTCACAATGGCTTCAAGCGCTTCTTTTCCGGTTGTCTCAAGATAAGCGAAGTACTCGCTTTCGAAACGCCCGAGGTCCTCAACCCGGATATCATCGAGGTGTCCGCGGGTCAGCGTGTAGAGGATGGCGACTTCCTTCTCGACCGGGAGCGGTGTGTACTGTGGCTGTTTCAGGATTTCCACCGCACGACGACCACGCTCGATCTGCGTACGGGTCTTCTCATCGAGATCGGAACCGAACTGTGCAAAAGCTTCAAGTTCACGGAACTGAGCGAGGTCGAGACGGAGTGTACCAGCCACCTGCTTCATAGCCTTGATCTGCGCGGCTGAACCCACACGTGAAACCGAAAGCCCAACATTCAAGGCTGGGCGAATACCTTTGTAGAACAAATCGGATTCGAGATAGATCTGACCATCCGTAATCGAGATAACGTTAGTCGGGATATAGGCGGAGACATCGCCAGCCTGCGTCTCGATGATCGGCAAAGCCGTGATCGAACCGCCCCCAAACTCTTGGGAAAGCTTGGCGCTCCGCTCCAAGAGACGAGAATGCAAGTAGAAGACGTCGCCCGGGTAGGCTTCGCGTCCTGGTGGACGACGGAGAATAAGTGATATCTGACGGTACGCCACTGCGTGTTTCGAAAGATCATCGTAGATCACGAGCACGTCCTTACCCTGATCCATGAAGTACTCTCCCATCGCGCAGCCCGCGTACGGAGCAATGAAAGAGAGCGCCGCGGCTTCCGAAGCACCAGCCACTACCACCGTCGTGTAGTCCATCGCACCGGCCTTTTCGAGCTCAGCCACGATACGTGCCACCTTGGACTCTTTCTGTCCGACCGCCACATAGATACAGATCACGTCCTGTCCTTTCTGATTGATGATCGTGTCAATCGCAATGGCCGTCTTGCCGGTCTGACGATCGCCGATGATGAGTTCGCGCTGTCCGCGGCCGACAGGGATCAGAGCATCGATCGCCTTGATACCGGTCTGGAGCGGCTGATTCACCGACTGGCGGGTGATGACGCCCGGCGCGATCTTTTCGACCGGGTAGTACTGATCCGCTACAAGCTTGCCCTTGCCATCAATCGCTTCTCCGAGCGGATTCAGGACCCGACCGATGATACCATTCGATACCGGCACCGAGAGGATGCGGCCCGTTGATTTGGCGATCATGCCTTCCTTGATATCCCCGGTCTCACCGAGGAGCATGATACCCGCCTCGCCTTCTTCCAGGTTAAGAGCGACACCAAAGGCTCCATTCTCAAACTCGATCATTTCTGACGCCATCGCCTCAGACAAACCAGAAACACGGGCCACACCATCACCGACTTCCAACACCGATCCGATCGCTTCCGTTTTCGGTTCATGATGAAAATCAGCAATATGTTTCTTTAATTCTTCGATCAATGGATTGGACATATGGGCAGTGTTTAGCGATTAGGTAGTTAGGGTGTTAGGGAAATCAGGATTTATGATTCAAGTCTGTATTCTTCAAGCGTACATCCTCAACCCTATATTTTTATTGTGTCAGTGATTTTCTGAGTTCTTTCAAGGCCCGAGAAAGACTCACATCATACAGTACTTCTTCACTCCGGAACCGCGCCCCACCAATTAATGTCTCATCCGTGGCGAATGTCACCGCGAGCTTCTTGCCCGGAAAAACCTCTTCCACTTGGCTCTTCAGCTGCTCTTGTACCTCCGATCCAACCACTCGGGCCAAGCCTATTTCTACATCGACCTGACCGGCACGCTCCTTAAGCAAGCGCTCCGCCTCTCCGAGGATCGCCGGAAGCCTCTTCGCTTCGCCGCGCCGCTTGAGCCAGAGAACAAAACGCTCAGCCGCTCCGGCCGTCTGCTCCGGAACTAGTCCTGGCTCGAGATCGAGCAAAGCGCCTGCATATTGTCGGATCGATACTCTCATAACGTGTGGTTAGATATATCGCGATTCATTTACCGGTCAGCCTTCTCCTTAAGAAGTTTCTCCACTGCGAGCATCACGGTCTCGGAGAGCTCGCGCTTAGCGTCCTCGACCATCCTCGTCCGATCGTCCGCAAGCTTCGCTTCCGCATCGGAGAGGAGCTTCTTTATGCGTGCCTCCGTCTCGGAAAGCTTGACGGCATCGCGCTCTTTGGCCGCCTTATCCGTCTCAACCAAGAGCTCCTTAGCCTGCTGCCGGGCACCAGCCAATATCGTTTTTTCCTCTTCCTCGACCGATCGGAGCTTTTTCGCCGCCGCCTCGGCATCCTTGAGCCCCTGCTCAATCCTGGCCGAACGCTCATCCATAAGCTGGAGCATAGGCTGATAGGCAAAGCGCCTCAAAATAAGCAGGAGCAGCGCGAAGTTAATCACCTGCGCTGCCAGAAGCTTGATATCGATACCGAGGTTAGCAAGAGCATCCATACATCAGTCAACAGTAAGCAATTAACAGTCAACAAAAAACCAAGAAACGGTGGCGATTCAAATGAGAATGTTACTACTTTCTGTTCATGGTTATCTGAACAGAATCATAAGCGAAATAACGAGCGCGTAAATAGCGATCGCTTCGGTAAACGCAATACCCAGGAACATCGTCATCTGGATCTTTGGCTGCGCTTCCGGATTACGCCCGATAGCTTCCACTACCTTTGAAAACAAAATACCCATGCCCGCACCCGGCCCGATAGCTCCGAGACCGATAGCAAGCGCTGCTCCCAACATTTTTGCCGCTTCCATTTCCATACTCTTTAACTATTGATTATGATTAACAATTACTTAGTGTAAAGCCTTTTTCTATATCTGTCCAACCGTTTCAATTAACAGTCAACAAACAACATATAACGAAATGCCATTTCTCTGCGTTGATCGTTTTTTACTGATTGTTAATAGTTATTTGTTGACTGTTAGCTGTTGACTGACGCTAGTGTTCTGCCGGTACTGTCGCCATCTTCAAAAATACCGCTGTCAACATTGCAAAGACCGCGGCTTGAATAAATCCCACAAAGACTTCCAGGGCTAAGAATGGTAACGGGACAAAATAGGGAACCAGATGCAACATGACCGTCAAAAGAATTTCCCCGGCAAACACATTGCCGAATAACCGAAACGCGAACGAAAGAATCTTGGCAAATTCCGATACCAGCTCGAGCAGCCCCATGATAGTACCAAGTCCATAGGGCTTGTGCCACGGAGCAATGAGAAATTTCGCCGCATACCCCCGTATCCCAAGCGCCATGATACCGGTAATCTGAATCATCAGTACCACCGCGAGTGAAAGTCCGAGGGTGAAATTCAGGTCTGCCGAAGTGCTCCGCAGAAAAGGGATAATCGTCGCATGCCCCGCTGCATTTTCATGAGCCAAACCGACTGTTCCCAGCCCTGGCAACAGTCCCGCCCAATTGGAAAAGAGGATGAAGAGGAATATCGTCGCAATTAAAGGAAAAAACTTTCGGGCCATCGCTCGATCTTGCATAATACCCTCAAGCAAACTCACAACGCCGTCCACGGCCGCCTCAAGAAGGTTTTGGACTCCATGCGGCACTTCTTTCCACGAAGCGAGTACTTTTTGCGTAAGCAGAATAAGCAGCACACTCACTATGGCACCAATAAGCAGCGCATTGGTTACCGGGAGAGCGCCCAGCATGAAAAGCTTTTCGGCAGCAATGGAAATTTCCATACAATCACTTTCAAAAAAAGAAAAGGGCGTTTACGGCTTCAAAACGCCTCCTATTATACCTTATCTTCCCTAAAAGTCAAAGCTACGCCGCAGCCTTGAGGTCTGGATGCTCTGTATCCGTTTCTGTGTTCGCCTGACTCGCCTCAAAAAAGGCCTGCATACTCATCTGCATCTCCCGTTCGGCTCGTTTTACATCCAAGTCTGCCGGTTCGTCTTCTGTCGCAGACTTATGGATATGTTCCGTGCCAATAGCTGAAGACTGCACTAATTCTCCAAGAGTAGCCTCGCGCTCTCGCACAGCCTGCGTGTTCCGATCAGCTTCATACGAAGCCCGAAGCGAAGCCATTTGATTCATCTCACCCACTGAGCCATCGACATTTTCTCCAAGCGTACTTGTTGCTGGCTCCCCTACCCAGGCATTGAGCTCACGCAGCTCTTCACTTTTCTTTAACTCATTGGGTACCGCTGGTTGTTCAAACATTCCGAACATATCATTTTTTGTTACCTATTTTCAAATATCCGAGGGAAAATGCGCCGAACACTAGCATCTATCAGCTCATTGACTTCAGTATACGCCATTTGTTGCATCTCTGCGATCTTTCGCACGACTTCAGCGACATAGGCCGGCTCATTGCGTTGCCCGCGATATGGTACCGGAGCTAGATACGGACAATCCGTCTCTACAAGCATTCGATCAATCGGGATCATCCGCAGCGTTTCATCACGACCCGAACCTTCCTTGGCCTTGTAGGTAATATTGCCCGTAAAAGAAAACCAGAGATTCGGCAGACTGAGAAACTTTTCTGTTGCTGCCACATCCCCCATATAGCAATGGAGAATAGTCGTTAACTTATAGCTGTTAGCTTTTAGCAAATCAAAAAGATCCTCGTACGCATCCATACTCCCCTCGGAAGGACGCGTATGGATAATCAGCGGCAAGCCGAGGCTTTCCGCGATACCTATCTGTGCTAGAAACCCTTCTCGCTGGAACGCTTTTTGTTCATCTGTGATTGTTTCTTGTTGACTGTTAGCTGTTAGCTGCCGCCGGTAATAGTCGAGCCCGCATTCTCCAATCGCCACGACCTTACTCGAGCTTTCGGCGACTTTCCTCAGTTGCTCAGTATATTCTTGAATACGTTCCTTTCCCTTAGAAAGAATATCGAATGTTACATGTTGAATATGGCTTTCTTTGTGCACAAGCGTTTTCTCCCTATATTCCACATCCCATATTCCATATTCTTCGTCAAAAAAATGCGGATGCAGACCAACACTCGCCCAAATGTGCTCCTGCGTTTCAGCACAGGCAACTGCCCGCTGACTTTCCTCAAGATCCGTTCCGATCGTTATGATCGTACGCACGCCATTCGACCAGGCTCGTTCAAGAACCCCTTCACGATCCGCATCAAAGGCAGCGTCATGTACATGGGCATGGGCATCTATCATACACAAAGATTAGGCATCCAGATGATCCGCCCGCAGATTCTTTTTCATTTCAAGCTTTACACTCTCGCTGATCAAAGCTGCCAAACGCTGCATATCAGCACGGTACTCCGGATTATGCTGGTCCACCCGACCCTTCCATTTTTCGATGAGCGTAAATTTTTCCTGTCCTAACTCCACTAAACGTTCAAGGAGAGCCGTGTTCTCCGCATCAGGCTTTCCTTGTTTAGTCGCATCATCAATCCAGACTTGTTCTTGAGCCAGAGCTTCCCCGGCTGAAATACCAGCATGCAAAGATCGTCTCAAACGTTCTTTCGGCTCAAAAGTTTTTTTTCCATCCAAAGTCGTGTATACCGTTCGGTCATGCAAAAGATCCGAGGCTACGCCTCCTTCACGCGGCTTTGGTTCGGTGATCTTCAAGCCTGGCATTCTTTCTTCTGTTGGCCCCGCTTGTGCTACAGGCTTTTTCCGAATACTCGGCATTTCAAATGGCGACATATATTTTGTATATAACTTAGATACGAGCAAAGAGTGGTTCTGTCTTCCTCTCTTTGAGAGCACGCACGATCTTCTCCGCGGTCTCTGGCAAAAACGGCTTGAGGCAGAAAGCGATCAACGCAAGCTCATCAAGAAAAGATTTCATCGCTGTTTCAAATTCTACCATATCCGTCTTCGCAAGTTCCCACGGTTTCCGAAGAGCAATGGATTTGTCCAACGCACGCGTCCGTTCAATGATCCACTCGAGCGCGTCTGCCAGACGGTACTCCGCAATCAGCTGGCTCAGCGCTTCCGGATATTCGAGAGTTTCTGCTGCCGGCGATGCATCCTTGTTCAATCGTTCTGACAGCTTCACCAGGCGGCTCACAAGATTACCTAAACCATTAGCCAGATCAGCATGGTATTTTTCCGTCATCTTCTCCCACGAAAGATCCCCGTCCTTGGTATAAGGAAGGGCTGAAAGCAACAGATACCGCGTTCCATCGATACCGAAACGATCGACGAGTTCATGCGGGAATATGACATTGCCGAGCGACTTCGACATCTTCTTCCCTTCAATAGTAAGGTACTCATGCGCATAAATCACCGTCGGCAGAGGCAATCCTGCCGAGAGCAGCATCGCTGGCCAGTAGATCGCATGAAACCGCAGTATTCCTTTGCCAATGACATGCACTCTGTCTCCTCCGTCGGCCCAAAACTGCTGATACCGTTCACCATCAGTAGCGTAATCCAAAGCGGTAATATAATTCGAAAGAGCATCCACCCAAACATACATGATCTGCTCAGCATCTCCCGGAACCGGAACCCCCCAATGCTTCGCCCGCTCCTGAGAACGAGAGATTGAGAAATCTTCGAGTCCCATCTCGATAAACGAGAGCACTTCATTCTTACGATACTCAGGAACAATCTTCAATGTTCCGCTCACGATCAACTCACGGAGCGTTTCAGCATACTTCGAAAGCCGAAAGAAATAATTTTCTTCCTCCACCACTTCCGGTTCCTTCTGATGGTCCGGACATTTCCCATCGATCAGATCCTTTTCCCCCTTGAATTCTTCGCAACCGACACAGTACAGTCCACGATAGGCTTTCTTGTAAATGTCCTGCGCATTGAAGTGCGTCCACATCTTCTGGGCACCAGAAAAATGCCGCTCTTCAGTGGTGCGGATAAACTGATCAAACGAAAGCGTAAGCGATGAGGCCAGGGTTTGAAACGCCTGTGCATTTTCAGTCACAAATGCTCCCACCGGTTTTCCGGCCTTCTCAGCTGCCTGGACATTCTTCAGACTATTCTCATCCGATCCGGTGAGAAAAAATGTCGGTTGTCCGAGAATTTCCCGATGATAGCGAGCGACAACATCTGTCAGGATCTTTTCAGTCGCGTGCCCAACATGCGGCTCAGCATTCACATAATCAATGGCCGTAGTGATAAAAAAAGGCTTGGTCATAGACTCAAATTAGAATAAACTCTAAGATTTCTTTTGTAGCACAATCCTCTGCTTCTTGCTAGAATACCCTCTTAAAAGCATAGCTTAACCTTACACCACTTATGCAACGTTTGAAATACACTGCTGAGCGTTTTACTTTTGTCCATTGGAACAAGGAAGACATCAAAAGAGAACTCGAGACCCTCCTGCAAGAGACAAGGGATGCCTATGAAGTAATCAAAAACATCCCGGCTGAGGAACGAACCTTTGAAAACACCCCGTACGCTCTTAACACCTCTCATCATGGCTTCTGGCGTTCCCATGTCATCAACCTCCTCATGAACGTCAGTCCAAGTGAAGAGATCCGCAATGTCGCTGCTCAAGAGCTCGAAAAATTCGAGAAGGCGCTGGTTGATATCGAATACGACCAGGATATCTATCGCGCTCTCAAAGAGTACGCTGCGCTCGAAGAAGAGATTTTTCCTTCCGGTCACCTCGTTGGTGACCGTTGGATGCCTAGCACCACAGGGAGACAGCGAGATGCCGGAAGAGAAAATCTCTCCCAATCCGACAAAAAACTCCTCTCCGACATGCTCCGCGAGTATCGCCGTATGGGTTTTGATTTACCCAAAGAAGAACAAGCGAAGCTCAAAGAAAACCTGAAAAAAATAAGTGAGCTCAGCACTCGTTTCCAGAAAAACATCAATGATTACCAGGATTCCATTATAGTCACTCGAGAGGAGCTCGATGGGCTTCCAGAACACTATATCCATCATCTCCGCCAGGATGAATCAGGCAACTATCTCGTTACGCTTGAGTACCCAGATCTCCATCCCTTCATGGAAAATGCCAAGAATGCTGAAAAAAGACGTGAACTCTCCCTGAAATACCTCCGCAAAGGCGGCCCAGAAAACATCTCTCTGGCCCAAGAACTCCTCCGCCTCCGTCATGAAAACGCTCTCCTCCTCGGTTATCCCAATCATGCTGCTTACCGGATTGAAACCAAAATGGCCAAGCAGACCGAAACAGTGATGTACTTTCTCAATACTCTGACCGAACGCATCGCGCCGGCTCTCAAACAAGAGCTTGCACTGCTCACGGAAAAGAAGCGGCAGTTGACCAGCAACCACAAAACATCTCTCGAACACTCTGAGCTTGCCTATCTCACCAATCAGCATAAGAAAGAACTCCACGGCATCGACACGGAAAAGCTCCGAGAATACTTTCCTTTTTCTCAAGTTAAGGAAGGCCTGTTCGGAGTCTATCAGCAGCTCTTCTCTCTCCGCTTTGAACGTATTCCTCATATCAAGCTCTGGCATACCGATGCAGCACTCTATGCCGTAAAGCCAGCCGACCGCAACGATGAAATCCTCGCCTACTTCATCCTTGATCTCTACCCACGCGAAGGAAAGTACGGGCACGCTGCTGCTTTCAATATGATCTCCGGGCATACCACGACGTACCAAGGGAAGCAGTACGTCACTCCTCTGGCTTGCATGGTAGCTAACTTCCCCAAACCAGGATCAGATCATGACTCTTTGATGAGTCATGATGAAATCGAGACCTTCTTCCACGAATTCGGACACATTCTCCACGAAATCCTTACACAGGTCGCTCATATTTCCCAGTCTGGTTTTTCGGTTGCTTGGGATTTTGTCGAAACACCTTCGCAAATGTTTGAATCCTGGGCCTGGGACAAAGATGTGCTGCGTTCGCTCTCATCACACTACCAAACCGGAGAAGTGCTCCCCGACAAAACGATTGATCAGCTGATCGCTTCGCGTCATCACATGACTGCTCTCTCTACCATGCGACAACTCTGCTACACACTCCTGGATATGCAGCTGCATACCGAACAGCAAAATCTAGAAGCAGATCCCAACCTCGTCTACAACCAACTGTATGAACAATCTTTCTCGATTCCCTTTCCAAAAAATACCTCTTTGATTTCCGGTTTTGGACACTTTGCAGGCGGCTATGACGCCGGCTACTACGGCTACCTCTGGGCCCGAGTCTATGCGGCCGATCTCTTTTCTGTGTTTCAAAAAGAGGGAGTCTTGAATGAAGCAACGGGCAAAAGATTTCTCGAAACCCTCCTCTCGCAAGGTTCGAGCGATGAGGAAATGAATCTCGTGAAAGCCTTTCTCGGTCGCGAACCCTCCCAAGATGCCTTTCTCAAAGAACTCGGGATTAAATAGATTCAACTTCCCTTTGAAATAATAAAAACAGCTTAAATAAGCTGTTTTTATTATTATAATAT
>CAZOKB010000005.1:0-65555 GCA_964580285.1 uncultured Bdellovibrionales bacterium
TATGCCTTCTTTTTCTCGCTATCATTTCCAAGGCCAGCACGACACGGAAGAAGTCCTTCGCATCATCCATCGCCACTGGTTTAATATTTCGGTGCACTACGCTCTAGGCATTCTCATCACTCTCTTGGTGCTGTTATTTTTCGTTGTTGTACCGACCATCTTCCCAGACATTCTCGTGACCATTCACCCCAGCCTTTTTTATTTCACCCTCAACACATTCGTGCTCTTCATGTGGCTCTACGCTTTCCTTATCTGGATCGACTACTATTTCGACGTCTGGATCATTACCAACGAGCGCATCGTCAATATCGAACAAAAAGGCCTCTTTGCTCGCGAGGTCAGTGAGCTGAAATTTTCCAACATCCAAGATGTCACGTCTGCCGTTGATGGTTTCTTCCCAACGATTCTTAACTTCGGCGATGTCTATATTCAAACCGCCGCCGAACAAGAGCGTTTCGTCTTCCGTCAGATCCCTGATCCTTATGCTGTCAAAGATATGGTCATGAAGCTGTCGCAGTCGAGCACCGAAGAAGATTTCCGCCGTCTCAGCGAAGCCCTTCGCGTAGGGAAGCGCATTATTCAATAGCTTTAAAAAAGAGAAAGGGCTGGCGCTTTTGAAAAAGTACCAGCCCCTCATTATTTTTTCTTGTTGCTAGATTCCGTTGGCTGAAAGCACCACGAAAACCGTTGCCCAAAGGATCTGAAGGTCACGCGCCAGCCACTGCCACTGGTTGTTCATAGTGGCATATTCGATATCCAGTCGGCAGCAGTACTCGGGATCACCTTGAAGCACGCGCCGCCCAAACACCTGCACCGGACCAGTCAACCCTGGCTTCACCAAAAATCGGTCAACCGCCCAAGGAAACTGTTTTTCCATTTCCTGAGCAATTGAAGGGACAAGTGGTCGCGGACCCACCAGACTCATCTCCCCTATGAGCACATTCCAGAGCTGAGGCAATTCATCGAGATGCGTCCGCCGAAGCATGCTCCCAATCGGCGTAACCCGGAAATCTTGATGATGCCAAGCGAGGTCACGAGTCGAGCAATCTTGATCAGCCACCGTCATGGTCCGGAACTTCCAGATCCGGAAGAGCTTCCCTTGATGCCCCTTCCGCAACTGAGAAAAGAAAATGGGGTAGCCAGTGGTAGACCAAATTGCAAAAGCAATGAGAAGCATCGGGACACAAAAGACCCCGAGGAGGATCACAGCTCCCACAACATCCAACAACCGTTTCACTCTATGTCTCCTTCACGGTAGAGATATAAAAAAAGAACCAGAAGATCAATGTCTTCTCTTGCCAGTACTCAATCACGCTTTTATATTTCTGTCAACTTTACCCGTCGAGCAAAAACTCTCCAAGTAAGCGCGGCCGCCCTTGCTCTTTTTCCAACTTTCCTTACAATGGATATGTTCTATTGTTTCTTTCTTTAGCTTCTATAAGCTATCTACCTATAAACTATTAGCTGTCCCCTATGTCCGGACATTCACACTGGGCCACTACTCATCGCGCCAAAGGCGTCAACGATGCCAAGCGAGCCGCCGTATTTACCAAACAAGCGCGTCTGATTACCATTGCCGCTCGTGACGGCGCCGATCCGAGCATGAACTTCAAGCTCCGCCTTGCCATCGACAAGGCTCGAGGCGTCAACATGCCGAAAGATAATATCGACCGCGCCATTAAAGCTGGTAGCGGTGAGGGTAAAGACTTAGCCGCTATCGAAGAGGTGCTCTACGAAGGCTATGGCCCGGGCCAAATCGCTCTCCTCATCGAAGGCCTCACCGACAACAAGAACCGCACCGTTGGCGACGTCAAAACCATTCTCTCCAAAAATGGCGGAAAGTTCGTGCCGAGCGGCTCGGTTTCCTTCATGTTCCAACACGCTGGTATCATTGTGTTCTCACTGGAAAAATATTCCGCCGAGACACTCGAAACAGAAACGATTGAATCCGGAGCTCTTGATTTTCGTGTCGAGGAAGATGTTTTCTTAGTGATGACTCAACCAGAAAACCTCCAGTCGGTCCGCAGTTATTTCGAAAGCAAAAACCTGACACCCGAATCTGCTGAACTCGGCTACCTCCCAACGCAGACCACCGCGCTTTCTCCAGCCGATCTGGAAAAATTTGAGAAACTTAAAGAACTCCTCGAAGACCATATGGACATCGAGACGGTGTGGGACAATCTTCAATAAACAGCTAACAGAAATCAATCAACACAAAACAGAGCAACACGTTGTTGAAGCTGTTTTTTTATTTCCACCTGAATACACCTCCCCTCGTTTTTCCCTCTACCTCTCTTTACATAATTCTCCACGACCATTACACATTGTGTACAGATAAATCGAGAAAGACATCAGAAAAAAAGAAAATCCGGATGACACGATGATCATCCGGTATACCTGCGAGGCGCTTTGTTCAGGTCGGCCTCGGAACTTTACCCGCCTTGGGCGGGCCGCTAGCTATCGTCCGAAGTGATAACCGGCGGTAAAGAGGCTCGCCGCCAGGTCGACTACCAATCCCGTATTCGTCGCGTGGTCGATACGGAGCAAGGTATTCAGCATTTCCTGCTGATCTTCCTCGAGCTCGACCCCACAGACCGCGCGAATCGTCGCATCTCCGCCAAATTCCTTCTCATTTTCTTCAAGCGACGATGTGTTCGTCATGACAAAATGTTTCTTGCCGTTGCGTTCTTCGATCAGAACGAAATAGATATTTTTACCCATGGCACGTCTCCTGGTAAGTGAAAGGGACTACATCTCAATGAGAACTCGATTATCAATCAAGACCTCAATAGAGAGGAGAAAGTGGTCGCTGCCATCTTTCTCCTAAAAAAATTCATCAAAGGTTATCACCACGAAGCCTATTTTCATAAGCTTCTTCCTCCTCTTCGTAAGCGGGATCCATTCGATCTCCCCAACCTGCCCCCGTCGACCAGGTTCCCCTGGATTTGAGATCGATCTTTTTCCTTTTGATGAGAATGAGAAATAGCCGTTTCGTCTCATTATCTGTTATTTCTTGGGCGGTCTCCTCATTCCTCAGTCGGATACTGCTTACATCGTCCCAGTCATCATAGGTGATAACCACCCTCGTCCCACGAAATGATCCCGTGAAAACACGATAGACTGTTGCCATATCTGCTCTCCTTATTCGAATGCCCTCGAACGATGGGTTGCGAAGAATTTCGCATATTCAATTAAAGAACTTCGTCTCGATGAGAGTTCAATCATAAAGATTGAAGCCTCAATAGAGAGGAGCAATTGCATTGCAAGTTCTCCGAGAGGCCTTTTGTTCAGGTTGGCCTCGTAACCCGTCTCATACACGCGGAAGAGTATCGCGAAGGAGTTTCTCATCATCCTTGGGATGCAACTCGTCAATCGGTGCAGAAATACGCATTGGCGCACTCTTCCGATTCGTCCTGGTCTGGAGGATCTGCAACGTCAACAATCTTTACGAATTGTCGGCCTTTGCAATCACACCATTCCCTGACGCTCGCTTCGAGTTGTTCGCCCGGTTCGCCATCAAGAGTGCTCAGAAAGCACTGCTTGAATTCTGCGACCGACGAATAGTAAGCGTCACCCGTACCCACAATGAACGTACTCGTGAAGAAACGTTGGTGACTACCGTTGTGTATATTGCTACCTTTCGGAAAAGCAACGTAGGTCACAGAAACGTCTCGATAGAGTGAAGTCATGCTTTTCTCCTTACCCCTGTACCCGAGGTGCGGTTGCCAAAATTGGCAATTATTCCTGGTAGAACACGGTGATAGTGCAGTTGACGAACGGATCACCGAGCGCATTAATACCAGCGCACGTTGTCATCATTCGGCTGATAATAGAGAATGCTGTCACACAGCTTTTCTCCGCAAGCCAGCCGTTCACGTCGCGTTCGAGGGATGCGAACCCTTCGCCTTCATCGGCGGAGGTGAAGACCTTCACTTTTTCGGTTATCATGACGACCTCCTATATATTAGAAAGAACAAATCTCTCAGAAACTTCGAGTTATCTCAAAGTTTCAGTAGAGAGGAGAAATTGCGTTGCAACTTCTCCAAGAGGCCCTTTGTTCGGGTCTGCTTCGGAACCCATGACTAATCCCGTTCGAGAACAACCGTTACGGCGTAGTATAAGTGATAAGGCTCATCGCTCATCTCTCCAAACGGCGCAATCGAAGTATTAGCACTCTTCACGCGAAACCCTTCGGCAAGCAATGAAGCAATTGCATCTTCGATCTCGTCTTCCGGAAGAGTGTTCTTCGACTGCCGAATAACAATTCTTGTTTCCATGACATCTTCCTTTCTATAGAGTTGTACTCCAATTTCAGTGAAAAAACTCTTTCTCGATGAGAATTCAACTTGAGCTAAATTCTCAATAGAGAGGAGAAGTCGCATTGCAACTTCTCCGATCACCGTGAGGGATTTTCTTCAGGTTTTCCTCGAAACCCGACTCATCTACACGCGGAAGAGCATCGCGAAGGAGTTTTACATCATCCTTTGGACGGATGGTTTTCGATGCCTCCAAATGAGAGTCGGCCCTCACGAACCATCCTTTCGAGGAGGGCGGGGGGATTGGTTAGGCACGAAGTCGTGTGCAAGGAGCCATTGTCCGGCGCACCGAATATCGTATATTTTCCATTTTCCAATTCCGATACGAAGAAATGCCAATCACCACCATCTTCTTCCCGGCAACTCGGAAAATGTACGAGTTGGTTCTCCTCTAGGAACGCAATGAGATGATAAGCATCCATCATCGCCTGCGGAATAACCATCTTCATCATCCGTGCCATACTTCTCTCCTGTCCGGAAACCGCCGGGAATCGGTGGGTAAAAATACCCGTGAATTGTGGAGGTGCTTGTCCGATGAGCTTTGCTTGTTTTCTCATCCTGACACATGAGTATAGCAAATTATTACAATTCTGTCAATACTTATTGCTTTATATTTGACACTTTTTT
Organism: uncultured Bdellovibrionales bacterium; assembly: GCA_964580285.1. Lineage (GTDB taxonomy): Bacteria > Patescibacteriota > Minisyncoccia > Moranbacterales > UBA1568 > JAGOSP01. Next base: position 4,944 of record CAZOKB010000005.1, read on the forward strand.
AATATTTGTATATAATACGTATACACATTAACCGACTTTTACCATGACTCAGCCATCGGAAGTGACACAGGCCCTCTACACTCCCCTTAAGGAGCTTGGCTGCAGCGACCAAGAAATCGAGGTGTATACCACCTCGCTCATCCTTGGGCCGTCTCCCATCCAAGACATCGCCGCCCGGCTTGCCATTGCCCGGCCGAATGTTTACAAGATCATTCGCGCCCTCGAAGAGAAGGGCTTGGCTCATTTCTCTGAAAAGAAAAAGTACGCACGGAATTTCCTCGTGGTCTCGCCGGCTGTCATCCTGGAGCGCTTCCGCGCCAAAGAACAAGCAGTAGCCAAAGGAACGCAATCGCTCTCCCTGGCGATGCCCGACATCATGGCACTGTACCGCCAAGGCGACATGCCTTCCACGGTAAAGCTCCTCGAAGGGGGTGATCAATTCCTCCGTCTCTTCTGGTCTGTCCTCGAAGAAGGGCGTTCGCCGATCCGTTTCATGGGATCAGCTGGTGAATTCATCAATTTCATCTCTTGGAGCGAGGAAAAGAAATGGATCAAAGAACGCGTGCGCCGTAACCTCTTCATTAATGTGCTGCTGCTTCCGGATGAAGACGCAAAAACGCTCCGCTCCCGCGATGAGAAAGAGATGCGCGAAACGCGATTTATGGAAGGCGCCGCACCCTTTGCACCGGGCGTCATGCTCTTCGGGAACAAAGTTACCTTCTGGCAACCCAAAGCCCCTTCTGTCATCCTCATCGAAGACGAGTTCATTGTGGAAATGTTTCGGAATATCTTTGATAGCCTATGGGAAAAAGCGAAAGAATAGCTCTGTTTTTCAAGAAAAAGAAAATCCGGATGACATGCTGATCATCCGGTATATCCGTGAGGCGCTTTGTTCAGGTCGGCCTCGGAACTTTACCCGCTTTGGGCAGGCCGTCTCATCTACACGTCGAAGAGAAGCCAAAAAACGGGAGCTTTTGTGGTTTTCTAAAAATACCACTGATCAATCCCACTCAATCGAAACGCTTTTTGCCATAAGTTCATTAGCCAAAAAAACTGGCAAATATTCCCTGAATAAAGAACGAGCATCCTCATCCCCTATCGATTCGAACGCATCGGCAAGAAAGTCTTCAATAGTAATATTTCCTCCCTGATCAAAAATGTCGATGTCATAACTGTTCCCTCGAAGATATCGGATAATTTCGGCGACATTAGCCATCAGAATGATTTTCGAAAGAAATTGTTCGAGAATCCTGGCCTTGCGTTCATCAGACATCTTGGCAGATACCTTCACTGCAGCGCTATCCATTTCTGCACTCATAATCAACTCCTCTCCTTCTAGGTCGGTTGTGAATGAACGAGTTAAACTTCAAAATTCTTCGAGCTTAACGGTCTATTCTACATCAAAACCATCATAAAGTCAATAGTAAGTCATTAATTTTTAAAAATAAATATATTACTTATAATGTTTACAAATAAAGCAATATATACTAAAATAGTCATATAATTATGACTATAGAAAAAAACAACTCTCTCCAGAGCGCCCTGAAATCCGGGCTTTCAGCCAAGGCATCCGCGGTATATGTCGCCCTACTCGAAGCAGGCATGCCCTTAAGTCCGAAGGTTATCATAAGCCGAGCTCGGCTGCATCGGCAGTATGTTTATGACGCATTACAAGAGCTTCAGAATAAGCGCCTTGTTATTTCCTCTGACGAAGGCCGTCGAATAAAATACGGCGCGACAAGTCCAGACCGGCTTTTGCAAGAAGCTGAAAAACGACGTATGGATACGATCGATGGGGTTCGCGATCTGATGAAACTCTACGATCGCTCTCCTGCTGGTGTGGTAGAAGTCATACGCGGCAGTGCCGCGGTCATCAAAAACGAGCTCTTGATGCTTCAAACAGCAAAAAAGGGAGATTTTCTCGATATCATCGGCGGCGCCGGCATGAATTGGGTAAAACTTTTCGGTGACAAGATTCCCAAATGGGAAGCGCTTCGCAAAGACAAGGACATCAAGCTTCGATATATTGGTTCCGGAGAAGACGTGAAGCATAATAAAGAAGAGAGCATCATAGAGAATGAGTCTCGCGCTATCCCTGGTATAGGCAATATCGTAAACGTGAGTATCCGCCCAGATAGTGTGAGCTTCAATATTTATGAACCGGAAATTATGACCGTACGCGTGAAGAATGCCGCGACTGTCACGAGTCAACGAGCTCTTTTTGAAGTATTATGGAATATCGCAAAGTAAACGGTTGCCTCTTGATTAACTCGAACAGATCCGGTGTGATCTTCCTTAAAGGATTCGTCTACTCTAATACATGACACTTATGAGAATCCTTGGCATTGATCCTGGCACGGCGACGGTAGGATGGGGCGTCATTGAAACCGACGGTGCAAAGGTCATTCCGGTTGGGTTTGGGCATATCGCCACGAGTAAAGAACTCACTCTGGAAGACCGGCTCGTGGAAATCGCCCAGGATCTCGAAACCATCGTGAAAACCTACTGCCCGGAAGAGGCCGGGGTGGAGGAGCTCTTCTTTTTTAATAACCAAAAAACCGCCATCTCGGTAGCTCAGGCACGAGGGGCTATACTATTGACTTTAAAGAGTTTACGTGTTAATATATATGGCTACACCCCTCTCGAGGTAAAGCAGGCTCTCACCAACTATGGTCAGGCTGAAAAAGCCCAGGTGCAGCTCATGGTAAAAAGCATTCTCAAGCTCCCGGCTATCCCCAAACCCGATGATACCGCCGACGCCCTTGCACTCGCCATTTGCCATGCGAGCCGCAGAAAAATGGAAATGATCCAAAATTCTTAAAGCTAAAAAGCTAACAGCTAATCTCTAAAAGCTGCTCTCTATGCACTACCACCCGCTCGTTCAGTACTTCATTTTGGAAGGCGTCCCGGTCCTTACTGTTACGCTGCTTCTCATGCTGCCGATTATTGCAACACTCGTTGCCATCTTCCGCCAAGTCATCGGGATTAAGGCCTTCGGTATCTATACACCCTCCATCATCACCTTTGCGCTTTTTGCCATGGGTGAACTCAAGTATGGCGTGGCAGCCTTCGTATCCGTCATCGTGGTCGGTATGCTGGCCCGTCTCATCATGAAGCGTTTTCGTTTACTGTACCTTCCTCGAGTCGCCATTACGCTCACTATCATTTCGCTCACCATGCTCTTCCTCCTTTTTATTGGTGGGCTTAATCAGCGCACCGGCTTCGCTGGCGCCTCGGTCTTCCCGCTCCTCATCATGATTACGCTCGCCGAAAAATTTGTGGCTACCCAAATTGAAAAAGGTACTCGTATTGCGGTTATCTTGGCGATTGAGACTTTGGTGATTTCGACTGTCGGCTATTTTCTTATCCGTTCCGAAACCATCACCGGGGCCGCTCTTGCCTACCCGCTCTGGGTTATTACCCTCACCCTTCTGATCAATATCGCCCTCGGCAAATGGTCAGGACTGCGACTCTCCGAATACTGGCGCTTCCGAAAAGTTTTCAAACACTTGTAGGCCAGCTGAAAAAGAGGGCACGAGAAGGAGCGCGGCTATTTGTTAATTGTTTTTTGTTGACTGTTAGTCGGATCATATGTTTGAATTTTTCAAAAAAAGCCAGAAGCTCCTCGGCATGAATGCTCGCAATCTTGATTTTGTACGCCCTTTCAACCGGCGGCGTGGCATGCGTATTGCTGACCAAAAACTGCTGTGTAAGCGTATCCTTTCCGGCGTTCACCTTCCGGTCTCACCGCTTATTGGAAAAATCCGTAATCGAGAAGAGCTCGAGAATTTTGATTGGAATAAACTCCCCAACAGCTTTGCCCTCAAACCCAATCGCGGATTCGGTGGCGAAGGTATCCTTGTCGTCTATGCCCGCAAAAAAAATCGCCCAGATGCTTGGGTAAAAGCCAACGGCACCATTGTAACCATCGAAGACCTCAAAACACATATTGAGAATATTCTCGATGGATCATTTTCACTTTCCAATACTCCAGATATCGCCTTTTTTGAAGAACGGCTCAAGCTTCTCAAACTCTTCAAGCCCTACGCCTACAAGGGCATCCCTGACATCCGCGTCATCGTCTTCAACCGCATCCCGGTCATGGCCATGCTCCGCCTTCCGACCAAAACCTCGGACGGCAAGGCCAACCTTCAGCAAGGCGCTATCGGTGTCGGTATCGATATGGCAACTGGAACCACAACCACGGCTATCATGGGCAAGGGTCATATAATTGAGAAAGTCCCCGGCACGGGGCTCCCTCTCTCCGGTATCAAGATCCCGTACTGGAAACAGATTCTCACGATGGCCGTCGAGGCTCAGTCTGTCTCCTCGCTCGGATTTTTGGGTGCTGACATCGCTATCGATCGTGATCGTGGGCCAGTCATTCTCGAACTCAATGCTCGACCGGGACTTTCCATTCAGCTCGCGAATTTTTCCGGCCTCAAGGAACGGCTCGCTCGGGTACGCGGCATTACCATCAAAACCACCGAGCGCGGCGTCCGTCTCGGCCGCAATCTTTTCGGCGGAGAGATCGAGGAAGAGATCGAGGAGATTTCCGGACGCCGCGTGATCGGCACTGTCGAGAAAGTAAAGCTCATTGGCAAAGATGGCAAAGAAATCGAAGTCGAAGCGAAGATTGATACCGGCGCTGACTCCACTTCCATTGATATTTCCCTCGCGCGCGAACTCGGATTCGGCGAAGCAATTGATGAATTTCAGACCCGCGTCGGCGAGCGCAATGTTCTCGAAGAGCTTTCCAAAGAAGAACGCGAAAAACTGTTTTCAGACATTCCCGATCTCGCTGACACAGTTCCCGTGCGCTCCTCACACGGCATCTCCTACCGCCCCATGATTCGCATCGACCTCGTGATGGATACATTTACCATCCCTGCCAAAGCATCCGTCATTGACCGCTCTCGCCTCGAATACAAAATGATTGTCGGCAAAAAAAATCTCGGAAAATTCCTTATCGATGTAAGTAAGTAATTTGGCTGTTTGGAATATGAAAAACGAGGCCTTTCTTAAAACCATCAAGCATGGCGGATTCCGATCACTCGTAAAACGGGCGTTAGAAGTTGGCATTGATGTCGAATTTATTTCTCCAGAAAACAAACTGATCCGCTTCAAGTACGGCAATGATCTCTTTTTTATCCGCGGAAGAAATGCACCTGTTTATCGTCGTATGGGAGACATGACGAAAAATAAAGTCACCACAAAAACCGTGCTCGACGGCGCAGGTATTTGCACTCCAAAAGGAATTGAGGCGCTGTCCTTCAGTGAAGCAAAGCGCCTTATGACAGAACATCACATCAAATACCCCGTCATTCTCAAACCGAGTGCTGGCACCCGTGGACTGGGTGTCACCTGGAACATCCAAACAGAAATGGGACTAAAAAAAGCTCTCATTCATTTTAAGGTTGCTGCAAATGAGCACGCGTTTTTAACTTCAAAATCCAAAACTTTTCTCGTTGAAGAAATGTTTCAGGGAAATGAATATCGGGTTATGGTTCTCGATAAAAAAGTTGTTTCTTGTGTCGAGAAAATTCCTGCCAGCGTTATAGGCGACGGCCAATCCACGATTCAGGAGCTTATCCATACTTTTAATCAGACCCGTCTTCCGGGATTTTTTATCCATGTCGACAAGATCGTCCGCGAGACGCTCAAGAAAAATAATCTGGATCTCAAATCAGTTCTTCCGAAAGGCCAGGTCCTCCGGTTGCGCAATAATCTGAACATGTCCGATGGCGGCCGTTCTATCGATGTCACATCACAACTCCATCCAACACTGAAGGCTCTTTGCATCAAAGCAATAGAAAGCATCGGACTTACTTATGGAGGCGTAGATCTTATGGCTCACGATCTTCGTGATCCAAAAACTCGTTATGTGATTTTGGAAATCAATTCTAATCCTTACTACAACATGAACGAGAAGCCCCTCGCTGAAGGCAAAGGAGTAGATATTTCCTGGCTCCTTCTCAAAAAGATGTTTCCAAGACTCAAACGGTCATAAGTTTGCTTGAATCTTGCCCTTTTTTGAGCTATACTTCGTGTACTTTTGTAACGCTTCATTGGTATGCGAAATCCTTTATTTGTGCGGAAAAATGCGTTTTCTGATGATTCCAATGCATCCCGTCCATCCAAGACCAGCCGGGTACTCAATATCGCCTTTAAAATCTTCGCCATCCTTGTCATTATCGGATTCCTTGGCACGGCAGCTCTCTTTGCCTATATTGCCAAGGATCTCCCGAGTCCCGGAAGTGTGAATAAGCGCTTTATCATCGAATCCACTAAGATTTACGACCGCACCGGCACCCATCTCCTCTACGAAGTTCACGGCGAAGAAAAACGTACCGTGGTTGATTTTAAGGATATTCCTGAATCCGTTCGAGCGGCCACTATCGCGCTTGAAGACCAGGATTTCTACCATCACTTCGGTATTCAACCCAAGGCTATTCTCCGGGCTGCGTTGAAAGATATCATCACCTTCGATGCTGCCCAGGGCGCCTCCACTATCACCCAGCAGTTCGTCAAGAATTCCCTCCTCTCCAACGAGCGCACCCTGACCAGAAAAGTCAAAGAGGCTATTCTCTCTATTGAAATCGAGGCAAAATTTGAGAAAGATGAGATTCTCGGCATGTATTTGAACGAGATTCCTTATGGATCCAGCGCTTACGGTATCGAAGCAGCTGCTCAAACCTTTTTCGGTAAATCCGCTCGCGATCTCACCCTAGATGAAGCCGCCCTCCTGGCCGCTTTGCCCCGCGGCACTGCCTACTACTCTCCCTATGGATCCCATACCGATCTGCTCACAGCCCGCAAGAATTACGCTTTAAAACAGATGGCTAAACTCGGCTATATTACCGATGGACAAGCCACAGAAGCCATAGGTATCGACACCCTGCAAAAAATTAAGCCCCAAAAGAATATCATCGCGGCTCCGCATTTTGTGATGTATATCAAAGATTATCTTGAAAATAAATATGGGGATCAGGCTATAGAGCAGAACGGCATGAAGGTTATCACCACTTTGGATTGGGATAAGCAAATAGCAGCTGAAGAAGCCATACGCACAAATACCGACAAAAACAAAAAATGGAAAGCTGCTAATGCTGCTCTTGTAGCCATTGACCCTAAAACAGGGCAGATTCTCTCTCTCGTCGGTTCCAAGGATTATTTTGGTGCTGCGGAACCAGCGGGTTGCATATCGGGTAAAAACTGTGTTTTTGAGCCAAATTTCAACGTGGCTATTGCTCCGCGCCAACCAGGATCCTCTTTTAAGCCCTACGTGTATCTCACCGCTTTCACTAAGGGTTATTTGCCAGAAACCATGCTGTACGACACAAAAACCCAGTTTGAGACAGCTGAGGGGAATAGCTATGAACCTAATAACTACGATGGGAAATTCCACGGCCCACTGCCCATGATGAAGGCTCTCGGCGGATCGCTTAACATTCCCGCCGTAAAAACGCTCTACCTGGTTGGTGTAAAAGATGCTATCGCTCTCGCTAAAAGTCTCGGTATTACCGATCTGAACCATCCAGATCAACTTGGGCTCTCACTCGTACTTGGCGGAGGAGAGGTAAGACTCCTGGATCACGTCAATGCCTACGCTACCCTCGCTAATAATGGTGTGCGCCACGAAAAAACAGGTATTCTCCGGGTAGAAGATTCGAAAGGCAATGTCCTTGAGGAATATAAAAACACCCCCGGCGAACAAGTGGTGGATGAAAAATACGTGGCCATGCTCGATTCCGTTATGGCCAATAATGAAAACCGCGCCTGGGTCTTCGGTGAAAATAGCCCACTCGCCTTCAAGGATCGGCAGGTAGCTGCGAAAACCGGTACCACCAACGAATTCCGTGATGGTTGGACGGTTGGCTATACTCCTTCTCTCGCCGTCGGCGTGTGGGCCGGAAATAATGATAACAGCCCTATGGTTGAAGGCGCGGATGGTGTCAATGTCGCTGCCCCTATTTGGCGCGCTTTTTTTGATAAAGCTCTCGTTAATACCGCCACCGAAGAATTTCCTAAGTACAATCCTGAAGATGAAATTGGTGATGGAGATGGGAAAACCAATAAACCCATGCTCGCCGGAGAGCTTGAACAAAAAGAAAATATCAAAGTTTGTGAAATTCCTGGGGATAAAAACAACTACTGCAAAGCTAATAAGTACTGCCGTGATAAAGATGTGGAGAAAAAGGATTTTATCAGCCCCCACGATATTCTCTACTATGTGAATCGCGATGATCCCCGTGGGCCCATTCCTGATAAGCCAGACCGTGACCCTCAATATAAAAACTGGGAAAAAGGGGTAAAGGACTACTACGACGATAAGAAAGGCGTGGTGCTCGATGAACCTCCTAAAGATGAATGCCAGGCTGATGATTTTAAAAATTATCTCCCTACCCTTCATTTCACGGCTGCTGGAACATACAGTTCTCAAACTGTTAACTTAACAGCTTCTATAGATGCCCCTTATGGTGTAAGTTCTGTCCGCTACTCTGCTAATGGAAATGATATAGGTTCTACCAGTTCTAAGCCCTATTCTCTCAACTACTCCGTTCCGAGCGATAAAAATGGGTCAGATATATCTATTACCGTCGAAGTCACTGATGAGAATGGGAATAAAACCTCTGATTCAGGCACCATCCGAGCTAGTTTCTAAAGGTTTGTCATAAAAAACAAGACTCTCAAGAGTCTTGTTTTTTTTATATAACCTCTTTCATTTATCCACGTTTCAAAGAGAGAATTTTCACCTGCTCCGTTCCTAAAAACGTATTAACGGCCTTGAGAAGCTTTTCTTTTTCCATGAGAAGCTCATTAAGCCATAAAGAGCTCCTCACTCGAATAAAAAGTGTCCCCTCTTTCCATTGTTCTGGAAAAATATTTTCTTTTCCTTTTATACCGTACCATTCCGTCACCACTCTCTCGAAAGCAAAAAAGACCGTCTTATCATCTAATACTTGTTGACGGGAACGCTGCACTCCATTTTTTACAACCAAATCCTTAAAAGCCCGCATATACCCTACCAAATTACCCCTTATTTTCTGACCGGCATCATAATATACAAATATCCTTTTTTCTCTTGCTCCCCCTCCATCTCTCGCAAAACTACTGGGGAAGTGGCATTATTGGCATGCAAGATAATATATTCGCTCTTTAAAGCACTTAATCCCTCTAATACATACCGGGGGTTAAAGGTAAATACAATATCTTCATTTCCACCTTGTTGATTTTGGATATGTATCTTGGCTTTATTTTCACCAACTTCTTGCGAAACCGCTTCTATGAGACATTCTTCTGAGCCTTGGGTGAATTTAAGAGTGATTTCCCCTGCATTATATGAAGAAAGAACGCTGGTTATTTTTACCGCTCGAACCACATCTTCTCGTTTCATTACATATGAAGCCGTAAAAGTGTTGGGGATAATTTGTTTATAATCAGGGTATTTCCCATGAATAAGCCTTGAGACTACCCTTACACCATCCACCTCAAAAAAAACTTGGTTTTCTTCTATAGCTACCCACACCTCACCGCTTTCTGGGGTAATAATTCTCAAAAGCTCCTGACATGTAGCGCTTGGAATAATAAATGATTGAGTAAGATGTGAATTTTGAGGAAGCTTTAGTACCTGTTCAGCGAGACGAAAACTATCTGTAGCCGCTAAACATAGTGTATTCCCCTCTGGAAAGACATTCACTCCTGTTAATTCCATCCGTGATTCATTTTGACTGGTACAGAAGAGTATTTGAGAAAGAGCATTTTTAAATTGTTGAGCTGGAAAAGAAAATGGATATACTTCATCTTGAAAATCAGGAATAATAGGAAAATCCTTTCCATCCATACCCTTAATTTTCCCTTCATACCGGGAACTTTTTACTATCAAAGAAGCTTGTTCTGTGGATAATTCCAAAACATCCCCTAAAGGTAAATTATGTGTGAAATTCCCAAGTAATTTAGCTGGAACGGTTAATTTTCCCTCTTCTTCGATTTTAGCTCCAATATTTACCACCACTCCTATTTCCAAATTTGTAGCTGAAAGTTTCATTCTCCCTTTATCTGTTTCAATAAGAATATTACTCAATATCGGTAATGTTGATTGTTTTCCAGTAATACGTTCGAGGTACGAAACGGCGCGGGAAAGATTTTCTTGAGTACAGACAAGTTTCATAAATTCTTCTTAGGAGTTATAAATAGTAGTCTTGAAAAAATATTTTTTAAAAATCTTTATTACTATTAGGGATGTGGATAAGGGGATAACTCTGTTTTTTGTTTTAGATAAAGCTTTTTATGATGTTTTTTTAAAGGGGATAAAAAATGATACATAGAAAATTTTAGATAGAGAAGTAAAAGTGAGGAGTTTTTTCCACAGGTAAGAAGTTTTTTAGGAGAGATATACACAGAAAAAGAGGTATTTATACAGGCTTATCCACAGGAGTTATAGTATAAACGTTCTTTAAGAGTGTTAAGTTCCTCTTTTAGACGGATATTTTCCTTACGGCCCTTCTCTATCTTTTCATACGCGTGTAAGACAGTGGTATGATCACGACCACCAAAGAAAGCACCAATAGAAGTAAAAGGCATTTGGAGTTCACTCCGGAGAAGATACATAGCCATTTGTCTGGAATGAGCTACTTCTTTTTTCCGACCTTTTTTTATAAGGTCTTCTTGTGAAATACCGTAATATTCAGTAATAACCTTAAGAATATCCTCAGTTTTAATGATTTTTCGGTTATTTTCGATAAGCTGTTCAAGGACACGAACGGTCACGGCGAGAGTGGTGGGTATTTTATGGAATTCACAGAAAGCATGGACACGGTTTAAGGCTCCTTCAAGTTCACGAATATTTTGAGTGATATGTTCAGCGATAAAACGGATAGATTCTGTATCAATATGAATATTCCGCTCATGCGCTTTAGCTTCAAGAATAGCAATGCGAGTTTCAAGATTTGGGCGGCTAATATCCGCAATCATCCCTCCCTCAAAACGGGAACGAAGGCGATCTTCGAGGGTAGCAATGGCTTTCGGAGGGCGATCGCTAGAAATAACTATTTGTTTATTGAGCTGGTAGAGAGCATTAAAAATATGAAAAAATTCAATCTGAGTTTTTTCTTTCCCAGAAAGGAATTGGACGTCATCAATGATTAGAAGGTCCATTTGTTGGTAGTATTCCTTGAATTGATCCGTTTTTTGGTTTTTTATAGAGTCGATGAGTTCGGTGGTGAAGCGCTCAGAAGTGATATATTTAATTTTCTTTTCTGGAGAAATTTTAGAGATTTCATTCCCAATAGACTGAAGGAGATGGGTCTTGCCAAGTCCTACGCCGCCGTAGATAAAAAGCGGGTTGTAGATAGTCCCGAGGTTTTGAGAAACTGCATAGCAGGCTGCTTTTGCTAGTTCATTATTTTCAGCCACAATAAAATTTTCAAAGACATACCGGGGGTTGAGGTTGGTCTCATGAGGGCGCTCTTGAGAAAATTCCAGTTGGGGGCGGATAATGGGTGATTCAACGAGTTTTTTTCGAAGAAAACCATCGAGAGTTGGTTTATGTACGGCATCTATAGAACGCACCGCTTCCCGAGGCGGTGTAGGTGTGAGTGGCTTGTCGGGGGTAATTTGACAGTGTATTTCAGACACCTCAGCCTGTGAGGCATGGAAAGCTTTGAGAAGATAGTGATTGTATTTATTTTCAAGCCATTCTTTAGCAAAGCCATTAGGGACTCCGATAATAACCTTTCCATTTTCAAGAGAAAGAATGGAAGTATTCTTAAACCAAGTGACAAAGTTGGCTTTGGATATAGAAAGCTCTATCTGGCCGAGTACAGCCTTCCAAAGCTCTTCAAGGTGAGGCGGGTGTATATTATCCACAAATCCACAGTAATCAGTATACGTAACAAAAAAATCAGAAAAGTGCTTTTAAATAAGCCATCTTTCAAGGTGACTGGCATTATAGCACGGGATTTTTGGCTTTTCTAGTGGTGTAAAAGAAGGGTTTGTGTATAAGATGTGTATAATGTGGATATCTTTCTTAAGAAGAAAAAAGCTTTTTAAAAGGGATTAGAACTCTAAAAATCCCAACAAGGGCCTTGGCGAGATAAATGGAGAAAGGGAGACTTGATTTTTTTTAGAAAGACTGATAGAGTTGTCAAGTATCGGAATTTTAAGTTATTGGTATGAAACGTACGTATCAGCCGAAAACTCGCCGCCGCACCCGTCGCCATGGCTTTTTAAAGCGTATGAGTACGACTGATGGGCAGAATGTGATCAAAAATCGTCGCCGTGTTGGACGAAAAAAGTTGACCACAGTATAAACGAAAAGCACGTTATATGCTTCCACGGGCGCATCGCATGCGAAAAGAGGAAGTCGAAGAGGTTTTCCGTAGAGGGAAGCCTTTTTTTGTCATGGAATTGGGTATTCGATACCAGAAAAAAAATCAAAAAATAAGCAAGTTTGCTTTTGTGTGTGGTAAAAAAGCTTTACGAGGAGCCGTCGAGCGGAATCGTTTCAAGCGTTTGGCACGAGAGTCTGTGTGGTCACTTCAAAAAAAGTGGCCGGAAGGGTATAATATAGTAGTTTTTGCAGCTAAGAAGCCAACCCAGCTCTCAAAAGAGATTTTAGAACAATCTCTGGAGAGATTTTTTGAAAAAATACTTTAAATAAGAAAAAAAGAGTATGTTTGGAAATTTCTTTCATGCCGTATTTTATCAACCACTCTACAATGTGATTGTGTTTTTTTACGATGTGGCTTGGTATGACTTTGGAATCGCTATTATTCTGACCACTTTACTTTTGAAAGTAGTGTTGATACCGCTGACTAATAAGCAGATTGCCTCCCAGAAGCAGTTGCAGGAAGTGCAACCAAAAATCAAGGCACTCCAACACAAATACAAGGATGATAAGGAACGTCAGACGAAAGAAATCATGAATTTCTACAAGGAGAATAAAGTGAATCCGTTCGGCGGGTGTCTGCCGTTGATTATCCAAATGTTCTTTTTTTTCGCTATTTATCGCATTATTTTCAATACATCGAACAATGGGTTCAATGTGCACGCTGCCGATCTGTATACCTTCGTGGCAAATCCCGGGTCTATTAATCATCTCTTCTTAAATTTTCTTGATCTAACGGCTCCGAGTATCGCTCTGGCTGTATTGACGGCTATTGCGCAGTATGTTCAGCTGAAGATGATGATGAAGAATCAGCCAAAGCCGGAAGAAAAACCTGCTTCTACGGAACCGGATATAGCCACCATGATGAATAAGCAGATGGTTGTCTTGATGCCGATCATGATTTTGGTTTTTGGCATTAAGCTTGCTGCGGCCCTAACGTTGTATTGGCTTGTTTCTACGCTCTTTATGATTGGTCAGCAACAGTATATACTCAAAATCCAGGAGGCCAAGAGTAAGTAATTGGGTAAGGGCAATAATCATATGCAAACGGCACAGGAAACCATCAAGGCATTAGCGGAAACATTGGCCGAAAAGCTAGGCTTTCAGGCAGAGGTTACAGTGTCTCAGGATCCTCTGGAGGAGGGAGCGCTGCGAGTGTCGTTCCATGTGGCTGAAGACCAGCATTTTTTAATTGGTCAACGAGGGGCTAATCTGTCGGCTCTCCAGCATCTTTTCCGAGCTCTGTATCGAAAACAAGGAGGGGATGCTTCGGGGATCGCTATTGATATCAATGATTACGTTAAGGGGAAGGAAAGTTTGCTTTTGCAGGATGTGGATAAAGCGGTCGAGGAAGCTATAGACCAGAACGCCTCCGTTGCACTCCGTCCCATGCTTTCTTTTGAGCGAAAACTTGTACATCGGTACCTCTCGGCTCATCCAAAAGTGCGCACAGAAAGTGCTGGAACTGGTGAGCAGCGCAAGATTTTTATTCGGCCGAAGATTTCTCTGGATGGCGTGCCAGAAACGATCGAATAGGGTATCCTAGAGGCATGGCCATAGCACGCAAACTTGCTTACAATGTGATTTTCAATTCTGCGCTGAAAGCGACATCAACTGTGGTGCTGTCGCTTTTTTTGGTGCGTCTTATCACAGGGTATTTGGGGCAGGATGGCTTTGGAAAATACGCTACGGTGTTAGCTTTTTTCTCGTTCTTTTCTGCGCTGAGTGATCTCGGGCTCGGCCCCGTTACTGCTCGAGAAATAGCTAAGGAAGGGGCTGATGAACGGAAGATTTTAGGAAATGTTGTAGGACTGCGACTTGTTAGTTCGGCAGTGCTTATCACCCTGGCTCCTCTTGTGGTGCTCTTTTTTGATTATCCGGTAGAGGTGAAGTGGGGCATTATCGTTGTGGCCGTAGCGTCCCTTTTTAGTTCGCTCTCTTTGGTGATGAATGGGGTGTTCCAGAAACGCATTGCCATGGATCGGGTAGCAATGGTGGAGTTTGTAGGCAAACTTATTCAGGTAGGCCTGATTGCGGGTATCGTTAAATTCAATCTCGGCTTTCTGCCGATCGTTTTTTCGGTGCTCATTGCCCTCTCCTTCAATATCGTGACAGTGTACGTGATTAGCCGGAATTTTGTCCGTTTCTCGCTCCGTTTTGACAGGGCTTTTTGGAAAATGTTCTTAAAGGAGTCTCTCCCTATGGGAGCCACGGCTATTATTACTTTTGCTTATTTTAAGACTGACACTATCCTCCTCTCGCTTATACAGTCGAGCTCAGATGTGGGTGTCTACAATGTAGCCTATAAGATTATTGAGAATCTGGTCTTTTTCCCAGCGATGCTTGCGGGGCTCATTTTGCCGTTATTATCTCGGTATTTTACATCGAATAAAGAGAAGTTCCTGGAAATTGCTCAGAAAACTTTCAAGGTGTTTATTATCATTGTGCTCCCCATCGTCTTAGGGACAGTCTTTTTGGCTCAAGACATTGTTCGGATCATTAGCGGCCCAGAGTTTGATGCTTCGGCCCCGGTGCTCCGTATTCTAGCGATTTCATTGGCGTGCATCTTCTTTGGGCATTATTTCAATATGATTCTGGTAGTTGGGCATATGCAGAAAAAACTTATGCAGGTGCTTTTGTTTGTTGCCGCGTTTAATATTACCCTGAACCTTTTTCTAGTCGAACGCTATTCGTATATGGGGGCTGCTACGGCTGCTGCCCTAACGGAATTCATGGTAGTAGTACTGACGAGCTCTCTGGCATACAAAAAACTTCGCTTTGTACCGAGATTTTCAGGTATTGGTAAAGTGTTCTTTTCAGCCGCTGGTATGGCGGGGGCACTCTACTTGCTTGCGGCATCGCCCTTTATTGTGGCGGGGAGCATCTCCATGGTTATCTATTTCGGACTTCTTTGGGTGACACGAGCAGTTTCTTCAGAAGAGGTCATGAGCCTCTTCTCTAAAGAGAATGAAGAATCTCTTGAACCGCCGGTGGTTTGATGCTGAATAACAAGAAGGATCTTTAGGGGCTGAATGATGTCTGAAAAAATTGCCGTTATTCTGGTGAATTATGAAAGCGGAGAAGACCTCTTGGGAGCGCTCCGTTCGCTTATGGTAGCTCGCCGAGCACCTGATGTCTATATTGTTATTGATAACGCTTCGAAAGATCAATCCTGGAAACAAGCTCAACGGGTTTTTCCGCACATCAAAAGCAGAGGTAATGCTCAAAATATTGGTTTCGCTCGAGCTGTAAATCAAGGTCTCAAAGAAGCCCAGCAACAAGGCGCAACCCATGTATGGTTGTTTAACCCAGATGCGCGTGCTTACGGAGATACCCTTGAGCAGCTCATAGCTGCTTCGCGACGCATGCCGCGTGCGCTTCTGTCCCCGGTCATTTTTAATCAACGGAAAGAGTTTTGGTTTGCTGGCGGTGAAATAGATTGGTTGCGCATGCGCGCGGTGCATACGCGGACCGTTCCTTCTGAACAGAGACAGCAGGGATTCCTTACAGGCTGCGCCCTTTTTATGCCGCTCTCAGTACGAGAAAGCATCGGAGGGCTTGATGAGCGCTTCTTTCTCTATTATGAAGATGTAGAGTATAGCTTCCGTGCTCAGCAAGCAGGGTTTGACCTTCGGGTGGTGCCTGATGCGCGGGTAGACCATGCTGAAGTGAGCCAGGCGAACCCAGAAAAGACCTACTTTTTGGTCTATTCCGGGCTCCTCTTCTTTTTGGGGCAGGCCAAAAGTGTTACAAGGCTGTATTTTTCTATGTATGTTACAATACGGAGACTAAAAAACTGGGTGGATTGCTTGCTTTGGGGAGGAAAGAAAGCCGTGTCCGTTCGACAGGCCTATGGGGATTTTTTCCGTAAAAAATGAGTATCCAGATTTTTCGCTTATCACGGTGAATTTTCAGAGCGCGGTATCGCTCGGAAGAATGTTACGAAGCCTCCCTGCCGATTTTTTGGCAAAAGGAGAGGTGATTATTGTGAACAATGATCCGAACGAAAGCGCTTTATTGTCCAGGATGTTTGCTCAAGAATCCAAAGTGCGGATTATTGAGATGCGCCGCAATGTTGGTTTTGCTCAGGCCTGTAATCAAGGAGCGCAACAGGCTCGGAGTGAGAGGTTGATTTTTTTGAATCCCGATATCGTATATGCTGTGGGCTCTCTTGAAGCCTGGTTGGCTGTTCTCGATCAGTATCCATTGTCGATTGTAGCGCCTCTGTTGCTTAAAAATGGCAAAATAGAACCTTGGAGCAGTGGCGGTATCATTCATCCGGTCCGGATACTTCTTCAAAATCTCTTTCCTGTGCCAGTGTTTTGGTCTTGGCATGATCGCAAGCGCCTGGGCTGGGTAAGCGGTGCTGCCCTGGCTCTTCGAAAGGGAGATTTTCAAAAACTTCACGGGTTTGATGAGGCATATTTTCTGTATTATGAAGATGCGGATCTGTGCCGGAGGGCACAGCAGAGAGGTATAGCCATTCGTCAGGTGAGGCATGTTAGGTTAACGCATCGTGGAGGAATGAGCCATTCATGTGCATCACAGCAAAAACAAGCGTATTTTCGCTCCCAAGACCTTTATATAAGGCAATACTACGGATGGGCTTGGGCTTTCCTCTTTCGTTGCTTAAGAAGATTACATCCGGCCTATTGGTTTGATATATGCTAACCTTTCTGCGTTTTTTTCTTTTTTTGTTGCCATTCCAGTTTGCTTTGTCACCAACAGAGAATATTGACCTGCCTATTGTCCGAGTACTTGCAGTGGGTATTATTCTTGTTTGGATGGCCAAAGGGCTTTTCAATCGTCAACTTTCCCTTGGGTGGAATGTACAGACAGGCGCTCTCCTTTCCTTTTGGTTTGTGTTGGGTCTGTCGATGAGCGTAGCCGAAGAAGTTTCGTGGGCTTTGAGAAAAATGCTCTTCCTCATGTCGTTTTTCCCGCTTTACTTTGTGTGGAGAGAGGAAGTGGGCCACCATCAAGCACGAGCGTTTTTTTTAGTAGAAGCCTTTGTTTTTGGGGCAGCCCTTTCGGCTGCGATAGGGATACTTCAGGTAGTATTACAATTTTTTATACCGGTAGAAACTCTTTTTACGTGGTGGACGAGTCATATCTTGCCCTTTTTTCTGGGGCATGGTTTTGCGGGAGCGGTAGCTGAGTACCCGAGTCTTCTCGTGAATCTTTCAGGAAGAACGGTTATGCGGGCTTCAGCGTTGTTTCCTGACCCACATATGCACGCTTTTTATTTAGGGCTGGCTTTACCCTTAGCCTTCTTTTTTGTCTGGCAAAAACGGACGTGGTTGTGGTGGAGCCTCTCTCTCTGCATTCTCATAGCCGATCTGCTCACTTTTTCACGCGGGGCCTATTTGGGTTTTGGGCTAGCCTTGATAGGGGGAGTCTTTCTTTTTGGATCAAAGCTTTCTTTAGGAACTAAAAAAGCTGTCCTGTTAGGGATAGGCGGCGTTACCCTGCTTCTTTGGGTGCCCAATCCTATTGGAGAGCGTTTTTGGTCAGGGTTTTCAGCGGAAGACGGATCAGTAGCGGCGCGCCTTGCTCTTTATCAGGAGGCCGGACAGCATATCGGTGAGCGTCCATGGTTGGGTGTGGGGATTGGTAATTATCCTCTGGCCGTGAAGCCAACGGCTCTCCCGCGGGAACCTATTTATGTACATGATCTTTGGCTAGATATTGCTGTGGAGACGGGCATATTGGGGCTCATTTGTTTTGGAGCCTTCTTTTTTTCAGCGCTCAGTTCTGTGTATAGAGCCTGGAAAACAACCGGCCACGCCTTTTATTTGGCTCTTTTTGGATCGCTTGTGCTCTTTTTCGGGCATTCGCTTGTGGAAACCCCCCTTTTTTCTGTCCAGGTTTTTCCGGCATGGCTGTTTCTCGTCGCTTTGAGTCGCCTCCCGTATGCAAATGAGTAAAACAACAGGACTTTTAATACTCTGCGTCTGGCTTCTTCCGGTAGCCTCTATGAAATTGTTACCCTTTGGGTGGCCGCTGTATCCTGTAGAAATAGTTCTTTTGGCTGCTCTCCCCTTTCTCTCCTCACGGGAAAGAGGAAAGTTTTTCTTGCAGTCTTCTTTCGCTCGCAGCGTGAGCGTGTGTGCCGGACTTTTTTTGTTGGGAAACTGCTTGTCTTATTATACTCATCCAAATGGATGGACAGGCCTTGGACAGATAAAAAGCTTCTTCTTCTTTCCGCTCTTATTCTGGGTCATGGCCCTTGAGGAACTAGAAAGTGTGCAGAAAACAGAAAGAGTGCTTTGGCATATGCGTGCCATGATGGCGGTTTCAGGGGCAGCCGCGTTGTTGTGGGGCGTGTGGCACGGATTAACCTATGATCATCGACTCAGTGCCTGGTTTGACTCTCCGAATCTGCTCGCGATATTTCTCCTTCCAGGAGCAGTACTCTGGTTGGCGCAGGTGGCTACGGCAAAGCGTTTTATATGGACCGAAGTCCTAGCATGGATAGCGATAACCGGAGCTCTTTTTCTTACACGTTCCTATGGGGCTATCGGCGCCTTTCTGTTGGCGGGAGGTTTTTTTCTGTGGAGAGAACGAACTTTCTCAATATCGCGTGTGCCCTGGAGGGTCATGGGGCTGGTACTCGCCCTTTTCATTATATTTTTGAGTTTTGAAACAGGAACAGAGAAATGGAGCGCTCTAGCGGAAGGAAACATTCGCTCATCGTTTGAGTCGCGTATCATGATCTGGCGCTCGGCTGTGAAAATGGTAGCAGAAAATGTGTGGACAGGTATTGGCCCGGGGCGCTTTCAGACGGTGTATTTAGAATATCAGTCGTTTTACCCGCCCTATCTGGAGTGGGCAGTGCCACACCCGCACAATCTTTTCCTAGCTTTTTGGTTGGCATCTGGAGTCCTCGGTGCAGGCGCTTTTCTTTGGCTTGTTAGCTTACTCTTTGTTTTTTTCCGAACCAGCCCCTCTTGTAAAGAAAAATCGCTTTCTTTAGCGATTCTCCTCTCTTTTTTTGTGGTAGGCTTGGTAGACGTTCCTTATTTTCGATCAGAATTCAGCTATCTTTTCTGGTTTACTCTTGCCTGGATAACAGCGTTGGCTGCTCGAGATCAAGCGGCACGGACCTAAAATTCTATACGAAAAAGCTTTTGGCTGGTGCGATCGGTAAAGTAGAGAGAGTGTTCATCAGGAGCCAGGAAAAGTTCAGTAGCGTCGTAAGCCTCGGTAATATCTTTCAGGTCGATCAAACGTTCAGCTTTCTTGGTTTCCACGTCGAGTTTCCAGAAGGAGTCTTGGGAATGAAGGTTTTTTTCAAAATAATCATTAGGGAGAGTACTGGATTCAGGGAACGGGCTCGGAAGAGCGTAGTACAGAATCTTCCCGCTTTTTGACCACACCGCTTTCGTGATAAGAGTCTGGGCCATTTCGAGCGTTTGGAGTTCACCACCAGATTCATTCATGAGGGCGAGCCGAATTTTGGAAGGATCGGCGTTATCGGTAGCCTGCATTAATACTCGGTTGCCGCTTGGAGCCCAGAGAAAATCGCCTCCAAAGACATCGTGTACCAGTGTTTTGGTGCTTCCACCAGTAAGAGGGACTACCGAAAGAGCGCCTTTCTCCCGAGCGCTGGGGCGATTCCAGTAGCTCACGGAAATACTCCCGGGTACTGGAGCAATAAAAAAGTCCTTGCTCCCTAAAGCAATAATGTTTTTCCAATTTTTCCCATCAGGATCGGCGCTGTTCAGGGTGCGGTCCCCTGTTTTTGGATCGGTATATTGATAGAAAATTTTACTCCCGGTGTTATCCCAGGCTATGCGAGAAATCTCTGGTTTGAGGGGAATAAGGGTTTGAGTAGAGAAATCTAGAGTGTGCCAGAGCGAAGACCCATCGGATTTTTTGAGGAGTACGAGGGCTTTTTCGTGGTTTGGTGCCCAAACGATGCGGGTGGGTTCTCCGGGGAGGTTGGAAAGAAGCGTTTCTTTTTCCTTTCCGTCGAGAGTGGATCTGCGGAAAGCCTTTTCATCGAGCGAATAGAAATAGAGAAAGCGATTATACGCAGTGGCACTGGCAATTCTTTCCGTGAGGAGGGCGGAGACTTTCTCGGCGGGCTTCCAAGGCGTGTTGAAAACAGATTCTTTGATAATCTTGGTTCCTTCTGAAACCGTGGCTACGCTCGGGTTTTCTTTGAAACCAAGATTATATACTCCCCAAAACAGGAGTAGGACAACAAATATTCCGAGCGTAATACCGAAAAAAAACTTCATAGCTTAATGAATATCAGAAGAAACGGTATTTTGAAATTCTACTGTACATGGAAAGAGGATCCATTGGTCATGGTTGGATAGGATTTGCATTTGATGCCGACAGGGGTGTATGAAGCACAATCCTTACTTTCATAGAGAACATCGAGGCCGGCGCTTTGGAAGGCATCATAATATTTTTTTATGGTAGCCGAATCAGTAGCCCCGCCGCTATTGTTGAGGTCGGCGCAAGTGCCATTCTGATGACAAGAGCTAAGATGGTTTACCGTTGGTGGCCACGACTCAGTAATGCGCCACCCAGATACTCCGCGGATATTCTTAATTTTCCCCAAAAGAGTCGAGTTGAGTTGGCACTGACCACCGCCACAGCTCTTGTAGTCGACGCCCGTGATGACCTCACAGCCGCTGCAGGCGGCGCAAGGAATGCCGGTGGGACAGCCGGCAGCTGTGGCTCCAGTAGGTACGGATGAAGGTGGAATAGCGCTAGAAGAAGGTGGAGGGGTAGTAGCGGAAAGCTGACTTAGCTTGAGATTAACAAGGTCTGGATTGATAATATAGAGAACAAGATAAGCCAGCATAGCCAGACCAAGTCCTATGAGAGAATCAGTGATGATTTTCCTAGCCTGGTCCGCTTTAGAAGTGTTACCAGCACTTGTGAGGTAGAGAAAGCCACCTACCGAAACCATGAAAACAGCCGAAAGCACAATTAAAATAAGTGCGGCGTTAATGATGGATTTGATATAGCTCGGAAGATCGGACCAAGTAGAGCTTTGCCCGGGAATTTTTTCAAGGAGTTGGTAATTAAAATTGCCGGTTGTTTCGCTAGAAGTGGTCCCGGGACGAGTAATGGTAGTTGCCGCCAGGGTACTGGCCCCTGCGCTTTTTTCGGGAGGAACAGTTTCGAGAGCAGCGGTATAGGCTCCGCTGTCGTATTGGCTATGGAAAGTATCAATCGCGGTTTGCCCGGTGAGTGTTTTTCCAGATGTGTCCTTTACCACAAGACAGCAACTCTTTGATCCAACATTGCAAGGAGCTACTGGAGATTCATCTCCATCACAATTGCTGCCAAAAATAGAACGTTTACATGAACCGCCAATAGCTGCACAGTCATCTGGAGAAAAAATCTCTGCTTGAGCGCTTGGAATAGCGAATGTTAAAAAAACAACAAGCAATAAAAAGAGATGTTTTGTGTACATAGATTTTTTTTCAGTATAGCATGAAGTTTTTCAAGGAGAAAAAGGGGAAAAGAAAAAACACGGTCTTTATGACCGTGTTGTTCGGAGATTGTTTCTTTAGAAATCCCAACTGCCGTTCATGCTTGAAGACTGGGTGTAATTGACCACCGTAGTTTCAAAGAAATTGCCCTTATCGGCATTCACGTCTTGGAGTCGATCCAAGTGTTTGTAGGGATTATCAATGGCATCTGCGTAGAGTGGGTCGATATTGAGCATGGCCAGGCGCTTATTGGCCAACCATTTGGTGTAACTCTCGGTGGTTTCGCCGTTGATGCCAGGTATTTTTGATCCAAGGATATGCTTTGACCATTCAATTTCTTGCTGTACAGCGATATCCATCATCTCGAGGATAAGCTTTTCGTTGTAGATATCCGGGAATTCTTTTTTGATATCCCGGATGAGGTTAGCAAAAATAGTCACGTGCGTGAGCTCATCCCGGCGGATATACGAGATCATGCGGCCAGTGGCGAGCATTTTCATACGATCCACGAGAGTATCGAAGAAAGCAAAGCCGTTGTAGAAATACAGCGATTCCAAGAGGAAGTTAGCCACAATACCGCGGAAAAAGTTTGCATCGGAAGGAGTATCAATGAAATCCTGGTAAATCTGGCCAATGTACTGGTTGCGATTCAGAAGAATGCTATCGGTGCGCCAGAAATAATAGATTTCATCACGCTCTTTGCTGTCGACGACCGTCTCGAGAATAGTGGCGTAGGACTGGGAATGAATGGCTTCCTGATAGGCTTGAATGGAGAGAATAAGATTAACTTCAGGAGAAGTGACAAAATCAGAGAAGTGCGGCAAGTTTACGGTTTGAATGGAATCTAGAAAGATGAGGAAAGAGAGAATACCTTTATAGGCATGCTGTTCTTCTGGAGTGAGATCGCTGTGAAACATGCGGGCATCATCTTTGAGGCCGGATACTTTTTCGGGTACCCAGAAGTTACCTACCATCACCTGATAGAGGGATTTAGCCCAGGGGTATTTGGTGGCATTGAGGTTGAAAAGCCCGGTGGTAGCGCCTTTGATGATAGTGCGATGCTCAACAGCATCATCCCCTTTCGGATTGAAAAGAGAGTTTGCGTGCATGGTGTCGGTCATAGGAGAATATGGAATGTTGATATAGGGAATATTGAATAGAGAATGTGGAATATTGACTATGGGATGGGGAATGTGTCCAGGAATGACGGTACTTTGGAAGTGGATTTCTCTCTATTCCAAATTCTACATTCCATATTCCACCCTAGCCGCTACAGCTCACGCAATCATCTTTGACTTCTCCTGAGAGGCTGCGGACATAGTAAACAGTCTTAATTTCCTTTTCCCAAGCCTGGAGATAATAGCCGTAGAGCTGAGCCGGGCTTACTCGAGAAGGATCGATCATCCACTCGAAGCTGATTGACTGGTCTACCCACTTGTACACGACAGCGATGAGGTTGATGACATCAGCCATGTCCATGTGAATATATTCTTTGTAGAACCAGAAATTCTCTTTGGAAAGCTTCGGGGCCACGCGAATCGTTGGGGCGGAGAGGTTTGTTTCAACGAAATAGCGCTTGTAGATAGGCAAGAGAGCGGCAGTAGTGCCAACCACGCCTGCCGTAGAAGTATTGGGGGCAGGTGCGGTATGGTACGCAAAGCGGACACCATACTGCTTCATATCAGCAAAGAGCCGCTTCCATTCATCCGCAAAAGGGGTGTTTTTCTCGTACCAGGAAAGCTCGCGTCCGAGTAAGCACCCTCGGGAATACTCGCTTCCCTCATAGAGCTCATACTTTCCGCGTTCTTGGGCGATATCGACCGAAGCGCGATAGGTGTGAAAGGCATAGCGCTCAAAGAGACGATCGGTTTCCTGGCGTGCCTCCTCAGTATCGTAAGCAATTTTCCGTGTGGCTAAGTATTCCGCGAGTCCGAGATAACCGACGCCGACCGAACGGTAACGCAGAGCTGTCCGCTCGGATTCTTTGATCGGGTAATAATTGAGAGTGATGACATTATCGAGTACACGCATGAGTACGGGGAACACATCAGCTATCACGGCAGGCTCATGAACGGTAGCTACATTGATGGAGGCAAGATTGCAGACCACAAGATCACCGGGTTCATAGCGGAGAATGATTTTGCCATCTTCAATAGTTTCTTCAACAAACTTTGAGGGAGAGGTGTTTTGGCAAATTTCTGTGCAGAGTTGGGTCGAGTAGATATTGCCAGCATGTTTATTAGGGTTGAGTCGATTCACGGTGTCACGGAAAAACACATACGGCATACCAGTCTCAACCGTGGTCTTAAGGAATTTCTTAAAGAGTTCTTTAGCCTTCATGGTCTTGCGCATACCGAGACGTTCATCACGCTCAAGCTCTTCGTAGAAATGGTCAAAATCTTCACCGAAACTGTCCTGGAGAGACTTCCCGTAGAGACTTTTGATTTCGTGGGGATCAAAAAGTGTCCATTCCTGATCATCTCGCAAACGACGCATGAAGAGATCTGGTATGGAAACAGCAGGAAAAATATCAAAGGCTTTAGCACGGATATCGCCTGTTTCGGTTTGAAGATCAAGGAAATCATAAATATCCAGGTGCCAGAAATCCAGAGTCACGGAGATAGCTCCCAGGCGCGAACCGAGTTGATTGACGGCGACAGCAGTATCGTTAACCACCTTGATCCACGGGTTCACTCCCCCGGACATACCCTTCACTCCACGAATAGAGCTGCCTCGGGCTCGGATATTTCCTAGGTAGACGCCGACACCGCCACCAAATTTTGAAATTTGGGCCATGTTTTCTACTGCATGATAAATACCACGGAGATCATCATCAACGTTGATCTTGAAGCAGCTGGAGAGCTGATGGTAATTGGTACGAGAATTGAGCAGTGTGGGTGTAGGGAGTGAAATACGCTGTCGGGAACAGTGCTCATAAATCTTGAGAGCTAGTTTGAGCCGATTTTCTTTTTTCTCAGGGATAGCTAAGAAGAGCGCGATGGACATGTACATCTCCTGAGGGAGCTCATGGATGATCTTGTTGGGATTGAGAAGATAGCGCTTGATGAAAGAAACGATAGTGGTGTATTCGTAGCTTTCATCGGTCTCCTTGGAAAGCTGCTTGCCGGCCTCGAGAATCTCTTCTTCGGAGTAGTATTTGTAGAAATCCTTATAGTACAGACCCTTCTCAATATACGTATCGAAGTGGGCTTTATAGGCGGCAGCAGAATAGATATCTTTCTGGGCGAGACCACGGTTCTTAATAGCCTTTTTGTAGAGTCCGCCTAAGAGAATGCGAGCCGCGATGTTTTGCCACGCGATATTTTCTACGGTGACTAGATCAACGCAGGTCTTCACGAGTAAGGCTTCGATATCAGATGTTTTGATGTCGTTTACCAAATTCTTTTTGAAGGAATCCATCAAGTCTTCAAAACGGCATTCTTCCTCGTAGCCTTTAGAGGCTCGATCAAAAACGGCACGGAGTTTTTTGATATCGAAATATTCTTTCGATCCATCAGACTTGGTGACTTTGAGAGTCTTCTCTTCGAATTCGCGGACCAATCTCTCATGACGCTCTTCGCGTTCCTTTTTCCGCTCTTGCCGATAGAGAATGTAGGCCTTAGCCAGATCAAAACGATTGGACTTCACCAATTCTCGTTCGACAATATCCTGAATGTCTTCGACGGTAGGAATGCGATTGACGAAGATTTCGGAATAGACGCGCTCGATATCCTGAATAACTTTGTCTGTTAACTCAGGAATGAATGCCTTGTCGGTGATAGCCAGGGCATCACAGGCAAGTTCAATGGCATGTTCGATACGGCTGCGGTCGAAAGGGATGACTTCTCCATCGCGGCGGCGGATTTTCTCTACGGGCATAGCTTTTGTGTTGTGGCGAGGCGCCATTAAGAATGAGCGTGCTTAAAAAACAGGCTGAAGCGGAAACAGAATTTTGAAGGGAGAGGAATTATTGTCCGAAACGTTTCTCGACTGCATTCCAGTGAATATGTCGGGCGAAGGCAGCTAAGTACTCGGCGCGTTTAATGCCGTAATCAGAGAGGTAAGCGTGTTCAAAAACATCCAAAACGAGCAGGGGGCGTGTGCCAGCCAGGTGTCCGCCATCATGTTCTGTGACCCAGGTGTTGAAGAGCATCTTGCTTTCTGTATCTTCAACCAGGAGAGCCCACCCAATACCACGCATAGCGGCAAGACCAAGAAAGTCTTCCTGCCAAGCCTCGAGGCTGCCAAAGGTAGCTACGAGTTTTTCTTTTAGCGAGCCATCACCGAGCACTTGAGTTTCGGGACTGAGATTCTCAAAGTAGAGCTCATGTAAGCGCATACCATTCCACTCCCAGCCAAAACGGCGTTGGAGTTCAGCGCGCTCAGGAGTACCTAGGGTCTTGGTAGGTAGAAGCTCGAGTAGAGCGTTGGTATTTTTTACATAGCCTTCATAGAGGGCAAAATGATTCGAGAGCAGGGTATCGGAAAATCCTTCAGTACCGAGGAGAGCGGAAAAATCTTTTGGAGTATAGAGGGTCATAGTTTTAGATTTTACCAACGAGATCAACACCAGGCGTCAGTGTTTTGGCGCCAGGTTTCCAATTAGCTGGGCATACTTCTCCGCCGTGTTCGCGCACGAATTGAGCTGCCTCTATCTTTCGAATCAGCTCGGTAGCACTCCGCCCGATATTATTCGCGTGGACTTCATAGGCCTGGAGCACGCCATCTGGATCGATAATGAAGGTGCCCCGACGGGCCAGGCCCTCTTCCTCGATATAGACACCAAATGAACGAGTCAGTGTGCCAGTGGGATCAGCTATGAGTGGATAGGTGACCTTAGAGATGGCTTTGGAATGATCATGCCAGGCTTTGTGAGTGAAAACAGTGTCCGTGCTCACTCCGTAGATTTCAACACCCAGCTCTTGGAATTTAGCGTAATGATCGGCGAGTTCTTCGAGTTCCGTTGGACATATGAACGTGAAGTCGGCTGGGTAGAAGAACAGTACCGCCCACTTCCCCTGCATCGCTTCGAGAGAGAACTTTTTGAACATATTCTCATGGAACATTTCAAAATCAAAATGAGGCACTATTTGGCCAATAACCGGGAGTATATTTTCGTTGCATCCCCCACCGCAACACATATCGTTTTGCATAAACTTTTGTTTAAAAAATGTAAGAGGTTCTCGTAGAGTACTGCGCTCATTTTCTCTTGTCAAACATGGTATGTTTAAGCCATTTTGATTCCCTATATTCCATCACAGAAATTAAAATAATCAAGATGAATCAACTAGATATAGTGGTTTTATATAAAAGAATTACACAAGAGAGAAATTTATAGGGAGTACAGTTCTTGAGCGAGTATTCCTGATGTAAGGCTGCTTCTGCCTAGAAACAAAAGAAGAGGGTGAGAGAATAAACGTAGCAAGAAGGCGCTCTGTACAAAAGTACTTTTTTCTGTTATATTTTCGCATCGGGTGGGTATTCTTTTGTAAGGCAAGATATGAGCCAAAAAGCTCTCTTTTCGAAAATGTATATAGTGAAACGTCAGGAGGAAGGAATACGTCTGGATAGTTTTTTGTTTGGACGAGTAGACCAAGATCTCCCGGGAGTATTTTCTCGGGGTGCTCTCACAGAAGGTATTCGGTGTGGACAAGTCGTGCATAACCAGAAACTGTCCTTGAAACCAAGCCAAAAGGTCCGTATGAATGATGAAATTCGCTGCGAACTCTCATTACCAGAAGCATCAAAAAATCTCTCAGGGAAGCGAAATGCTCTTCAGTCGGCAGTTCTTTTTGAAGATGAACAGGTTATGTTTATCAATAAGCCAGCAGGACTCATGACTCATCCGGTGCGCCAGGGAGATATTTCGCTTGTAGACTGGATAGAAGAACATTATCCACAAGTTATGCTGGTTGGGGATAATTCGTTGCGGCCTGGGATTGTGCACCGTTTGGATAAAGATACTTCAGGTGTTCTAGTAATCGCAAAGACCGAGGCTGCTTTTGTTGAGCTGAAGCGACTTTTTCAGGAGAGAACAGTAGAAAAAACGTATTTTGCTCTTACTGAGGGTCATCTGAGTCAATCAGCAGGGAAAATAACGTTTACCTTAACTCGAATTCCTCACAGTGAAAAACGTTCGGTGCGCCGAGCGACCAATGATCCAGAGGCGCGACCAGCAATTACTCACTACCGAGTACTGAGGCAGCTCCAGAGTAGTGATTTTGTTGAAGTGTCACCCAAAACAGGGCGCACCCATCAGATCAGGGTGCATTTTTCTGCTCTGCAGCACCCGATTATCGGAGATCGTCTCTATGGGTTTCGTCGCAGAGCATCTTCTCTGAAAGCTGCTCGTCACATGCTGCATGCGGGCAAACTCTCACTATCTCTTTTTGGGAAAACCTACAGTGTCGAATCTCCCCTGCCAGAAGATTTTGAAAAACTTCTTCAAGACTTGACGGCTGGCTGCTAATTAGTTATGCTAGTGAGGCTTTGAAATCCGGTATCTGCCGTATTTTTCGTTTAGAACACAGGTTAATTGATTTTCTTGCCGCTGCCAGAGGAGAAGGCCGCGGAAGACAGAGAAGACTATGCATCAGGCACTCATTGCTTTTAATAAGAATATCCGCGCTACGAAGCAGTTTTCAGACATGCAGGCGGGTGACGTGGTAAAGATTTTCCGTAAGATTAAGGAAGGAAATAAAGAACGTTTGCAGGCTTTTCAGGGCACGATTATTGCTCTGCGCGGCGGTCAGAGTTCATCTCCTA
Source organism: uncultured Bdellovibrionales bacterium (assembly GCA_964580285.1). Lineage (GTDB taxonomy): Bacteria > Patescibacteriota > Minisyncoccia > Moranbacterales > UBA1568 > JAGOSP01. Next base: position 33,555 of record CAZOKB010000005.1, read on the forward strand.
CTATTACAGTCCGTAAGGTTTCGTTTGGGGTGGGTGTCGAGCTCGTGCTCCCCTTGTATTCTCCGCAAATTGATCATATCGAATTCGTGAAGCGCACGCGTGCTCGTCGCGCCAAGCTGTACTTCGTGCGTGAGAAGTCGGTAAAGGTGCTCTCCAAGAAGCTTAAAGAAGTTTCCATGAAGAAGGTAGTGGTGCCTGAAGAGGGGAAGAAAGAAGAAGTAACCCCGGAAGTATTAGAAGAAGCAATTGTTGCTAAAGAAGCCGCTCAGGCAGCCAAAGAAGCGGAAGGAGTGGCAGCAGAAGAAACGAAGGAATAGGGGCTCCTTCATATTGCCCAGGTGGCGGAATTCCTGCCTGCCGGCAGGCAGGGGTATACGCGCAGCGCGTTATGAATTGGATAGCTTACGCATTAAAAAGCCAAAAAGACGGGACACTGTATATTGGAATGACATCAGATATTGAAAAGAGACTAAAACAGCATAATACTGGAAAAACTTCTTCCAATAGACATCGTATCCCGTTTGAAATTCTTTATACAAGAGAGTTTCAAACGCGAATCGAAGCAAGGGAGTGGGAAAAGTATTTAAAGTCTGGTTCCGGAAGAGAGTTTTTAAGGAGTTTATAAGAATTGCCCAGGTGGCGGAATTGGTATACGCGCTAGCTTGAGGTGCTAGTTCTCGCAAGGGATTGGAGGTTCGAGTCCTCTCCTGGGCACAAAAAGCGGAAAGCTGGCGGCGAGCCGGCTTTCTTCTTTTGGAGACTTCCTTTACAATAAGACGGTATCAGAAGGGCAATTAGCTCAGTTGGTTAGAGCATCTCGTTTACACCGAGAGGGTCAGAGGTTCGAGTCCTCTATTGCCCACAAACCTAAGGTTTGCAAGAATCAGTTTCTTTGATATTGTTGACTTTGTGGTTGCAAAAGCCGGAGTAGCTTCTGCCCATGGCGGACCCGCCTCGGGCGGGCAGTGGTTCCTCGTAGTTTAGATCAAGAGGCATTATCAAATATGCCGGAGTAGCTCAGTGGTAGAGCGAAGGACTGAAAATCCTTGCGTCGGCAGTTCAATTCTGCCCTCCGGCACAGGCGTGAAAAGAAGCAAGAGAAAAGCGTGAGAGATGGAATGGCTTTGGGACTGTAGCTCAGCGGTTAGAGCAGGCGGCTCATAACCGCTTGGTCGATGGTTCGAATCCATCCAGTCCCACTAGGGTTGAAAGACATGTATTATTGCTTTCGTTGAGATCTTTCTCAAGAGAGTGCCGCGGGTATCGTATAGCGGCTATTATGTGACCTTGCCAAGGTCAAGATACGGGTTCGACTCCCGTTACCCGCTCAGCTAAAAATGAGGCTCTCCAGAGCCTTGTTTTTTATTACCCCTAAAGACAGTCGAACTAGGGGTGGACAAAATTTATAAAATATGCTATTATGTATCGTCGTCAAGCTTGGCGACGCGTGTCCTTTTGAAAGGAGTTATCAAAGTGAACAATCAACTGAGAGCGGCATTTCTTCAAGCGGGCCTGATTCCTGAAAAGCAGGTTCGTGAAGCAGACGCCGAGCAATTCCTTCGCGCGGAAATGGAGGCAGCAAAGCGGGCAAAACCCGCAAAGGAAAAAGAAAAGCGTATGGGAATTCTTGCGAAGACCACCGCGCCCGACCTCTTTCGTCGCGAAGCTCGAAAGACACTCCTTCTTTACCCAGATGTCTTGCAAGAGATCATTAGTCTCGCGCATGCTCAAGGGATGAAGGAGAAAAAGTCCAAAGGTGGTTCGTGGCTTGTCGCGAATCTCTACCAACTTCGCGAGGCGCTCACCCAACCCGGTCTGTCTGACGAAGCCAAAAAGGCACTCGTCGACAAGCTGTTCGCCAACAAGTAGGTTCGCGGTTGCGGACTGTTTCTACGGAGGAACCAAGCTATGATTGTCATGTGAACAACCGCTATTGCCCAATGGGTAGAGCGGTTTTCTTATTTTTATACGAAGTTAGTCCTAACCCTCTGTACCAGCCAGCTCAAAAGAACCAAAAGATCCGGATTTCCCGGGTCTTTTGATTTTATCCACAGCTTATACAGCTGATATTGGCTGTGGATAGCCTGTGTATACGTACTTATGCTTTATTACCAAACAAAGTGAGCGAAATTAAAGCTTGCTTTTATTTCCGAACGCAGTGCCGGTAAAATAGGGTTAATACCCTTTATTATAGCCAAATACCAGTATTTAAGTATTGACATAGTATTAAAAGTATGCTAATATATACAGTTGCATGAAATGGCAACCCAGCTCCTGTACGCAGGACCGCGGCTAAGCTTCTGAAAGCAATCTATGCGTTTATGGGTGATGGTAGCGTTTCTTTTGAGCATGAGTATGCTCCCAATAGCTACCGCGCAGGCAGAAAGCACCGTTGAATATCAAAATACGAAAGAATTGCCCCTTGAAAAGACCTATGATTTCCGTGAGGATCCCTTTCTGTTAGAGTGGACCTTTGGGCAAACCGAAAGTGCGGTTGCTCCAGCTGAAACTGAAGCGAAAGAGCTTGAAAACAAGGTCCTGGCTCGTTGGAAAGACAAGCAGGCGATAAAATGGGCCGCTCTTCCTCGGGAGAAATTCATTGTTAATGCTTCGGCGTATACGGCTGCGGCTAATGAATGTGGTAATAATAAGGGCATTACCTCTTCCGGTCTCAAGGTGGAGGAAGGACGCACCCTGGCTTGCCCACCAGAATTTCCTTTCGGTGCTAAAATCTACATCGAAGGTGTCGGTGAGCGTCGTTGTGAAGATCGGGGTGGTGCGATTAAGGGAAACCATGTGGATATCTACATGGAAACCAAGAGCGATGCCTTTGCCTTTGGACGCCAGCTTCTTGAGGCGTACGTGGTCGAATAACTTTTTGGAAAAGTCCGTCACAAAGGAGGCGGATTTTTCCTTTTATTGACTCACGACTCCCCTTTCGATACACTGAAATACATGACAATTGGTCCGATGGCCGAGCGGTTAGGCACAGGTCTGCAAAACCTTTTACAGCGGTTCAACTCCGCTTCGGACCTCAGGTTGTATATGCCGTGGTGGCGGAATTGGTAGACGCAGAGGACTTAAAATCCTCCGACTGAATAAGTCGTGCGAGTTCGATTCTCGCCCGCGGCACATAAAAAAGACCGGAATTAACGCCCGGTCTTTTTAATAGTTTCAAGGAGTTTTGGAATCTTGAGAAAGTCTTGCTTGAGGGTTTCTCGCATACTGCCATTATAGAGCGCTGCGGCTGGGTGATACAGAGCAAAAAAAATGCGTGGACCCATATCAGGAAAGGTTCTCCGAAAAGCCTGTCCATGCACTTCGGAAATACGTTTGCCTGGGAGGAAGTTTTCCATGGCATGTCTGCCAAGGGTAACAATAAGGAGTGGATCGATAAGATTAATTTGATCCACTAACCATTCGCGGCAAGCAACTTTCTCTTCCGGAAGCGGGTCACGATTTTCGGGTGGGCGATACTTTACAACATTCGTAATGTAGATATCTTCACGCTTGAGGTGTATCGAAGCGAGCATCTCATTCAAAAATTTTCCAGCAGCTCCAACAAAAGGAATACCCTGGAGATCCTCATTCTTTCCGGGGGCTTCGCCAATAAAGAGAATATCGGCATCTGCAGAGCCATCACCAGGCACGGCGTGTGTGGCTGTGTGACGCAAAACGCACGCACAAGTAAGGATATGACGAGCATTGATAGTGTCCAGTTCTTTTGTCTTTTCCATACGTACTCAGAAACAATAAAATGAGCATATCATTTCTGATAAGTCTCACAAAGTTAGACTATTTGCCAGCCGCACTCTGTTTCGATGATTCTTCCGGGAACCTCAAAACCGCTTGCAAGCTTGTGTCCTCCCCCACCAAGTTGTTTGGCGATAGCCGAAACATCGATACCGTGGTGTTCAAGTGAGCGGAGACTCCCTCGGACGAGCCCTCCTGCTCGTTCAGAAAGTACCAAAACATATTTTGCTTCAGGCACAGCGCTGAGTATAGTAGTGACTTGATAAATATCATCGATAACCGCCGCGCACTCGGTCACGTCTTGTTCGGTAATGACCGTGGTGAGTAGGCCGCTTTCGGGGTGGAGTCGGGCTCGCTCAAAAGCCTTTCCCCAAAGGTGAAGGGCGGCCACTTTCTTCTTAGAAAAAATTAGTTCAGCAATTTTAGCTGCCGGAGCACCGAGACGCATGAGCTCTGAGGCGATACTCATAACCTGGGCCGTTACGTTGGCGTGCTGGAAGGCACCAGTATCAAACATGAGGCCGAGGAGGAGTGCTGTTGCAATGGGCTTAGTGATAAGCGCTTTATTTGACTGTAAAAAAAGATAAATGAGTTCTGAACTGGACGAGTATTCTGAATCGATAGCGACAATATCTCCGGAGAGCTGGATATCCGGGTGATGGTCAATAAGGACAGTAACGGTATCTGGTGTGAACCGGTATACGATGGTCTGAAATCCTCTATCGACACTATCGCAAGCGATGACAGCATCGTAGGTAGATAGATCAAGTGAATCTGGATGTTGAAATTCAACTTCGAAAAGAGCGTGCAGATTTTCAGGGAACGGATCAAGACAACCGATATCAACAGTCTTGCCTTGATGTTCAAGATAATATTTGAGAGCTACGTTCGCGCCTACGGTATCTGGATCTGGTCTTGAATGGGCAAAAAGCAGGATGCGTGAAGCATTCTGTATAACGTAGCGGAGAGTTTTCCATTCTTTTTGGAAATCGCGCATAGTGTGTTTGGGATCATATTCCCCTCGCGTGATCAGTCAGGTCTTAGATAGACGGGTCATCGACTGAAGATTGAGAGGATCCGGTTTCTTGTTTAATTTCTCGGAGAAGTTTTTCAACAACATCGGCTGATTGTTCGGTATGGTCAGCTCCAATGAGGATGCGGGGGCGAATCTTCATAGAAAGTTGTGCATGAAGGGCTTGCTGAAGTCGTCCTTGTTCATGACGGAGGGTTGCGATAGCGTAGCCTTCTTCTTGTTCCGGAAACACTGAAACGGATATACGAGTGTACCGGAGATCAGGCGTGGTGTCAACCTTAGCCACAGTAACAATAACCCCCTGCTTGAGAGAGATTTCGCGTTCGAGTAATTGACCAAAAATGCCTCGAACAAGCTCGTTCATTTTTTCGATGCGGAGAGACATACTGTTGCAAGAAGGAAAGTAAAAAGTGCCCCCAGTATGAATCGAACATACATCTCTCCCTTAGGACGGGATAGCTCTATCCATTGAGCTATGGAGGCGATTCGGGTGGGGGGAGTACAAGATTATTGTTTAGGGTGGACCATGCCGGATTCGAACCGGCCACCCCTTCCATGCCATGGAAGTGCTCTACCAAATGAGCTAATGGCCCAAATACCAGTATAACAGTTATCAATATGACAAATCTTTAACGAAGAGTCAATGGTTGAGATTATTCCCCTCGTAGGCCATTTTTGGTGAGAGGATGTAGTATATTGACATATTAGTATATATATTGCTAAATATATTTTAAGAAGATATTTTTAAATGAGGTGTATTTACATTGAGTATGTTCCACGTGGAACGCAACTAGACGCTCATTTTTTGCTTAAGAAATCCATGCCAGTTAGAAGAGACTTATTTTTTCTATTTTGCTCCACGTGGAATACTTTTACTTGTGTAGTTAGAATTTTAAAAAAATATACGTATTATTTTTTCCACGTGGAACATTTTAAATTTACAGCTTTTGAAATGTATAATATATTTTTCCACGTGGAACAAATATTATTGAGGTTAATTATTGTAAATACACTCTTCCCTAGATACAAATTGCTTATATAAGCTAAAAAATGAAAAAAATATTCTGGTAAGAATCTAGGAAGCTCTGTTTCACGTGGAACAAATGCTTTTTTATAGAGTTAACTTCTAATTATTAATAATTGTTTTAAAATGTTCCACGTGGAATAATATATAAAACATTAAAAAAATCTTTTTTAACAGTCAGTTTGTATTGATAGGTATGCCTCATTATATTGTTCCACGTGGAACTATACAATAATAAAAACAATAGTAAGATGTAAGGGTATTTTTTTGGATTTAAAAAAATTTTATATCCAAGATAAAGTAATTGTTTTAACTGTTTCACGTGAAACATTATCTTTTAGTGAGAATAATTTAAGGCAATTTTTATGTTTAAAGAGTTTTGTTTCACGTGAAACAGAGTTTCCTAGATTCTCACCAGAATAATTTATACAGATTAATGCTTTATTTAAAGCAATAATTGTTATTTTAAATTAAAACGATATTTGTTCCACGTGGAAAATTGTCTATAATTTCTTCTATCCGCATAGTGCTCTATAATTGAAAAATAGAAATATTTAAAAAAACAAGAAAATATTTATTATTGTTCCACGTAGAACGATTATTGAAAATAAAATCAAGAATCATATGTTCCACGTGGAATTATGGAAAGAATTATTTGTAATAAGTCCATCGTTTTTGTTCCACATGAAGTAAATGCTGCTTTTTATTTTTTTATGAATAAGCTTGTTCCACGTGGAATTATAAGGAATGATTTTTTTTATAGAGTATTTTTAGAGTTTTTTTGTGATTGTTCCACGTGGAACAAGGTTTCCTAGATTCTCACCAGAATAATTTATACAGATTAATGCTTTATTTAAAGAAATAATTGTTATTTTAAATTAAAACGATATTTGTTCCACGTGGAAAATTTTGAGAGAAGGTTTTAATGTTTTAAATGAATATAATAATTTTTGAGTATATAAAAAAACTTCGTGTTTTTTTGTTCCACATGGAACAATACAGTTTTTGTTATTGACATAATTTATATATTATTGCTTAATATAAAATATTATGTATACATCGTTTTTTGGAGGGTATTATGGAAATATGAAATGGATTTTATTCCCAAAAAAGTGAGTATTGTTGCATTACTATATTGGTACCATGCGAGCATGTATGGTATGAATATTAATTTGCCATAGAGGTCAATAATTTTGGTTTGTTTACTCATCTAAAGCTTGTTTTTTTGATGAATTATTCAATATCTACCCCATTCTTTATGGGAGACAGAGAAATTCTTATGCTTGTGATAGTTTTGTGATTTTTCTGCAGACTTAATCTAGGAAGCTAATTATTTTTTCGTATTTCGTGGTGCAAAAATTTCAAGAACAAGAGGAGATCTTGTTCGCTGCAGCAGGGGGGTCTTTCTTGATGAAATAATGGAGATGAGAGCGTATCGTTTTTAAATAAAGACTATATTAAAGAAGTTGATGATTTTCTCTGCGCATATGGTATAATATTCTCAAAGAAAAACCTGTGAAATATATTTTAGGATTTCCTCAAAAAACTCTTTTCGTTTTCTTTGCGCTTTTGGTTTTTTCCATTGGTTTTTTTGTGTCTGCTAATTCAGTAACAAGCAATCGATCTATTTTTTTGGATGCCGATCAGGACGGCTTGAGTGATGATGAAGAAAAGGTTTTTGGAACGGATCCTTTGAAAAAAGATACGGACGGAGATAGTTATAGTGATGGAGTGGAAGTACAGAGTGGTTATGATCCATTGAAACCAGCTCCAGGTGATAAGCTGACGAATGAGAATGATCTCGGTAAGGGAGGGTATGATTCATCCGCGGATATGGCCACGCCTAATCTTACAGAAACAGCTTCGAATGAAGTGGCTAATATATTGTCACAGGTTTCGAAGGATGATCCTTCGGTGAGTATGAATGATCTGAATGCTTCTATTGAAACGCTTATGAAGCAATCGGATGTAGAGGTGGTGATACCGGAAGTTGATATTAATACCATTAAGATCAAGAAAATAAAGTGTAAGGCTTCTGAAGGGGATGATAAGTGTGAGACTAAGAAGAAAGATGCGACTTTGGAATACTTAACCGTCCTGGCCTATTTAGTAGCTAATAATTCTCCAGTTCCGCTTAAAACGAATGCGAATCTCGAAAGTGTGTCCACCTCTTTTTTAAATGATGCCACGCTTGCGCTTTCAACAGGAAATTTCGCTCTCTTAAAAGATATGTCTACTCGAGGAGAAACTTTCTTGTCGGCTATCAAGGATGTAGAGGTGCCAGAAAATATGTTAGAGATCCATATCAAGGCTTTGAAATTAGGTCTTTTTGCGCAGAATTTGGGAAAAGAATTTGAAAAGAAAAATAATGATCCTATTGCCCAAATAGCCCTGCTTTCCCAAGTACAGGGAACGCTTGGAGTGGTGGCTGACCTTTCGAATGATATGATGAATGAGCTTGCGAAATTAGGAATTGATACTGTGCCAGTGAATCTCTAGCGGAGTTATATATGTCGCGTACGTGGTTACGAATACGGTCGAGTTTCATGATATTTTTGTTCATGGTTGGTTTTGTATTGTCGGCAGCACCGGCACGGGCTGATTATTGGGGGGCTAACACGGGAGCAATGCTCATGAAGTCAATGCTGGAAAAGATTCAGCGGCAGATTGAAGGGGCTATGTTGGCAAGTTTGAAGGGGGCGGCTATACAGATGTTGGATAATCAAGTGAATCAATTATTGGGAGGTGGTGCGGGTGGAGCCCCGGTCTTTATTACGGATTATCGAGACTATATTCAAGGCGTGGCCATGGATAACACGCAAAGCGTGATGAATGATTTCTTTACGAACTCTACGCGAGGAAAGTATGCCTTGGCGAATTATGTAGAAGTGGGGGGGATCAGCGGTGTAAGTTTGGATCTGAATATTCCAGGAATTATTAGGAACCAAATGAGTTCTGTGACACGGAACGGTATGGGGGGTAGTTATCCGCAGTATGATTTTGATCAACGGAGTTCAAATCCGAGTTTGAGGGGAGGACTGCGTTCTTTCCGTGACTTGAATTTGATGGTCTCGAATCCGATGAATAATCCTATTGGGGCTTCTATGGTAGCTGAAGAGGTACGCAACAGAACGCTTTCGGAAAATGTCGAAATTCAAAAAGTCAAAGCTTTATCTTCTGGTTTTATTCCAAAAGAAGTGAACGGACAAGTGATTACTCCAGCCGGTACTTTCGAGGCTATGGTTGCGAGTACGAAGACATTACCGAACCTGGTGTTGGCGAGCGCTGAGAACCCAGGGGAATTGGTAGGTGGGCTTGTCTCTTCGTTTGCTAATCGAGCTATCAGTAATCTGGTGCAGGTGGGCATTGGGAAGGCACAATCAAAAATTCTCGGAAATTTTGGTGGGGTAGGAAATCAGGTAGCGAGAACTCTGGGGAGTCAGTTGACGAGCAACGGCCCGGGCGGGCAGTTTACGAGGAGCATCACTCAAGAGGCGACTATTCAGGTGAGGTCCATGACTAATCCCGCCAGTTATGGACACTATGATCCGTAGGTTTTTCTTGATCCATTTATAAAAAAACAAAACACCTATTTGATGGGTGTTTTTTGTGCTGGTGGACAATACTGGATTCGAACCAGTGACCTTCACAATGTCAATGTGACGCTCTAACCAACTGAGCTAATTGTCCGATGATGTTATCGGAGGGATATCGGTAATTTCCTTGCCGAGGATGAGGGGATCTCGAATAGGTTCTTTCTCCGGACGTTTATTGGTGAGGAGAAGAAAATAACTTATCCAGAGGGTTTCAAAGAGAATGGCCATGAAGGTCCCTAAGAGGAGGAGCGAGCTGTAACTGAGTATTTCTATGGGAGGCCAAGCGTACTTCTTCTCGAGAAACGCACCCTGAAGGATAACGAGCTTTTGGAGAAATGTAAAGAGGGAAAGAAGGATATTTGTGATGAAAAAAAAGAAGATGCTGAAGGAGGGGTAGCGGAAAAAAATCTGGAGAGAAAGACGGAAAGCTGAATGGAAGGTAAGTGGTGAAAGAAGTATATACCCTAGCATGAGACGCTTTAGAATGAATATCAAAACAAAACAGATCCCAAACAGGAACCAGCTTCCAAAGGAGAGTAAGGTAAAGAGTGTAGCGGGGAGCGTTGATTGGGAGAGTAGCGTGAGAGCGAGAGGGATAGTTGCCAAGAGGAGTGGTAAGGTGAAGAATATTTCAATGGCTATATAGCGAATGAGTCCTCGAAAGCGTGCTCTGTTTGAGAAAAGAGTAGAGCGTTTTAAGAGTTTGGCAGCGATGTGTATGAAGAGTTGGCTTTGGGCGATGGTCTTGAGAGTGGTTGTGCTTAGAAGTAGTACGATAAAAAAAATAAGTGCACCAGCAGAGAGAGTAGGAGTATTTTTCTCAGGCAAGTGATCTGCGATTTCAAAGAGGTAACTACTCTCAAACAAGGCAATGAGAGAAACACAGATGCCTGGAATGAGAAAAGAGGCCTCGGAAGCAGTGGCGCGCCAGGCCTCACTCAAGAGAGTGCGGATGTGAGATGCGGTTGGCATACAAAGGGTACACAAGAACAAACCAAAAAGTTACGCGGTAACAGCCGGAGTAGCGGGGAGAGGGAGTGGACCAACGAGTGCTTCAAACTCATCCTTCTCAATCGTTTCTTGTTTAAGGAGTGTTTGAGCAATGGTTTCGAGGGTAGCACGTCGGTCGATGAGAATACGGGTGGCTCGCTCAAAAGCTTCATTGATAATACGAGTTACCTCACCATCAATACGTTCAGCGGTTTCCTCAGAGTAATTGCGCTCTTCGTGGAGTTCCTTGCCGAGGAAGACGAGTTCGTCTTTATGACCGAATGTACGAGCACCAAGCCGACTCATGCCATAGCGAGTCACCATACCTCGGGCCATGTGAGTTGCACGCTCAAGATCATTGGATGGACCGGTGGTGGTGTCACCGAAAATGAGTTTTTCGCTGGCATAGCCGCCAAGTAGAGTGGCGAGTTCGTCGAGGAAATATTTTTCTGAGTGAAGGTAGGTGTCTTCATTGGGAACCGCTAAGGTATATCCGCCAGCATGTCCACGAGAAATAATAGAAACCTTGTGTACCGGATCAGCGTTCGGAAGGGTGGCAGCAACGAGGGCGTGCCCGCCTTCGTGGTAGGCCACGATTTCTTTTTCTTTGGCGTTCATCACTTTGCTGCGGCGTTCAGGACCCAAGATGACCTTTTCAATCGAAATGATCAATTCATCCATGCCGACTGTTTTCTTGTTATGACGAGTAGCTAGGATAGCCGCTTCATTCACTAGGTTAGCTAAATCAGCTCCGGAAAAACCAGGAGTACGTTCAGCGAGACGCCGGACATTGACTGTTTCCTCGACAGGCTTACCTTTGAGGTGGATTTTAAGAATTTGTTCGCGCTCATTGATATCCGGTAGGTCCATAGTCACGCGACGATCAAAGCGGCCTGGACGTAACAAGGCTGGGTCAAGCACGTCGGGACGGTTGGTGGCTGCAATAACAATAACGCTGGTCTCAGTTTCGAAACCATCCATTTCAACCAGAATTTGGTTTAAAGTCTGCTCACGCTCATCGTGTCCGCCTCCGAGACCAGCTCCACGATGACGACCAACGGCATCGATTTCATCGATGAAGACAATAGCCGGGGCATTTTTCTTAGCCTGCTTGAAAAGGTCACGGACGCGTGAAGCGCCGACACCGACGAACATTTCTACGAATTCCGATCCAGAGATATTGAAAAAGGGCACGCCTGCTTCACCAGCCACCGCCTTTGCCATAAGGGTCTTACCAGTTCCTGGAGGGCCGAGAAGAAGGACTCCTTTGGGAATTTTAGCTCCCATGCTGAGAAATTTCTTTGGGTGCTTGAGGAATTCAACGATCTCTTCTAGCTCCTGTTTGGCTTCAGTAGCACCGGCTACATCCTTAAACGTAATACGTTTGCGCTTATCTTTAGGATCAAGGATGCGGGCTTTCGACATTCCAAAGGAGAGGGCTTGCGAGTTACCGCGCTGAGCTTGACGCATCATAAACCAAATGAAACCGCCGATGAGGAGGAAGGGAAGGAGGAATGGAAGGAGGAGCGCAGTCCAGTAGGAGGCGCCAGAAGGCTCCTCAACCGTGATGGCAACTTCCTTTAGTCGATCTTTATCGACACCGTAGTTTGTGAACGTTTCGGTAAGGGAACTCTCGGACTCTTTGGAAGCCTTCTCTTTTTTGTCATCCTTCAGTGTGATGGCGAGGTCGTTTCCTTTGACAGTAATGGTTTTTACTTGACCGTCATTGATTTGGGTGACCAGTTGGCTTAAAGCAACATTTGTCGGCTTGTTCTTGGGGGATTCGGCGAGAATAATAATGCCGGAAACGATGAAGAAGAGAATGAGAAGAGTCCAAAAATTTTTGAGAAAAGAGTCCATAGGAGAGAGTGGTTAGAATAAGGATATATCAGGAACACTCTAGCATGTTTGGGAGGGACTTTCAATGGTACGAAGCGGTTTTTTTGGAGCGCTTCCCGTGAGGGATATTTTGAGAGCGAGGCTGTTTTGTAAGTGAGTTTTGAAACAGAGTAGCGCTACGGGCGAGTGTTCCGATAATGTTGGGGTTAAAACGCTCCTCTAGCAGGGGGAGGAGTTCATGACGAATGCGATTGCGGGTGTAACGGGTATCGTGGTTGCTTGTATCAAGACGGAACGGAAGCGAACGTGCCTCCAGATAGCGGAGCACTTCCTCTCGATTGAGTACGAGAAGAGGTCGGATGCGATGCCGGTATTTGGGAGGCATACCCGCCAAGCCCAAAGGTCCCGATCCGCGGAGGAGATTGAGAAGGAAGGTTTCTGCTTGATCATTTTTTTGATGACCGAGAGCGATGGAATCGAAGCGATGTTTTTTGGAGAGATCCTCAAAAAAGGTGTAACGAAAATTCCTGAGAACTTCTTCATCGCGTTGAGTGGAATTTTTGGGATAGCGCTTGATGAAACACGGGAGAGCATACTGTTGTGCCAGCGCTTTGACAAACTGTTCATCGGCTACAGAATCGGCGCCTCTCAACTGGTAGTTGACGTGAGCGATAGCAAGCTTGAAAGAATATTTTCTGCTTAAAAAAGCCAAGATATCAATCAAACAGCAGCTATCTGGTCCACCAGAAACAGCTACCAAAATGCGAGCATGTTCTTGCCAGAGCGTATGGGTCGCCGCAAATGTTTGGACACGCTTCAGGAGTCGCCGCGCTTCAAAGGGCAGCGACCGAGGAATGCTGAGCGATGATGCGACGGACAGCTTCGATCGCTTGATCGAGTTTGCTTTGTTGGTTTTCAACGACGTAGTCATAGAGGTTAGTGTGCTCAAGCCATTCTGCTGAGTAAGCCATCCGCTCCCGAATGAATGTTTCAGAAGGGTTGTCTCGCTTACGGATACGCTCCTCGAGAATATCAAGCGGAGCTGAAATCATGATGGCGATAATTTCTGGAAAAAGTTTTTTAGCGGTGGCTACTCCCTGGTAGTCTATTTTCCAGATACCTATGTTGCCCGAGTGCATTAGGCGGTTGAGTTCTTCTCGGGTAACTCCATAGAGATTTCCGTTGTACTGTTCTGCATATTCTGCAAAGGCCCCCTCTGCTATCTTTTTCCGAAAAACTTCTTTAGAGAGGAAATAATAGGGGTTTCCTTGGCTTTCGCCGGGACGCATGGATCGGGTAGAAGTCGTGATCGCTCGTTCGAGAGGAAAATAGGCCTCGAGTCCATTAATGATGGAATCTTCTCCAGCACCAGAAGGGCCGGAGATAATAAAGATGTTTTCGGTGTTCATAGCGAGTGAAAGAAAACACCCTGCAGCATGGCAGGATGTTTTCTCTTTATTTAGGCTGCCGATTTTGCTTCCTTGCTCTTAGTACCCTCTTTTACTGGGAGCAGGCCAAGACGGTGACTCTTTGGTTCAATAGAGAGAATACGCCAAGTATAGGTTTCACCGGCGGTAAAGACCTCTTCCATTTTTCGTCCTGGGTAGATATCGGAGAATTCGCTAACGTGGGCCAGACCATGGATATCCTTATCCAGGTAGACAAAGGCTCCAAAATGATTGATTTTATCGATTTTTCCTTTGACTTCGTCATCTACCTTATATTTTTCACTCACTTTTTCCCAAGGATCTTCCTTGAGTGATTTCATCGAAAGAGAGATGCGGGCATCCTCAATGCCAATGATTTTGGCTGAGACATGGTCACCGGTCTTGATGATTTCACGCGGATCGTCAATGAGCTGCCAAGCGAGTTCTGAGATATGGACGAGCCCTTCGAGCTTCTCGGCCGCCTTTTTGCCCATTTCGCTTTCTGGAGCAGAGAATTTAACAAAGGCCCCGAAATCAACAACGCCACTCACTTCGCCCTCAATAACATCGCCTACCTTGAGACGGTTGATGAGTTCGCGCTCTTTTTCGCTCTGAGCAGCCTTTTCACTCACAATCAATTTTTCGCTTGCACGATCAGCATCCAAAATACGGACACTAATTTCTTGGCCAACCAGCTTCTTCAAGAGTTCAAGAATTTTGTTCTTATCTCCATCTTCAACGCGTGGATAGTGCTCGCTGGAAAGCTGGGAAACAGGTAAAAATCCGCTAATACCGTTGATTTCAATCATCAAACCACCTTTATTAGCATCGGTGACTTTCGTTTGAACCACTTCACGGGCATTCAGTTTTTCTTCGATATCTTCCCAGGATTTCTCGTAAGAGGCTTCACGAATAGAGAGCTCTATATAGCCATCTTCAGTCTCAAAACTCGTGAGGGTGGCGCTCACCTCGGTTCCAACTTTGAGCTTGCCATCGGCTCCGAGTCCGTCACGCATTTCCTTTCCAAGAACGATACCGGTCCCCAGGCCACCGAGATCAATCAGAGCATGATTAGAAGAAACGCTCATTACGACACCATGTACGACATCTCCGACACTCGGGATCTCAATGAGGTGTTTCGTGAGGAGCTCCTCCATAGGGCTCACAGCGTTCTTTTTTACTTCAGACATAGGTTTTTTCGATGTTTCGTTTCGGCAACGAAAAGTTTAAGAATAAAGGCCGAAAAAATAACAGGCATTACCCTGATGCTACCTACACTCGCTCGAAAACGAAAGTTTGCTTTCGTTTTACTCGCTTCGTTTGGTAATAAAAAACACCCAAAATAATGGAGTGCCTTTAGTCAAACAATCAAGCAGGGTATAAAGCTTGATAATCAGGGATTAAAAGCATCCCCGTATTCAGTTGTTTTTAGGTATCGAACGCCGCTATTCTAGCAGACAAGTGCTTTTTTGGCAAGCCTGTGGATTTTCTTAAAACCCTCGGAGAGAAGTCAAAAAAAATTCCTAAAAAAGGAGCTTTTTTTGGCTTATTTAAGTATCGACAGGAGAAGAGCGGTGTGCTACACTCCGAGAGTAATTGAAGACGAGACCTCTACTATGAATATCGAGTATTACGGGGATTTTTGTTTTAAAATCACAACAAAACCGAATGGTCGTGCAACAGAAGACGTTGTGATTGTGACGGATGTTCCTGAGAAGGCGACCGGATTGCGCGCTCCCCAGGGAGAGGCCCAGATCGTTGTTCTATCCCATCAGGAGCGGAATATTCCAGAGCTTGCTCTTATCAAAGGAGAGCCCTTGGTATTGGTGGCCCCGGGGGAATATTCAGCGAAAGGGGTGACCTTAGTGGGGTTGCCAACGTTTCGAGATAGCGAAGCAGGGATGGTACAGGGAAAGAATACGGTGTTTCTTATTGAGTCAGAAGAAATGAGACTCTGTTTCCTTGGGGCTCTGGGACACGAGCTTGATCCCGGGACGATTGAAAAGATAGGGGATGTCGATATACTGTTTATTCCTGCAGCTGGCACGGATACGCTGGTGTTTGAAAAGGTGGATGATCTCATTCGGAAAATTGAACCAAAAGTAGTCATTCCTATGCACTACAAGTTGCCTGGCATGAAGACGGATTGGCCGGATGCGAAGAAGTTTTGTGATGCGGTCGGGAATTGTCCAGAAGAAACCTTGGCTAAGTACAATGTGAAGAAGAAAGATCTTGAAGGTAAGGTGATGGAAGTGGTTCTTTTGAATAATGACTAGTCTATGTCATCAGTGTGGGACATGATTGAGAATGTGCGACAGAAGCCAGAGACAGTGCGCCGGCGGTATATGTATGTCTGGGTGGGGGTGACCATGCTGTTGGTTTTTGGTATCTGGTTTCTTTCGGTTACGGAGAGTTTTCACACTGTGGCTACGGAAGCACCAGAACTCAAGGATCAGGCGGCTCAGATAGTACCGAAGCCGGATACGTCTTCGCTTTCGGGATTGCTTGAGCAAGGGAAATCTCTCCAAGTAGATGATGCAAGATCTAAAGCAGAAGATTTTTTTGAAACGCAATTGCAACCAACCACAGGGACGCCGGCTCAGGAGTCTTCTCGGGAGGTCAAATAATCAAGCGGGTTTGTTTTGGATAGTGAGAATTTTTCAAAAGAGCTTTAAGTTAATGCAAGCAGTATGTCTGAATCACAGTATCATGACGGGAAAATAGAATCACGCAGTATCACAGAGGAAGTGAAACAATCATATCTCGACTACGCGATGAGTGTTATCGTAGCGCGCGCGTTACCAGATGTGCGTGATGGTTTGAAGCCAGTGCACCGACGTATCCTCTACTCCATGTGGTCAACCGGTCTCCGTTCGAACGCTAAGTTTCGCAAGTCGGCCACGGTGGTTGGTGAAGTGCTCGGAAAGTATCATCCGCACGGTGACTCGGCGGTGTACGATACCATGGTGCGTATGGCTCAGGATTTCTCGCTGAGGTATCCGCTCGTGTGGGGTCAGGGAAACTTCGGTTCCATGGATGGCGATGGAGCAGCAGCGTATCGGTATACAGAGGCCAAGCTATCTCCGATTGCGGAAGAGATGCTCGTGGATATTGAAAAAGATACCGTTGATTTTATCCCGAACTTCGATGGCATGCATGAAGAGCCGACCGTGTTGCCGGCTAAGCTGCCGCAACTTCTCTTGAATGGAACCGTTGGGATCGCTGTGGGTATGGCAACTAATATCCCGCCGCATAATTTGAACGAGCTCGTCGATGGTATTTGTCACTTAATTGATTTTCCTGAGGCCACGATTGATGATCTGATGCAGTTTATTAAGGGGCCAGACTTTCCGACAGGAGGCATTATGTACAATGTGCGAGATATTCATAATGCCTACGCGACCGGTAAGGGGCCGATTGTGACCCGAGCCAAGGCGGATATCGTGGAAACCAAAACGGGGAGTTTCCAGATTATCATCACGGAAATGACCTATCAGACCAACAAGTCCGCACTCATCATGAAAATTGCTGATCTCGTGAAAGAAGATAAGATTTCTGGCATTAAAGATTTGCGGGATGAATCAGATAAGGATGGCGTGCGGGTGGTCGTGGAGCTCAAGAAGGATGCCTATCCGCAAAAGGTGTTGAACTCGCTCTACTCCATGACCGATCTGCAGAAGAACTTCAACGTGAACATGCTGGCCTTGGTGGACGGAGTTGATCCGCAGATTCTCAATCTCAAGGCTATCCTTGAACACTATGTGAAACATCGAGAATCAGTGGTGACTCGCCGAGCAGAGTATGAACTCCAGAAGGCCAAGGACCGCGCGCATATTTTGGAAGGACTCAAGAAGGCTTTGGATCATATTGATGCCATTATTGAAACCATCAAAAAATCGCCAAATAAAGAAGAGGCGCATGCGAATTTGATGAAGAAGTTCAAACTCTCGGAGCGCCAGGCGACGGCGATTTTGGAAATGCGTTTGCAGACCCTCTCGGGATTGGAACGCAAGAAGATCGAAGATGAGCTCGAAGAAAAACTGAAGCTGATTGCTTATCTGGAAGATTTGCTTAAGCATCGCAAGAAGATTCTCGGGTTGGTGAAGAGCGAACTCATTGAGGTGCGTGACAAGTATGGTGATGAGCGCCGCACCAGGGTGGTAAAGAGCGGTATCGGGGAATTCAAACAGGAGGATCTTATTCCGAATGAAGAAGCGATCATCACGCTGACAGAAGACGGTTACATTAAGCGCATGAACCCGAGCGTGTACCGGGTACAGAAGCGCGGAGGGAAGGGGGTTATCGGCGCAACCACCAAAGAGGAAGATAAGATTGCCATGGTGGTCACGATCGAGACGCATGATAACCTTATGTTTTTCACGAATTCAGGTAAGGTCTTTCAGACTAAGGCGTACGAGATCCCAGAGTCTTCACGTACGGCGCGTGGCCAGGCTATCGTTAATTTTCTCCAGCTTTCACAAGAGGAAAAAATTACCGCTACGATTTCACGGAGCAAGGATGATGGCTACAAGTACCTCTTTATGGCAACACGCAATGGTACGGTCAAAAAATCGAAGCTTGAGGAATTTGAGAATGTACGTCGGAGCGGCTTGATTGCGATTACTCTGGATAAGGGGGATACGTTAGGATGGGTGCGCCCAACTACTGGCAGCGATGATGTCATTATGACGACCGCGGATGGACAATCAGTTCGTTTTAAGGAATCAGATGTCCGACCGATGGGACGCAATGCGGCTGGTGTACGTGGTATGAAACTGAAAGACGCTAAAGATAGAATTGTAGGAACGGATATTGTTGATAAGGATGCTAAAGATATGGAACTCCTAGTACTTTCTGAACATGGGTATGGAAAACGCTCCGCTCTTAAGCAGTTCAAAGTACAGAAGCGCGGTGGATCCGGGATGAAGGCTATGAAAGTGACCGAAAAAACCAAGGATATTGTTGGGGCGCTTGTAACGAGTATGGCGAATATCGAAGATGATATTATCCTGACTTCCAAAAAAGGAACCATTATTCGTGTACCATTCAAGTCAGTACCGCTTTTGGGTCGAGTGACTCAAGGGGTGCGAGTGATGAAGCCGCAATCTGGTGATGGTGTCGCTGATTTCACGATTCTTTAAGTGAAACCAGAAAAGAAAAGCAGCCCGGAGCAAGCGCTTCGGGCTGTTTTGTTAAGGATGTTTGGTCCTTACGTAATGAGGCTATAGTCCAGGCCGTTTCCGATGGAGAGGACCCAGCGGGATTGGTAGGGAACGGTATAGTGACCGTGTTTGGGAATCTGGATTTCCGATTCCGTATCTCCCTGAGCGCTGATGGAAAGGCTGAAGTCCGGTCGGAGTGTGATGCCATCCGGTTCGAAATCGATGTCGATACTTTCGCCATTCGGGAGCGCATTCTTGAGCGCAGCGAGCGTGGCAGACCCCTGGAGTGTTTCCAGGTTGATGCGAGGCTTTCGGTGATTTGGGTTGAACACCCGTTTCCAGTCGGTATCCCGAAATAAGGGGATGAGCTTGACCGTTTTCTTACCGCTGTTGTTTTGCTGTGGATCTGCGTGGCCCATTGAAAGAGCTCCATAAATGTCCGCGAATTGGGACGATTCAATGTACTTTGAAATGATAGAAAAGTCAAGTTTCCTTGCCAAGAAGAAGCAGGCGTGTTAGAGTTTTCCTGTTACTTATTTAATTGAGCGCGGTGTGGTCCCGAGATATCTCTTGGCTCTGCCGTCGCTGACAAGGCTATGGCGCTTACGCACAAGCAAAAGGAGAAGGTGACCGCTCCTCACAAACGGCACGAGAAAGATACGGGTTCTCCGGAGTACCAAATTTCCATGTTTACGGAGAAAATTAAAAAGCTGACGGCTCATCTGAAGAAGAATGCGAAGGATTTTCATTCGCGCCGTGGATTGCTCAAGATGGTCTCTCGTCGGAAAAAGCTGATGGCGTACCTAGAGAAGGTGAATGAGAAGACGGCAAAAAAGCTTCGCAAAGATCTTGATCTCTAATTGTAGATATATCTGCCCCGATTTCGGGGCAGTTTTGTTTAAAAAAGACTATGGCAAAATTTCCTGAGCAGCGTGTCGGGGTTCTTGTAGACGTTTCTAACCTCTACCACAGCGCGCGAGTACTCTATAAGAAGAAAGTGCACTATAAAAATGTACTCGAAGCAGCCGTGGCTGGTCGAAAGCTCATTCGGGCTATTGCCTACGGTATTACAACGACCGAAGGGATGGAGGATAAGTTTATTGAGGCCCTCGAAAAATCTGGTTTTGATGTAAAAACCAAAGATCTTCAGGTATTTCCGGATGGTTCCAAAAAAGGTGATTGGGACGTGGCCATCGCTATTGATGCGGTGAAGCTCTCGCGAAGTCTGGATGTGATCGTGTTGGTTTCGGGGGATGGGGACTATATCCCACTCGTCGAGTATATCCAGAACACCACCGGTTGTCGGGTAGAAATGATTGCGTTTGGGGAGTCGGCTTCTGCGAAGCTGGTTGAGCAAGCGGATGAATTTTTGAATCTTTCGGAGAATCGCAAGAAGTATCTCATGGGGTAATCTTTTTTGGGAGCTCATAAAGAGGGAAAGCGGTGTTCTTTAGAGGGCGCCGCTTTGACTTTTGAGCTGAAAAAGGCTATGCTGCGGGCGCAATTCAATCATTAATATGGAACGGGAGAAGGCTGATGAGCACCGTCGTGAGCAGAACTTTTTCGGCTTAGGACAGTGTTTCTTAGCTTCTCCGGGAGTCCAGAAAAGAATATGCAAGAGAAGAAATGGTCTTTGCAGTTGGGTGGTCGCGAACTGACCATCGAAACGGGGACATTAGCGAAGCAGGCGAGTGGATCGGTGACGGTGCGGTATGGCGACACTGTTGTTTTAGCAACAGCCGTCATGAGCAAGGAAATGTCTAAGATCACGGGTTATTTCCCGCTCATGGTGGATTATGAAGAGCGGTATTATGCCGCGGGGAAGATCAAGGGATCACGCTTTATTAAGCGTGAAGGGCGCCCATCGGATGATGCTATTCTCTCAGGTCGGGCCGTGGATCGTACGATTCGTCCGCTGTTTGATGGCCGTATGCGCAATGAGGTGCAGGTGGTGGTCACTACGCTCTCGTATGATGGCGAGAATGATCCGGATCTAGTGGCTATGATCGCGGCTTCTGCGGCGTTAGCTCTCTCGGATATTCCTTGGAATGGACCGATTGGTGCGGTACGCGTGGGATTACAGGGAGAAGGGTTTGTACTCAATCCATCTACGGAAGAGCGTGAAAATAGTGTGCTCGACTTACTCCTTTCCGGTACCCAAGAGAAGATCAATATGATCGAATGTGGTGCTAAGGAAATTACAGAGGAACAAATGGGTGCGGCATTCGAGTTTGGTTTTGAGGCAATTCAAAAAATCACCCGTTTTATTGAAGAAGTTCGTGCTGAAGCTGGTAAAGAGAAGCGTCCAGCAGCCTTGTTGCGCGGATCAGAGGCTTTTGAAGCAGATGTTCGGGCATTTTGTGAGCAGTCTGGCTTAGCTGAGGCCCTCTATCTGCGACCAAAACAAGTTATGGAAGCAAAAACGGCGGAGATTAACGCGAGTATTGCCGCGTATGCCTCTGAAAAGTATCCAGAACAGAAAAATCTATCTGAGCTCCTGGCTTTGATTACGGATGAGGTTTCAGATGAAGCGGTACACCAGAATATTCTTGAAAAAGGAGCTCGCCCAGATGGACGGGCTGTCACGGAAATTCGACCGATCACCTGTCAGGTAGGCCTCTTGCCGCGTACGCATGGTACCGGACTCTTTACTCGTGGCGAAACGCAGGCGTTGACGGTGACAACTCTCGGTGCGCCTGGGGATGAGATGGTAGTTGATACGATGGAGACGGACATGAAGAAACGC
The DNA here is from genome assembly GCA_964580285.1 of uncultured Bdellovibrionales bacterium. Lineage (GTDB taxonomy): Bacteria > Patescibacteriota > Minisyncoccia > Moranbacterales > UBA1568 > JAGOSP01. Next base: position 55,125 of record CAZOKB010000005.1, read on the forward strand.
TATATGCATTTCTATAATTTCCCACCATATTCGGTGGGTGAGGTGCGCCCGATGCGTGGTCCGGGTCGGCGTGAAGTGGGTCACGGAGCTTTGGCTGAAAAAGCCTTGATTCCGGTACTGCCGACCAAAGAAGAATTCCCGTACACTATCCTGTTAGTTTCAGAAGTACTCGAATCGAACGGCTCCTCTTCCATGGCCTCGACCTGTGGTTCCACGCTCTCTTTGATGGATGCCGGAGTACCGATTAAAAAACCGGTAGCGGGTATCGCCATGGGAGTGATTACCGGAAAGCAAGGTGAGTATAAGGTATTGACTGATATCCAGGGACTCGAAGACCATTACGGCGATATGGATTTTAAGGTGGCCGGTACGAAAGACGGGATTACGGCGATGCAGATGGATGTGAAGATCGACGGCCTTACCCCGGATATGCTTAAAGTGGCTATCGCACAGGCAAAAGAAGGACGACTTTTTATCATGGACAAGATGCTGGCGGCATTGCCGGCTCCTCGGACAGAAATGTCTCCCTATGCACCGCGCATTATCACGCTGCATATCAATCCAGAGAAGATTCGTGATGTCATTGGGCCGGGTGGCAAAATGATTAATCAGATTATCGATGAGACAGGTGTCTCGATCGATATCGAGGATGATGGTTCGGTCTTTATTACGTCGACCGATGAAACGAGTGCCAAAGAAGCTGTGCAGTGGATCAATAATATTACTCGCGAAGTGAAGGCGGGAGAGCTTTTTCAGGGCCGTATTACCCGTCTTATGAACTTTGGGGCCTTTGCGGAAGTATTACCGAATCAGGAAGGGTTGATTCATATTTCTGAGCTCGCTGATCATCGCGTTGAGAAGGTTGAAGACGTGGTGAAGGTAGGAGATATTGTCCCGGTGATTGTTAAAGAAATAGATGCTCAGGGACGTATCAACCTTTCACACAAACAGGCTGTGCGTCGTGCGCAGGAGACGGAGTAAAGAGTATTTATCTCAAAAAGATTCGTGATATACTAAAAGAGGACAGGAAAGTCCTCTTTTGGTATTTTTTTAGAGATCTATGGGATTGTTCGGAGCATCTTCTTCAAAAAAAAATGAAAACACAGTAACGGTACCTCAAGAAATACTGGCTCGGATTAGCGTGCTCGGAGACCATGTGGCTGATACTCAACCTAAGACGGAGGTCCTGACGGAGCAGGTTGTGGTGCCGACGGCAGCGAATCCAGTACCGCATGGACCAGCCGAAGCCTTTACTCAGAGGCCAGTTGGCTCTTCTGGACTGCATCAAGAAAATAAAGAACCCTCCTTTGCAGTTTCTCCGGAAGTAGCTGGATCCAGCCCGTTTTTGCAGGATCTTTCGCCAGAAGAACTGGTAGTACCAAAAAAAGAAAAAGCCGGTGTTGAACCACCACTCTTTTTTTCGCAGAATAGCCAGCAAAATTCCTTTGGATTCGGGCAGACACGACCGAATGTTTTTCCGGCCGGGTTTTCTCCGGCGGTGGGCGCACAGAACATTGCTTTTTCAGATGAGCCAACCTCAACCGTGTCTTCGCGCAAAGCAGTCTGGATTTTTGGCTTAGTATTCATGCTTTTAGTGTCTGGACTTTCTCTTGCCTATTATTTTCTCTACATATATTCAGATACGAAAACAACTGTGCCAATGCAGGATGCTCAACTCACAAATACTCAAAACTCTTCTGGAGAAAGCGGAAACACTCAGATTTCATCAGAGTTTTCCCTTGAATCTCCTAATTATCTTTCTTTAAATGTAGAAACAGTTTCTTTGGCCCAGATCCAGGAACAGATTCAAAAAACCAGTGAACGTATGCGAACAGCGGGTATTACGGCCCCAGTAGAGTTTACTGTAACGGATCAGACCAACACCCCGATAGCTTTTTCGCGATTTGTTGTGCTTGCCGGAATGAAGTTCCCAGAAGAGATTGTCAGTGTGGCTGATGAACATTTTTCTTTATTCATAAAGATTGATCAAGGAAAGACTAGGGTAGGACTACGAGTCTTACTCAAACAGGCAGATGTTACCCCTCTTGTATTCCGTAAAGCGGAGGGTGATTTCCTGTTTGCCTTGCAGAATATGTATTTTGAAGCGAAAGTATCACCTGTGAAAAAAGCGATTTTCAAACAAGGGGTGTACCACGACATCCCAGTTCGCTACTCGAATGTTCCGGGGGTGGAGAATCTTTCGGTGGATTATACTGTGGTAGGGAATGAGTGGTACATTGGCACGAGCAAAGATACGGTACGCGGTATGCTGGACTATGAAAAAAAGTAAGTTTCTTTTTTCATGGCTTAGGAAAAGCTTTTTCGAGAAATGAAAAAGAAAAAGTGTTCAGCGCATGAAAGAGAGAAAAAATCTTTTCAGAAGCAAGAGAGTAAAAAAAGTGGCTTGAGTGAGCACAATATTAGAACACTGGATTGACCGGAGCGGAAGAAATTGATATAATGTAGTTGTACATTAAAAAATAAAACCTCTCCCAAGACTCTCTTTGGTTGCGAACAGCGTGAGGCTTCCCGTCCACAATTACCCCCTAATTGTGATGGGACTCCTCACACTGTTCAAGTATCTGATACAACATATCAGATCGCTCCGACCTAACCGGAGACCCAAAATAAAAACAAAAAAAGGTAATCAGGCAGAATGAGTGCCGAACGCGTTCCGACATTCCTCCTGCCTGAGAACCACCCTTCAAAAAGATAAAATCAGAAGGGAAAAAACAAAGATAAACAAAAAACAAGAGTTCTTTCAAAAAACCAAAGGCATAGCCAGAGAATGGTGAGGAGGTATAAGTATTCGACACGTTAGGAACGAATGCGATTACGCAAGTGCACAAACTACACGAGTGTTACCTGGATAATCATTGCTTCTCACCCGAGCGATATTACCGTCACGCGTGTTGGCACATGCAGTCGGGCGCTTTCTGCCATATATTATATATTTGGGCGTATGAAGCGCCCGACACCAACAACTTTCCCTTTTTTAAGCCGTCGGCGACTCCTAGAGTCGTTCTTTTTGTTTTCGGGTAGTTTTTATGTGATATCATAATAAAAAACTATGCGGAGTTTCTTTGGGCGCTTTTCGCTGGCCAATAGAGTGGGTAGGGATGGGGAAAAAGTCGCAGAGCACTTTTTACGTCGAAAAGGGTATTCTATTGTGGGGCGTAATATCACTAACCCACGAGGAAGACGGTTAGGAGAAATAGATATTGTGGCTCTAGAAAAGGATATTATTGTGTTTTTTGAGGTGAAAACTAGAACTTCAGCCTTCTTGCCTCCAGGAATGTTGATTCGGAGAGAAAAACTGCGGCGTTTAGCCAAAATTGGAGAATGGTATATGAAACAGACGGGATGGATAGGAAGAAAATATCGTTTCGATATGTTGAGTGTTAAAGAAATTTCTGGAAAAGAACCAGAAATAACCCATATTCAGAATATTTTTCTCTAGACCAGAAGGTGTTTTACCGGTATACTAGGGATATCCAATTTGATAAATACACGTCTATGGCATTCGAAACAGTATTTTTAGAGGAACAGAAGAAGTGTTTACTGGAAGAGAAGGCTCGTTTGGAATCAGAGTTGAATCGTTTTGCTAAACCAACAGATACCCAAGGAGACTTTGCAACGCAGATGGAAGATTTAGGCGAGGGTGAAGATGAGAGTGCTCTTGAAGTGGAAGATTATGTTGATAATCTGGGCGTGGAGACAGCTCTTGAGAAAGAATTAAAGGACGTTCTAGATGCGCTGAAGAAGTTTGACACGGGTACCTATGGTATTTGTGAAGCATCGGGTAAAGAAATCGCACGGGAGCGGTTACAGGCGTACCCAGCAGCGAGAACGGCACTCTAGAAGGTATGTTTACGGTTGTGAGACGGGCGATGCTTGGGCGGCGACGTGCTCTGGCATCGCTGTTCTTTTTATGTGGAGGAATACTCATAGATCAAGGTAGTAAGGCTTGGGCGGTACAAACTTTTGCTGGAGGGGTGATCTGTAACCCAGAGGGCGCCTGGGGTATCCCTGTGCCCAATTTTTTTTTACTGATGCTGTCTGGTGGGATAGGATGCTGGGTGGTATGGAAAGAGTGGCGACAGCCATCTGAGGGGTATGTGTGGATGCTCTTCGGGGCTGGAGCGATTGGAAATATGATAGATCGTTTTGTGTATGGGTGCGTGATCGATTTCATATCCGTCTTTTCCTTTCCGGTTTTTAATGTGGCGGATATCTTCTTGACTCTGGGTGTGTGTTTGTTGGGAGCAGCTTTCTGGAAAGAGCATTCTTCTCAGAAGAGTAGAAGAGAGGCTGGTTCACTTAAGTAGTGTGTTTAAATATATGCCTGCAACTGTATATTCTGCCGCTACCGTTGGTTTGGACGGAGTCCTCGTTGAAGTCGAGGCCGATGTTTTGCAAGCAGGATTACATGCCTTTACATTAGTGGGCTTACCTGATGCTGCTGTTCGTGAGGCACGGGATCGGGTGAGTGCGGCTTTGAAAAATTGTGGCTTCGATCCACCGCATCACAGTGGTCGGGTGACGATTAACTTGGCTCCAGCGGATCTTCAGAAAAATTCTCCGATGTATGATTTGCCGATCGCGCTGGCTTTTTTAAAAGCCACCGGACAGCTGCGTTTTGAGGAGAAAATGAAAATGTTTGTGGGAGAGTTATCCTTGGATGGCTCGGTGCGTCGCGTATCAGGAATACTTTCCATCGCTCTTTTTGCTCAGCATCAGGGCTTTGAGGAACTCTATGTTCCAGTGGAGAATGCTCGGGAGGCGGCTTTGATTCGAAACCTGCATATAATCCCGGTACCGAATCTTTTCGCGTTGGCCCAGCATCTTCAAGGGAAAGAAACTTTGTCTTTTTTTGAACCAGAACAGGAAACAGTAGTACGAGAAGAGTCACCGCATGATTTTAAGTTTATCTGTGGCCAGGAACATGCCAAGCGAGCACTGGAAATTGCGGCGGCAGGTGGGCATAATATCCTTTTTGTCGGGCCTCCGGGGAGTGGGAAAACGCTTTTAGCCCGAGCCCTCTCTTCTATTTTGCCAGCACTCGATTTTGAAGAGCGGCTCGAAGTGACAAAAATTTATTCCGTCGCTGGGCGGACACAGCGCTCGGATCATTTGATGTACGAACAACCGTTTCGTTCGCCACACCACACAGCCAGTGCCGCATCGCTGATTGGCGGGGGGAGTTTTCCGAAGCCAGGGGAAATTAGTCTGGCCCACCGAGGAGTGCTCTTTCTGGATGAGTTTGCGGAGTTTTCGCGGTCGGTGTTGGAAAATTTACGAGAGCCGCTTGAAGAAGGCGTGGTGACGGTGTCACGTGTCAAAGGAGCCTTATCTTTTCCGGCTCGTTTTCTTTTGGTAGCCGCGATGAATCCCTGTCCCTGCGGCTATGCTGGAGACCCGGAACATGCCTGTTCTTGCTCCCCATATCAGGCACTACAGTATAAACGGAAGATCTCTGGACCGATTCTGGACCGGATCGATCTTCATATCGAAGTGCCGCGGGTCAAGCTCGAAAAACTCCAAAGCTCTTTTGCTGGGGCGGAATCGAGCGAAGTGATACGAGAGCGTGTAGCAGGGGCTCGCGAACGGCAGCGTGAGCGGATGCAAGTATGGGGGAGAAAGACAAATGCCGAAATGGATGCCCGGATGCTGGAACAGTTTTGTGCTCTGGAGAAAAACGTACAAGCATTTCTCTTGCAAGCCGCACAGAGCTTCAAGCTTTCAGCCAGAGGGTATGGGCGAGTACTGAAAGTTTCTCGGACGATCGCGGATCTTTCAGGGGAAGAGAAGATTGATCTGTCGCACGTTACAGAAGCTTTGCAGTACCGTTTTCGAGAGTAATAGAAAAGAGAGGAATAATAAAGGGGGAATATGAGAAAAAATAGTTGGTGGATATGGATAATTATTTTCCTTGCACTTGTCTCTGGTGTGATATTTTTTTCTCGTGCCAAAAAATCTGTCGATTTCTTGAGTGGATCTAAAGATATAGTACTCGTAGATGATTCTCTCTTTACGGAATACAGAGAAGTGCACGAGCGGACGGTGGGTGAATTTTTGGAGAGCCATCATGTCAACCCACGCAAAGAAGACGTAATATATCCTGATCGTGACATGATGCTTTTTTCTGGTATGAAAATTATGGTGTTCCATGCCAAGGAGATGACGGTGACAGCAGATAAGCAAGAGAAGACTTTTTATACGCAGGCCCCATCGATAGAGGAGGCTATTCTTGGAGAGGGAATCATGCTTGATGAAGATGATATCGTGAAGCCAGATCGAGACAGGATAGTGAGTAATCGGATACAGGTAGCGATTACTCGAGTGGAGGTACGCGAAGAAACAAAACAGTCGGACATTCCTTTTGAAACGAAAGTCACGGAAGATGAAAAGCTCTCCTGGAGAAAAAAAGTGACGACTCAAAAAGGTGAAAAGGGTATCAAGACGACCACTTATCGAGTAGCGTATCATGACGGAAAAGAAGTGAATCGACGGGTTATCAAAACAGAAGTTACGAAAGAGCCGGTACTAGAGGTGGTCACCCAAGGAACATATGTGCAGGTAGGCAAGAGTCATCGTGGGGGAGCTTCGTGGTATGCTTTTACCGGGACCATGGCGGCGGCTAACCCATGGCTTCCTATGGGAAGCTATGTGAAGGTTACGAATATGGATAATGGCAAATCGGTAATCGTAAAGATCAATGATCGCGGACCGTTCGTGCCCGGCCGTATCATCGACCTCGACAAAGTCGCTTTCCAAAAAATCGCTTCTATCGGGGCGGGGGTCATCAATGTGAAGATGGAGGAAATCACGAATTGAATGTAGAATAGAGAATCTTGAATATCGAAAAAGAAAAAGCTTATCACTGAAAGCAAGAAGATATATGCGACATTGAAAAGTATTTTTGAGACGAACTGAGAGAGTCCAGAGTGATGTTTTTTAGAAACTTTTCAGGCCGAAAAATATAAAGTATAACTTCAGAAGAGGTGCTTATGGAACAAGTGAAAGCGAAGAAATCATTGGGGCAGAATTTTCTCAAAGATCCAGAAGTACTTCGATCTATTGTTGAGATTGCAGAGATTCAGGCGGTGGATCGAATACTAGAAATCGGACCAGGGACCGGAGCGCTGACAGAGGTATTAGCTGCAACAGGCGCGCAGGTGTTGGCGATCGAATTGGATCATCAGTTGGTGGAGCGGTTAACACAGCATTTTATAGAATCGGATAACGTCTCTATTCTTGAGGGAAATATCCTTGATGTTCACCTGGAAGAGTTTCTGGAGCATGCTGGTTACGAGTCGGGCCGATATAAAATTGTGGCCAATATACCGTACTATATTACGGCACCGATCATCCGAACGCTGCTCTCGCTCCGATCACAGGCGTCGTCGATCACGCTTATGGTACAGGACGCCGTCGCGGACCGGCTCGCTGCGGCGCCTGGATCCCAGTCGTTGCTTTCGGTGATGGCACAATACTATGCCGATGTCGAGAAGAAGCTCTTTGTATCGCGCGAGGCTTTTGATCCAGTGCCGGCAGTCGATAGCGCAGTGGTACACTTGGTACCGAAGCGCGTGTATGATAGTCAGGAAGATCGGCGGGTCTTCCGGGTAGTGAGAGCAGGATTTTCTGCGCGGAGAAAAACGCTTGCCAATAACCTTGCTAACTCATTCCACTTGGATCGGAAGAGGGTGGAGGATATGTTTGCCTCGCTTGGCATAGAGCCGATGATACGGGCGCAGGAGCTCTCGGTGACTGAGTGGCGCTCACTCGCGGCCCTCGTAGAAAAAGAAATTGATGCGATACCAAAAGAGGGGGTGGTCTAGAAGATAGCCCAAAGAAGTACTAGTCCGTAGAGAGCGATAATGCTGATCATGATACCAGGAAGACGCCGGTAGGAAATCCACCGGTGTTTTTGTCTTGCAGCCTGCAGGACAAAGAAGCTGATACTTCCGAAGAAGAGAGCGGGCAGGAAAACGAGTGGGAGGTGAAGAATAAAGGTGCTGGCAGTAAACAGGAGAAAGAAAATGCTTCCGAAAACGATACGAGCCCGTTCTTCACCGAGGAGTACAGGAAAGGTCAGGACTCCATCGGATTGATCGCCTTCGATATCCTTGAAATCTTTGAGAGGAAGAGCGGTAGCGTAGGCAATAAACAAGAAGAGAAGTAGTAAGGACGGAAAGGTGGAGAAATCATTCCTTGGAGTGATTGTGATATATCCCGAGAGGAGAATTATTACTCCGGCAGCCGCAGCTACAAGGGTAGCTATTCCCGGAATACGCTTGAGGCGGAGCGGGGGGGCGGAATACATCCAGGCGAGCGCTTGATAGATGAGAAGGAGGAGCGAAACAGAGAAGCTGATCAAAGCTGAGAAGAAGAGTGAACCAAAAAAGAAAAACCAACCAAGAGTGGCGAAGGTACCATGCTTGATGGTGCCGGTGATCAGTGGACGTCCAGTGTTTGTCTTTTGATCAATACGGATATCAAAGCAGTCGTTCACAATGACCGAGGCAAGCCAGGCGCATTCGACCGAAGCAATAAGCAGGAGAACGCTAAGGAAGTGGAAACTATCCCATGTAATCTCAGGACTGGTGAAGTGCCAAGCGAGGAGACCACCGACGCAGAGGAGGCCGCCGTGGTAGATCAGTTGAGGGAGTCGGGCATTACGCCAGAGTGCCCAGAAAATCGGTCGGAAATGTATGAAGAGAAACTGAGCGAGGAGGGCAATCAGGATACAGGCATACCAAAGACTCATTTTCGTGTTGAGTGCGCTGCGTATATCCGGAGCGGTCCGGGAAAAAAGTTTTGCAGGGGTTAAAAAGAGACCGGCAATATCGGTACTGCTGATGGCGAAGAGACCCTTCGAGAAGGCTTGGGTGAGAAGTGTTAGATAAGAAGGAAATGTCCCGAGAAGAAAGAGAATACTGTATGTGAGCAGGGCCGAAAGAAAGGCATGTCCGAGGCGTCTAGATTTCAAAAAGGCATAGAGACCGATACCGAGAGTAACGAGAACGACTTCGATACGCACGCCATAGGTGATTCCGACATCGGGCGTGTCTCCGAAAAGCGTGAAGAAGCGAATAGCCAGTCCACGCAATCCATCGAATTCATAGAAACTCCAAAAGGCATGATCCTGAAAAATGAGCGTATCAATAACGGGTGGTGTGAGGATGATGAGGAAGCCGAAGAGAAGGAGATGAGCGGCGCTCTCGAGAGACGGGGCTCCGGCGTAGCGGATGACAGGCAGGAGCGCGAAAAACGAAACAGCGAAAAAGAGAAACGTGTGTGCGAATTCAAAGAAGAGAAAGGTGAGTGATTGGGGGTGAAAAAATCCTAAGGCGCTTTCTATGCTGAGACGTATGAGAATAAGAGAAAGAAACGTAACACACCAGAGCGGGAGCGAAAACGGGAGCGTTTCGATAGAGCGAATAATACGAAGGAGAAAGGATTGCATATATTGATATTGTATCCGTAAGCGTGTCTGATTGACAAACAAAGCGCTTTGTCGCTTGATTCTTTTTATAATTTGGATACCAAGCGGAAGTGCTGGTACAATACTCCTGCTCGGTCATGACCCGGGCATCATTTTTTGAATACACAGCGTATGCGATTTTGGGAGGCTGGGTTGAATGAAGGGCAAATGAAAGCGGTGTTGCAGACCGAAGGTCCGGTCTTGATTTTGGCGGGGGCGGGATCTGGAAAAACCAAAACGCTCACACATCGGATCGCGTATCTCTTGGCGGAGAAACGAGTCCGACCGGAGCATATTCTTGCGGTGACCTTCACGAACAAGGCAGCTGGAGAGATGAAGGAGCGCATCGAGAAGCTCTTGCACCAGAGCGAAGAGAAGTCTCTCCGAATGCCGCAGTACATAGGGACCTTCCATAGTCTCTGTTCACGTATCCTGCGTCAGGATATCGAGGCACTCGGATACCGTACGAGTTTCAATATCCTCGATGATCAGGATCAGCAGTCGCTCGCCAAGAAAGTGATGAAGGAACTCGAAATGAGTACGGATCAAATCAAACCGCGTTCAATGATGGAAGCGGTGTCCCGGGCCAAGAACCAGCTTCTTTCTCCGGCTCAGATGGCCGCACAGGCACAGAGCTACTACGAAGAATTAGCCGCAAAATTTTATGAACGCTACCAAGCGGAACTCGAGAAGAATAACGCACTCGATTTTGATGACCTGATCCGGTTGACCGTTGAGCTCCTCGAAAAGCATGATGCTGTGCGGGCGCGCTATCAGGAGCAGTTCCGCTATGTGATGGTAGATGAGTATCAGGACACGAACTTCCTGCAGTATCGTCTCGTAACAGCTTTGGCAGGGAAATATAAGAATGTCTTCGTGATCGGTGATGACTATCAGTCGATCTACGGCTGGCGCCAGGCGGATATCCGCAACATCCTCGA
>CAZOKB010000006.1:0-41174 GCA_964580285.1 uncultured Bdellovibrionales bacterium
ACGGTTCTATGGTATAGTAAAGGCATTATTTGGACATACATTTCATGGCGTAATTTTTATGGAACATCAGACCCTTTCCCCCTATTTTGGTTCCCTTCTCCTCGAATGGAACGCCCCCGAGCATGATACTTTTGAACTCGGTCCAAAAGCCCGTATCATAGTCGCTCTCCTGTTGATCGTAGTTATCGGCTGGGCGCTCTATACCAATAGCCCCCTCATGGCCATTACTTTCATTCTGATCGGTGTCGTAGGGTATCTTCTTGTTATCGCTGAACCAAAATATTACCGCTTTGCTCTCACTAGCCGCGGTGTGTTAGCTCACAATGAATTTTACGCCTACGAAAGCATTCACTCATTCTGCATTCACTCTGATCCTCCCCTCGAAAATCTCCTCTCCCTTCGCACCACCGGTCTCCTGACGCCACATGTGCATATTCCCCTGGCTGACCTCGATCACCAGGTACTGCGACGCTTTCTCCAGGAACACATCACTGAAGAGGTTCATGACCCCAGCCTGGTTGACATTCTCGAAAAATTGCTGCATATTTAATCGTACTTTCCTGGTAACCCTATCCAGGAAATTTCAATGTTTTTTGCGCTCGTAGCTTCCGCCCATGGCGGACCCGCCTTGGGCGGGCAGTGGTCACTGGGACTCTGAACAAAGCTGGCGGCAAATGAAATATTGCGCTCGTAGCTCAGTGGATAGAGCATCTGGTTGCGGTCCAGGGGGTCGCAGGTTCGATTCCTGCCGAGCGCACAAGTTCGCGAGGAGTACGCCAACTGCTTGGCGTACGTCAGAAAGAGAAAGTCGGAACGCTGCATGAGTTTGCCCGAAAGGGCAAGGCGAAATGCCGTGAGACGGGGTCGAGAAACTTTTCCGTCAGGAAAAGTATTCGTGACCGATTCCTGCCGAGCGCACAAATATCGTACAGTGCACAGAGAAAATCCGGCTCCCGCCCCTCTCGGTTATCGGGATGCGTAGGAGCCGGATTTTTCAGTCCTCGTCGTATAATGGATAAGACATCGCCCTCCGAAGGCGGAAATGCAGGTTCGATTCCTGCCGAGGACACAGGAGTGAAATGAATGTTCCGAGGAGTACGCCAACTGCTTGGCGTACGTCAGGAAGAGAAAGTCGGAACGCTGCATGAGTTTGTCCGAAGGGCTAGGCGAATGCCGTGAGACGGGGTCGAGAAACTTTTCCGTCAGGAAAAGTATTTGTGACCGATTCCTGCCGAGGACACAGGAGTGAAAATAGAGTTCTTTTTGTATCTCGGGGTGCGGGTAACTCAGCAACAGTGAGGAGATAAACTGCTGGTCGTAAGACCATGTTTCTGTCTTCGCCAGAAGCGAAGATATATCGATAGCGCCGCACATCCCAGTACCGCACACGCTATCGACCAAGAAACAGAAAATATCTCAACGCCCCGCAGGAAATCCTGTCGGGGCGTTTTTCTTTTTTTAGATGAAAGAACCTTCCTCATTGATCAACCAATCCAGCTAAAGCACGCGAGAGCTGGGTGGCTCTAAGACCCGGCTGGCCATTCCCGATCACTGTATCGTCTATCCGAACCACAGGCACAATACCCTTTGAACTACCTGTAAGCAACACCTCATCAGCATTCAGGGTTTCCTCAAGAGTAACGCTTCGCCATTCCGTTGGCATGCCTGCCTGCGCTGCAAGCTCCATCACTACACCCTGAGTGATACCCCAAAGCACTTCTTCTCGAGGGGTTATAAGAGTACCTTCCTTCACGATAAGAATATTCCCCTGAGATGCCTCGGAAATAAACCCACCCGAAACATACAGGGTATCAAAAGCCCCTGCCGCTCGACGACGCTCAAGATCCCAGATAGAGATAGCGTGATTGGCGAATTTGACCTGTGGCAAATAGCGCTCATAGGGTAGTGTGATAAGTTTCACCCCCTCAGCATATATTGATGCTGGTAATCGGTGCCGCGCTTCAGCAAGGATATAGAACGTCTCCCGACCCGGTTCAGGAGCAAAACCATTCTTACTCGGACCGCCGGACAGTACGGTACGCAAGACCAATTCCTCCATTCCCGACTGCCGGATAAGTTCTTCGATTGCCGCACCGTAGGCCTCTTTGGTGATTAACATCCTCATCCCAACCGACTCCGCCGAACGGCACAGCCGATCATAGTGACGTTCCCAAAGAAATCCCCGTCCTTGTTCTACTGGCATCACATCAAAGATGGTGTACCCGCGCAGCATACCTAAGTCCATAGGGCTAATACATATATCCACGGTATCTACAATGCTGTGATTCCAGTAAGCTTTCATATGTTACACAGTATGGCGTTTTTTGAGCATTCAAGGAATATTGACATTTAACCTATTTAATGTTACTTTTTTTAAAATTAAACGTTCTTTACCAGAGGAGAAGTACATGTATCGTTTTCCTTATATCCCGAGTGCCCCGGAGCGTGTATACCTTGCAATCACCTGTTTCGAAAATAGCACGCCCACTGTCGGAACAAAAGGTAGTGCATGGAAATACGCCTACCTTGTTCAAATGGTTTACCCTATGTCGCCCGAATTTTTTAACGAGGGGAAACAGCGTGTCTACTCCTTCCTCAAAGGAAAAGACTTCCCCGTACTGCCAACCCTCACCCTCGAAACAACAAGGGTAGTGAAAAAAGATGGGGAGACTTCTGTTGAAGGGAACAATAGCCTGCTGCTCCGCGTCTCTCATGAAGCGCTCGAAGATCTCGATCAAGATACGCTTCTGGGAATGTTCTCTGCCTTTTATGATGGCATACCATTCCATGAAATAAGGGTGAGGCTCTTCCCCTAAGTACCCCCCTCATGAAGCACGTCCGCATCATGAGGGGAATTTATTTTATTCATAAAAATAGGCACCTTCAATTAGGGCACATGCACGTATTGACAAGAAAATAAACCGTGATACCATTTCTTGGTTGTAGCTTGACAAGAAGAAGGACGTTTGCAAATACCTGCCACCAAATGAAAGGGTACACTCCATGTTTTACCAATACTACACACGTAGCAAGGGATCGTTAGTCTTTGGAATGATAACTTTCCCTCGCCCTGCCGGCGTCTGCTGCCTACTTACAGCAAATGACAATACAGAGGCAGTAGGAGAAGTTCGTTTGCCTACTGCCAAGACCTCGTACTTCCAACTCGGCATTGGGGAAAAATCCCTCAGTCTTGCGGGCACAGTAGACAACAGGGCTGCGCCAGAAGATATACTGGTACAGATTGCTCGGGATGTACTTGGGATTGGCGAGCTCGAAAAAGCTCCCTCCGAAACTCCTACCCACTAAGAAAGGTAGTTCAGGGCCCTCTTATCCAAGAAGGGCTCTTTTGATTTCCATTGAAAGAGCTCTCTCATCACGCTATACTCCCCGTGTACCATATCCTCTGTTTATGACCCTCGATACCCCGCTCTCCACTCTCCCTCTTATCAAAAAACTTCAGCTGACCAAACTGGCCCACCTCGGTATAGCAACCGTGTATGATCTTCTGCTCCATTTCCCAAACCGCTATGAAGACTACTCCCAAACACTCCCGATAAGCGCCGCGAGCGCGGGTACTCAAGCAACCTTCACGGGCACGCTGACTGAGTTTTCCGTACAGCGTAGTTTTAAGAAACGTATGCTCTTGACCGGTGCCACCCTTACCGATGACACTGGTTCCATCCGCCTCATCTGGTTCAATCAGAAATTCGTTGGCCAAGTGTTGGCTCAGGGTATGGAGATCCGTGTTTCCGGGAAAGTATCCCAAGATAAGCAAGGCCTAGTGCTCTCAAGTCCAGCCTTTGAGCGCGCCACCCGTGATGCCACGCACACCGCCCGTCTGGTCCCTGTGTATCCGGAAACCGGAGGTATCACTTCCAAATACCTGCGCTACCTCATCACGACCGTTTTTAAAAAACTGACAACTATCGAAGATCCCCTCCCGCAGACCATCATCGAAAAACTCCATTTACCCTCACTCCACCGAGCCCTCTTTGATATTCATTTTCCAAAAAACACTGAGTCCACCCTCATCGCTCAGAAACGTTTTGCTTTTGATGAAATGTTCCTTTTACAACTCAAAGCCCTTGAGGTCCGTGCCCTCTACCAAGGCGCTCAAGCGCTCCCAGTGGAAATTCCAGAACGTAAGACCAAACAATTTATCAATACATTCCCCTTCAAGCTCACTGATGCTCAGGCAGCCGCCGCGGAATCTATCCTCTCTGATCTCGCACTCAACCGCCCGATGAATCGCCTCTTGAACGGTGACGTCGGTTCAGGTAAAACAGCAGTCGCCGCTATCGCCCTCCACACCGTAGCGTCTTCCGGATCGCAAGCCGTCCTCCTGGCACCAACCGAGGTCCTTGCTCGGCAACATTTCGAATCCCTCTCCAAGCTCTTTGCCGGCTCTCGCCTCTCACTCGCTCTCTATACTCGAAGTTATCAAATCCTCGATGGCGACAAGGTTTCTAAAAAAACGCTCCTCTCAGCCCTGAAGGCCGGCATCCCGAATATCATTATCGGTACCCATGCCCTCCTCGAAGAAACCGTCTCCTTTCAATCCCTCGCGCTCGTCATCGTCGATGAACAGCACCGTTTCGGTGTCTCCCAGCGGGCCGCCCTCCAAGAACGGAGCTTCCGAAGCGACGATGGTCAAGAAGTGGTCGTGCCACATTTCCTCACCATGACCGCTACCCCGATTCCGCGGACGCTCGCGCTCGCTTTTTTCGGCAATCTCGATATTTCGCTCCTCAATGAAATGCCGAAGAACCGCAAACCGATCATCACTCGTATCGCTCACACCGAGGGAGCACGTGCGAAAGTTTACGCCTTCATCCGGCAGGAAATCAAAAAAGGCCGCCAAGCCTTTGTTATTTTTCCGCTCGTCGAAACTTCGCTCGCACTCAAAGACGTCAAAGCTGCCATCGCCGAACACAAACACCTCGAAGAAGAAATCTTTCCTGATCTCCGCATCGGACTCCTCCATGGAAAATTGAAAGCTGCAGAGAAGGAAGCTATCATGCGCGACTTCAAAGAACAACGCTATGATATTTTAGTCGCTACTTCCGTAGTAGAGGTCGGCATCGATGTTCCTAATGCGACTATTATTCTCATCGAAGAGGCCGAGCGCTTCGGGCTCTCGCAGCTCCACCAGTTCCGAGGCCGCGTCGGACGCGGCGAGCACCAATCCTACTGTTTTCTCATGCCTGGTGAAAATTCTTCCGCCGAAAACAAACGGCTCGAAGCCCTTGAAAAGAGCACAAGCGGTTTCGATATTGCCGAAGTCGATCTCGCCCTCCGTGGTCCCGGTAGCTTCTTTGGCACCCGCCAGTCCGGGCTGCCCGATATCGCCATGGAAAACCTCACTAATATGAAACTCATTTCCCTAGCACGTGCTGAAGCCGAAGCCCTGCTGAGTGATGATCCCAAACTAGTGCAACACCCTCTCATCCGCACTGCCCTCACCCGTTTCACTGAACGGGTGCATATGGAATAAAAAAGAAAAAAGGATCTAACTCAGCGAGCTAAATCCTTTTTGGTTGTGACCGGCCGAAGAGCTTCAGACGTAGCGACCGAGGCGGAGCTTGTCACGTTCCCGGTGTGCCTAGCCCCGATCGCTGTCGTAACGATGGTGACGCCGGCTTTCCAGCGTACTCTTGATACGCTCCGGGCTCAGCGACTCGACGCGGGCCGAAGCGACAACCACCATCTCGGCGACGATCGGCGACAACCGCAAGATCGCCCGCTGCTTGACCACCTGCGGCGGTTCTTGTTCGAAGCACCGCACCCCACTGATGCGGCCGTTTTTCCCCACTACTGCCAGATATCCCATGGTTTTCTCCTTTGGAATGGGACTACTGATGTTCCCCTGCCTGTTCGGGGCAAGGACGAAAAGCCTCAAGGTACTACGATTTACATTATAGCACTATTATAATAAAAAGTCAATGGTATTGTTGAAGTATTGGCTTTATTCAGCTGAAAGAGTGAACCTCCACAGATATTCTTTGCAGTGCTGAGCATAGTCTATGCCCACCCTTTCCGCGGCCATAATAGTTTCATTGTTGCGAAGTTTTCCAGATTCGATCCAGAGTTTTTCTCCTCTCGTAATATCCCAACCATTAAGAGTCCGATCGATATGCAAAAATCGGCAGAGTTTCCCGGGACCATTTGTTTCTTTATGAGCCACCCCCTCCACTTCCACCGCTCGGATCAAGACAGCGGCTGGAAACTCTTTGGCTTCCGTCACCATATTCAAACAATGGTACATACCATAAACAAGGTAGACGTAGGCATGCCCCGCTGCACCATACATGATCTCTGTCCGCTGCGTCCGTCCTTTGGAAGCATGACACGCCAAATCGTCTTCACCGATATAGGCTTCCACCTCGGTGATCCGCGCCCGAATAATTTTTCGCCCCATTTTTCGCACGAGAAAACAGCCAAGCAACTCTTTGGCAACATCAAGCGTTTTTCTTTGATAGAAGTCTCTGGAAAGAGCCATCAGTATTAAAAGAAGTGATTTTGGATTTTAGATTCAAGATTTTAGAATAAGAAAATTCTTTGTGGAACTATTCAAAAATCAAAAATCTTACACCTGGAATCTAATTCTTCCTCATTTTTTCGGTCACCCAGAATTCACCGAAGTATTTACCAAGCAAAAGCCGAGTCTGCGAATCGATAGCTGGGAAAGCTGAGATAAAGGCAACGAGTGGCAAAAAAATCCACTGGAAAAACATCACCAGGTATTTGCTCCAATGATAGCGCTTGGGCTTGGGCGGCAGCGACATGAGCGAGAGCGGGATGGAAACCAAAAGACCACTCATACCGAGCGTCATGAGCGTCTTGGTCATAAAGGGCAGGTTATGAGCCAACACACTCTCTTTAAATCCCTGACTCCCCAAGAGGAGCGGCAACCAGCCGACGAAGGTGATGATCATGGATGTGGTGGCCCAGGAATAGTGCCCCTCGAGCATTTCGAAGGAGATACGCAACTTGGTTCCCAATCGAATCAACTTATCCGGCCAGATGGCGCGCATCGTCACCGGAAAGTTCTCAATACCGTAGGCCCAGCGACGCTTCTGCTTGTACTGGTTCTTGATCGTCTTCCACCAGGTCTCCGCCAGCACCGCATCGAGTGAGACCGGCAGATGAATCGGCGTTACTTGGTAATCCCCATGGAAATAAGCCAAGCATTTCCAGTAAATAATACTATCCTCACTAATCATATTCACTGGCCAGAAGCCAACCTTAACTAAGGTATCAAACGGCTCCGAGTGCGATGAAAACGTTACCATTTCTTTGCGAGTACTCTGAAACAAGTGCCAGAACGAGGAACCGGTTACTACCAGCCGTACGACTGCGGTGGTATCCCAAAGATTATTGTGATACATCGGGATTGGCTGATAGGCACGCTGCAACCGCTTTGGATCCGTAACATAGGCATAGGTAAGGGCCGCAAAGTATTCCGGATGCGCCACACTATCACAATCAAAGTTCGAGAAAATCACTTTCTTGTAATCAATGCCACGCACATCGAGGTACTTCATAAGCTCCCGAGCGGCATAACGGGCATTGGACGCCTTGCACTTCATTTCTCCTGCCTCAACCACATGCGTGGTCACCAGAAAATCTCGGAAAATACCATGAAACCGCTTCTGTAAATACTCCACTTTTGGAATGCGTGTCTCGGGATCCTCGCGCTCTTCGGTCGCTAAGAGAATAATCATTTGCTCCTTGGGAAAGTTCGCATCCACGAGCGACTGGATAGCCGGCTCGATGATTTCCGCCGGTTCGCCCGCCGTCGGCAAAAGGACAACATGGAGCACCTCACGCCAGTCCAGAATGTCTGATTGCAGAGGAATGAGTGGTATCGTCTCGCTCCGAATCTTCTCGGCCCGGCGGATTTCTTTTTTTACCAAATGCCGCTGCCAAACACGGAACAGTGGGAGCTCGCGCTTACCGGCTTTGAGCGAACGAATGCGTTCGGATAATAACCGCACATATGCTTCCGGCTGCAAGGTATTCTGGCAGCGCTCCCACCAGTCGATACGCTTCCCCTCTGAAACCAAACGATTGCCATACACAGACAAGATGGAGATATAGATAGCCCGATGTACCCAATAGATATCGAACAGAATAATGAAGACTGCCGCCGCGAGCGGAAAAAAATACGAGAGTATCGGCATACCGATGATAGTCGACCAGGTCAGCGTCCCTGGGATCATTTCAATAGTACGCTGAACGAATCTCTCCCGTGGTTCAACGGTTTTGGGATCAGGAAAGCGAAAATTCGGATCCATAGCGAGCAGCGCTCAAAACAGGGATTATACAAGAGAGGTAAGCCATGCTGGCCTCAAAATTAGATTCATCATCCCATTTTCAAGCCAAAAAGTCAAAAATGTAGAGCTTATCTCAAAATTCATGCCGAGAAAAAATCTGATACTTTCGAGCGAAAATTCTGAGAGATTCCGAAGGAATATAGTATATTTCAAGGAATTGAACAGAATTTGCAGCCGAAAGTATCAGATTTTAGCCGGCAAGCGGATGGCCTCATATTTGTGCGGTGAATTTCGAGATAAGCTCTAGTTGTTTTTTCCAAAGAACGTTTCCTGATATCATAAGGACAAACAGAAACTATGAAACTCGAATTTCCAAAAAACTTTTACTGGGGAGCAGCCACTGCCTCGCATCAGGTCGAGGGCGACAATCATAATGATTGGAGCGAGTGGGAAAAAGAAAACGCCGCCCGACTGGCCCGAACATCAGCCGCTACCTTCCATTGGAATCCCCGTTGGCAACACTTCAAAACCGAGTCAACTCATTCAAAAAACTATATCTCTGGCCATGCCTGCGATCACTATCACCGCTTTGCTACTGACTTTGATCTCGCTCAATCGCTTGGCCATAATGCTCACCGTTTCTCCATTGAATGGTCACGTATCGAACCTACAGAAGGAAACTTCGATTTAGCAGCTCTCGAGCACTACCGCGTCGTTATCGCTGCGCTGCGCTCCCGCGGTATCGAGCCGTTCGTCACCCTCTGGCACTGGACTCTTCCTCTTTGGCTCGCTGAAAAAGGAGGCGTCGCTGCAAAAGAGTTCCCCCGATATTTTACCCGTTATACCGAACACGTTATCTCGGCTCTTGGCATGGACGTCCTCTTTTGGATCACACTCAACGAACCTGAGGTTGTGGCTTCTCATGCCTATCTCAAAGGCGCTTGGCCACCACAGAAGAAGAATCCCTCTCTTTTCCTCATTGCTCTCTTCCGTCTCATCCAGGCTCACCGGCTAGCGTACCGTGTTATCAAGAACCGTTTCCCTGGAGCGCAGGTCGGCATTGCCAAACACCAAGTCTATTTTGAAGTCGCTCGCCCAACGTTCATCAATCATCTCCTCAAGGCTTTTGCTGATTGGACATGGAATTTCTTTTTTCTCAATCGTATCCAGAGCACGCAGGACTTTATCGGACTCAATCATTATAACCGCAACGTTATTGATAACGGCTTCAATAAGAACCCCAATAAAGAGCGCACCGACTTCGGCTGGGAATATCATCCCGAGTCCCTCTACCACGCTCTCATTGAACTCATCCCCTACGGTAAGCCGATCTACGTCCTTGAAAATGGTATCGCCGATGCCTCGGACAAGCTGCGCCAGCGTTTCATTCCTGCTGCCCTCACCGCTCTGCACCGCGCCATCGCTGCTGGCGCCCTAGTCCGCGGGTATTTCTACTGGTCGCTCCTCGATAATTTTGAATGGGACAAAGGCTTTTGGCTCCGCTTCGGCCTGATCCATGTAGACTACGCCACGCAGGAGCGCACCATCCGCCCGAGCGCCCGCGCCTACGCAGTAGTCTGCAAAACCAATACGCTCGAGATCTGATCGCACTCTTGCCTTTCCAAAAATTCCTGTTATAATGCCTTCGCAGACATTTTCTGCTTTT
The DNA here is from genome assembly GCA_964580285.1 of uncultured Bdellovibrionales bacterium. Classification (GTDB taxonomy): domain Bacteria; phylum Patescibacteriota; class Minisyncoccia; order Moranbacterales; family UBA1568; genus JAGOSP01. The sequence goes on from CAZOKB010000006.1 coordinate 9,943, forward strand.
TTTGTTCCTGGCCCCATCGTCTATCGGTTAGGACACCAGGTTTTCATCCTGGTAAGAGGGGTTCGACTCCCCTTGGGGCTACCAGCAAACAACAGACTCTCCGTGTTTACATGGGGAGTTTGTTGTTTTTTTGTACCAAGCAGAAGAAAAGAATGACCATACTATTTTTCTGACAATACCCCGAGCAGTCTCTTCTTCGCCCGGCTGAGGCGGGTGGCGACGGTGTTCATCGGGATATCCATAATCTCAGCAATCTCGGCGTACGATTTCTCCAGATAGTAGCGCAGCGTGAGCATCTCGCGATCCATCTCGGAAAGCGTACGGAGCGCTCGGCGCACATCATCGCGCCGTTCACGTCGCACCCAACGCTCTTCAGCGGTTTCTGGAACATCCATCACGCTCCCCTCCTCACGAGCTTCGATAATATCCTCCCACGCCACCGTAGGTCGGCGGCTCTTCTTCCGGATCCAGTTCACTCCTTCATTGTGGGCGATGCGGTAAATCCAGGATGAGAACTTTCGTGTCCGATCAAAACTCCCGAGATGCTGATAGGCCTTTACAAAAACATCCTGCACGATATCATCCGCCTCCTCGCGACCACCAATGAGATGCGTGAGATACAGCAGAAGCTTACGCTCATAGCGCGCCACAATCGGTTGAAAAGCACCCAAATCACCAGCGACTACTCGTATAATGATAGCCTCATCGGTTTCTTCCCCTTTCTTCAGTTGTGGCTTGATTTTCGGCATAGAGTACGGTTAGATGAAGTATACACCTATGAAAATCCTTGCCATCGAAACCTCGTGTGATGATACGGCCGCTGCCATTGTCGAAAAGACAGCAGGTGGGGTCAATGTGCTCGCGAGTACCGTCTCCTCGCAGATTGCCCTGCATGCCGGCTATGGCGGCGTGGTACCTAACCTCGCTGCGCGTGAGCATGCAAAAAATATCGTCCCCGTTATTAAGGAGACTTTCCGAGTCGCAGGGCTCACTCCATCTGCCATTGATGCCATCGCGGTCACCCAAGGTCCCGGACTCATCCCCGCCCTTCTCGTTGGCACGACCGCCGCCAAGACCCTTTCATTCCTCTGGAAGAAACCCTTGATCGGAATTCACCATATCGAAGGACATATCTATGCGAACTTTATCCGTTCGCAGAATGAAGCATCGCCTATATTCAATATTCAATATTCTCCATTCCTTCTCTTAGCATTGGTAGTATCCGGTGGGCACACACAACTTATGCTCATGCGGGATCATTTTCAGTACGAGATCCTCGGCGAAACGCAGGATGATGCGGTCGGTGAATGCTTCGACAAGACCGCTCGCATGCTCGGACTCCCCTATCCCGGAGGTCCTGTCGTCGCTCGACGCGCCGATGCTTTTCGTGATTCCACATTCCACATTCCACATTGCACATTCTCTTTCCCAAGGCCAATGTTGAATTCGGACGATTATCATTTCTCTTTCTCTGGATTAAAGACCGCTGTGCTCTATTTTTTGAAGAAGCACGAGGCTGACATGCAACACGAACACTTCATCAGCGAAGTCTGTCACGAATTTCAAGAGGCCGTCGTCGACGTGCTCGTCAGGAAAACCGAAAAAGCTCTTCTCGAATACCAGCCGAAAACTTTTGTGATTGCTGGCGGTGTCTCGGCTAATGTCCGGTTACGTAATCGGTTACGTACCCTGATCGAAAGCGACTTCCCCGACACCATCTTCCTCACTCCCGAATTCAAATACTCCCTCGACAACGCCGCTATGATCGGCGCAGCTGCTGCTTTTCGCCTCGAACACCTCTCTCCGAGAGAGCAAGAGGTTCTCCAAGAAAACTGGCGCACCCTCGATCCAAACGCAAATTTTCCTTTGAGACGATTTCATTCTCATTCTTAAAAAAGAGTAACGGTACGATTTCATTTTACGGTAACTTTCCTTGAATTCAGGATTTTTTCGTGGTACGGTTTGAAATATGAATACTTCAGATTTTCCAAAAACCTATAATCCCAAAGAGTGGGAAGATAAACTCTACGCTGATTGGGAACAAAGCGGCTTGTTTAATCCGGATAACATAGATGCAACAGAGCGCTATTCTAATATCCTTCCCCCACCAAACGCCAATGGTGAATTGCACCTAGGTCATGCTTCCGGCTATGCCGTCATGGATGTTTTTGGCCGCTATGAAAGAATGAAAGGAAAGAAAACCATCCTTCTTCCTGGTAAAGATCATGGCGGTATCCAAACACAGGTAGTATTTGAAAAAAAACTTCAAACAGAACAAGGTATTGATCGACATGCATTAGGCCGAGAAAAATTCTATCAGGCAACTTACAATTTCTGCATCGATCGATCACAGTACATGCGATCACAAGAAAAACGAATCGGGATTTCTGCTGATTGGACTCGGGAAAAATTTACGCTTGATCCGGAGGTTTCAAAACGTGCCATAGAAACATTTGTCCAAATGTATAAAAATGGTCTCATTTACCGTGGCGAACGAATCATTAATTGGTGCCCCCGCTGTGCTACCGCTCTCTCCGATATCGAAGTAATTCACAAGGAAACCGAAGGAAAGCTCTTTTTTATTAAATATCCGATCAAAGATTCAGAAAAATTTATTACCGTTGCCACCACACGCCCAGAAACCATGCTCGGTGATACAGCAGTCGCCATCCATCCTCAGGATGAACGCTATACTCCAGTCATCGGAAAAACTATCCTCCTTCCGATCGTAAACCGAGAAATTCCGATTATCGCTGATGATAGGATCGATTCAACATTTGGCACTGGCGCAGTAAAAATCACCCCCGCTCATGATCCTCTCGACTGGGAAATCGGACGCGACCACAAACTTGAAACAATTCAGATTATCAACGAACAAGCAAAGATTAGCGAACAAGGTGGCATCTACGCAGAGCTCTCAACCAAAGATGCTCGTGAAAAAATTCTCACCGACCTGGCATCTATGAGGCTTCTCGAAAAAGAGGAAGCTCATATGATTAATCTTTCGCAATGCGAACGCTGCAAAACAACCATTGAACCACTTGTTTCCAAACAATGGTTCATGGATGTCGATGCGCCACAATATTCCATCAAAAGAGAATCTATCAAAGCTCTGCAATCCGGCGCGATCATTTTCCATCCAGACAGCATGAAAGAACAAATGATTCACTGGCTGGAAAATCTTTATGATTGGTGTATTTCACGCCAGCTTTGGTGGGGCCACCGGATTCCTGTCTGGTATAAAACAAGCGAGGGAAAAGAAGAAATATATTGCGGCACGACAGCTCCAGAAGGAGATGGGTGGACACAAGACCCTGATACACTAGATACTTGGTTTTCTTCCAGTCAATGGCCTTATACCACACTCGGCTATCACGACGCGAACGATGCCAAAACCTTCTATCCGACCGACATGATGATCATGGGTCGAGACCTGCTGTTTTTTTGGGCTACTCGCATGGTTATGTTCGGATTTTACCGGACTGGTACCGCTCCATTCAAACACCTCTACTTCACCGGTCTTGTCCGCGATAAGGAGGGACAAAAAATGTCAAAATCTAAAGGTAATGGCGTTGATGTTCTTGAAATGATCGAAAAATTTGGATCGGACGCTGTCCGTCTGAGCCTCATCCTTGGTACTGCTCCTGGTCTTGATTTTCGTCTCTATGAAGAAAAAATTGAAACATTCCGAAATTTCACAAATAAGCTTTGGAATATTGGCCGCTACACATCAAGTACTATTAATCAGAACTTCACTATCAAAGAAGTAGTACCTAAAACACCAGCGGACCACTGGATTCTTTTACGTCTTCAGGACATAAGCACGGAAGTAACTCGTCTCATGGAAAATTATCAACTTTCATTGGCCGGCGACACACTCCGCGATTTCACCTGGAATGAATTCGCTGATTGGTATATTGAGATTCATAAGGAAGAAAAAAATGATCAGATACTTAGTTTGGTTTTTGAAACACTTCTGAAATTCTGGCATCCATTTGCTCCCTATGTTACAGAAGCACTTTGGCAGACAACCCATCAAAATGCAGATGGACTTCTTATGCTGCAAAACTGGCCAAAAGAAATCACTCAAAAAATCGATACCGCTCATGCAAACCGTTTTGAGCTCGTCAAAGAGCTGATTGTCGTCATCCGCAATACCCGCGCGGAATACCGCATCGAACCGGCTCAGAAAATAGCTGTCAGCGCTTTCGGCGGATCAGAACAAACGCTCCGCGATAACGAAGCAGTCTTCAAGCGTCTCGCCCGCGTGAGCGAAATCCACAGCCTTGCCAGCAAGGTTGCTCCAGAAAATTCCGTTCTCATCCAAGCCGGACTCTTACAGGCCTACCTTCACCTGGGCGATGCCATCGATATCAATCAAGAGAAAGCCCGCCTCACTCAAGAGCTCGAAGAAAAAACGCGCTACGTCACTTCCCTTGAAAACCGTCTCGCGGATCCGAACTTCTCCTCCCGCGCACCAGAACATATCCTACTGCAGACCAAATCTCTTTTAGAAGAAGCTACCCTCACCGTTGAACGCATCAAAACAGCTCTTGCCCAGTTAGGCTAACTCTATGCTCCCTATCACCGCTCTTCTGTATGGCGCTCTGGCTGCCAGCGCTGCCCTTATACTTGAAAGCATACTGTTTCCTGTCGCTCTCGGACCCATACTCTTGTTATTTGCTGCCCTCATTGAAGAGGGTTCGAAGTTCGCTTTCCTGCTCCAATGGCAAAAACGCTTTTCTCATACATCCTGGGTCACACTCCAAACATACTTTTCTCTCTTCTGTTTTGGTTTGGGCTTTGCTCTGGTCGAACTCACCTTAGCTACACCGCCATCCATAACCATTCTCCTGTCCCTTGCTGGTACACACCTGCTCACCGTTATGCTTCTAGGGTATGGCGTACTTTCGAAATCTCTTTCCCTTCCTCTCCGCGCCTCCATTTTTGTGACAGCCGTGGCTCTACACGTAGCCTATAATCTTTTTTTTGCCACCTTGCAGTAACCGGCATCGGAGCTTATAATACGTTTGTATGATTTATTGGCGCTAATCTTTGTATTATGACCAAACAAAAACCTTCTTTCTTTGAAAGACTCACGGGTGCGCAGAGTGTTCCAAGTGATGAATTTGAAAATTCCGTTCCTGTTTTTGACCAAGATGAAGAAACCACTATTCCTATGAATGAAGAACCGGTATTGCAGCACAGCCCAACCCCAAGTTGGTCACAACCTTCCTACCAGCATGCCGAACACATTACAGAACCAGAAACAACCGAGGGTTCCGAAGGGCAGCTGACCATTGACGTATATCAGACCGAAAACGATATTGTCATCAAATCCACTATCGCTGGCGTCAAGCCAGAAGATCTTGATGTAGCCATCAATAACGATATGGTTACGATCAAAGGTGAGCGAAAAAATGAAGAAATTGTAGAAAACGAACATTACTACTACCAGGAATGCTACTGGGGCGGCTTCTCTCGGTCCGTACTCCTCCCAGTTGACGTCATTCCCGAAAAGGCCGATGCCTCGCTTAAAAACGGCATCCTCACCATTCGCCTACCCAAAGCAGACACTACTAAAACAAAGAAAATTCAGGTACGCGGTTTCTAATTACCTTCCTTCCTTAGGAACAAAAAATGCCCGAAACAGCCTACGAGCTCTCTATGCTTTTGGGCTTTTTTCTTCCCCGATATTTGAGTACAATAGAGGAACGCCTATGACTGTGTTTTTTCGTACTACCACTCTCTGGCCATCAGCTCCACTCGTGAGCATATTTGTGCTGCTGAGCACACTGTTTTCTGGTATCTTACCAACCACCGCTCTCGCCCAAGCACTCCCTACGTCTCTTGCCCTACGGTCTCCAGCAGAAACACTCACTTTTTCCAGTGATGATATCTCCGCCTGGATTACTCTTTCTACGCGACCACGCTACACTCCGATTACTCTTTCGGAGATTGAAGATATTCATCACTGTGGCACCCTCGATCATAGCTGGTGTGATTTTTCTGTCCCTCGAAGCATTCGCTCACACACCACGATTACTTCCAGTAAAGAAATTAACACCGCTGCTCTCCAGGTTTTTATCGAACAAGCCGCCAAAGAACTGGATATCAAACCAGTCAATGCTATTCTGGGTGCTGAAAACGGTACCGTCGTAGTGAAAGAAGCAGAAAAACCCGGTTTCCGCGTAGAGAAGGATCAGACCCTCACCGCGCTCGGCACCGCTCTCTTAACCGCTGATAATGCTGCATTCACGATCGATATTCCTGGATCCATCATCACCCCTGATATCAAAAGCTCCGATATCGAACGTCTTGGCATTACAGAACTTATTGCCGAAGGAACGACGAATTTCGCCGGTTCTCCAAAAAACCGCATCTTCAATATCAACCGCGCACTGGAACAATTCCAGGGTATCCTCATCGCTCCCAATGAGGAATTTTCCTTTGTCAAAAATCTCGGGGAAGTAGATGGTGAACATGGCTATCTTCCAGAACTGGTCATTAAAAATAACCGCACTGAACCAGAATTCGGCGGCGGTATCTGCCAAGTTTCGAGTACCGTGTTCCGTACCGCCATCTATGCTGGACTCAAAATTACCGATCGCCGAAACCATGCCTACCCGGTCAAATACTACCGACCCTACGGTATGGATGCCACTATCTATATCCCGCACCCTGATCTCAAATTTATCAATAACACCCCGGGCTCTATCTTTTTGCAGCCATTTGTTTCTGGTACACAACTCACCTTCCAAATGTACGGTACCAATGACGGCCGCCAAGTGGAGATTGACGGCCCACATATTCTCGAAAGCAACCCAGATGGCAGTATGCGCACCATTTTCACCCAAACCGTTAACGATGCACAGGGCCAAAATTTTATCCGCGATAGTTTTCGAAGTAACTACAAGTCCCCTTCACTCTTCCCTCATCCTGGCGATGAGATCCTGAAAGAAAAGCCTGCTGATTGGCCGAAAAAACAGTGGTTGGAATACCAGAGAACCCATGCGCACTAGGGCGTATTCCCCGCTGCGCCTGTACGGTGCATTTTGAAATACACCCTTACTTTGAAGATTGACGCTCTACAAGGTTTTTGCTACACTACGGGTGCGCTTCTTTTGCGTTTTTTGTTTGTTTTTTTGGGTGTATAGCTCAGTTGGTAGAGCAGTGGCCTCTTAAGCCAACGGTCGTAGGTCCGATCCCTACTACACCCACCCCGGCAGAACAGACGAGTTCCGCAAGTCCTCGTAGCTCAATGGATAGAGCAGGGGTCTTCTAAGCCCTTGATGCAGGTTCGATTCCTGCCGAGGGCACCAATGGAAAACGTTCAGAAAGAGTCATTGAATCGTTCCTGACCGAGCTGAAAACGGGAACGATGATACGGTTCAGAGAGAAAAACTCCCAAGAGGGGTGACTATCGTTCAATGGTAGGACAATGGTTTGTGGTACCATGAATCAGGGTTCGATTCCCTGTAGTCACCCCTTTGGGTACTTCTTAAGAGAGCTCCACGTTACGTACATCAGAGCGCCTGCCTATTGAGGCCGAAGGATACCCCCCTATACGGGGGTATTTTATTCTCTTTTTTGGAAAAAGGTTTCTTTTTTTAGCTGCTTGACAGTTTTCAGAAAGCGGCGGAAAAATGCGCTATACTATCTTTAGGAGGGGCATAAATCTTAATACCTATGCGTATGATGTGTGAAGGCAAGGGGTGTATGATAAAACAGCATGTGCCGAGAATACTCTTGGCGCTCTTGTTCGTGGTTGGAGGATTAGGGTTTCTCATGAATTTCACTGCGACGACAAAATTCGTCGGTATGGGTCTGGGTAATGTCGGGTTACCGATGTCGCTCGCCAGCCTCGCTCTCGTGATTGCCATCGTCCTCAAGCTTGGTGGTGGTCTCATGCTCATGTTCAACTTTAAGAAGAGTCAAGCCGCTTGGATGCTTATCGTCTTCACGGTCGGTGCCACCCTCATGTACCACATGAACTGGAGCGGTGACGGAGGTCAGACGCAGATGACCATGTTTCTCAAGAACCTCGCTATCATTGGTGGCCTGATGCTGTTTGCCAAGTGCCCCTGTAAGCGCTGCAAAGAGGCCGAGGCAAGCTGCTGCTCCACTCCTAAGACCGAAGGAGAAGCCATGTAGCTCTTCAAAGACTCAATTATTATTCAAAACCGCCCTTCTTAGGCGGTTTTGTTTTAATAAAGCATCATTTTTTTCAAAAAGAAAAGAGGGTTACCAACACCGTAGCGTGGTAACCCTCAAAAAAAATTTCCCGGCCGTTGGCTCAAGCCTACCTATCGGCAGACAGGTATTCAAGAAACTCAAGTCCTCAAGTCGCAAGGAGCATCTGCTACTAGCAGCTACTCTCCTGTAGCAGAAACCCCGACGCCGAACCGAAGCGCTTGCCGGCAATGCTCGCCCAGCCGCTGTCGAAGCGGAGCTCGCCGTCGCTCCAGTGGAAGAGAGGAGCGAAGACGAACTGGCCATCCGCGTCAGGTGAGTATTCGTCGCCCGAGCAATCGATGTGCAGTTGCTCCCATTCCACTTCCCGTTCGGGGTGGGTGAGAAGCATCGTGCCAGCCGTGAAGCTACTGAGGCCGAACTCGTTGTCGTAGAACGTCTCGCGAGCGCGACGCACGGACTTGCCGCGATGACGGAAGCCGAACTGGGCGGGGATGACGAGGATATCGCCTTCCTGGCCTTCCACGAGCTTGGCCATCATCCACTGCGTCCTTTCGGATTGGCGGAGATAGCGCTCGTGGAGCTGGCCTTCACGCCAGTTCTTCAGTTTGCGGCTCTTGGCGATGAGGCCAATCACCTTCTCGACGGCGTCGCCGTAGGTATTGCCGACCGCTTCGAAACGCGGAACAGCGAACCAGCCTTCGGCTCCTTCGGGGAGCACGGGCAGATTGCTCGCGTAGGCATACGCCTTCGTGCCGTCGAGATTGAAGAGCTTGGCGAGCGTTTCGATTTGCTCGGCGAGCGGCTTCACCCGATATTGCGGCGGGTAGTTGTAGCTGGTCTCGACTTCCTCGTCCGCGTACTGGTCGGAGACCGACAGTTCTGCGATGAGTTTGGCGATACCGGCCGCAAGTTCGTTCCCGCGCATATGCACGCATTGCGCCGCCTCTTTGCCGAGGGGCTTCAGTGCCTTGCGCACCGCATCCACCACGACACGCGTGGTTTGTTCGAATTGACCTTCCGTCGTTGCTTGCTGAGTAAGCGCATTCATTGCGTTAGCTCCTTCCCGAACCGTCGGGTAAGCGGCTGCCTCGTATGAGACGAGCTTTTCAGAAGCCAAAAATGACATCCAAAAAGCTCGTCTCAAAGGAGTGAATATAACAAAGAACTGAACGTTAAATTATAGCACACTTTTATTTTTTTGTAAATATATAGTACTGAAAAAAGTCTTTCCACTTAAGTAAAACACCCTGCATGACAGGGTGTTTTTACAAGTTTTTATTTCTCTTAATCAACGATCTCAAACGTGAGTGAGACATGTACTGTTGAATCCTGCGTTCCTGGTTCGATCGAAGGAGCAACTTCGACAGAAGACTTCATGCTATCAGCCGCCCCTCCTCTTCCGCCATATGAAACCGGATCCGGATTCCCCTGATCTTCATACACCGAAACCAACCGGCCAACACCAAATCCACCCGCCTTAGCCATATCCTTGGCCTTTTTCCTGGCTTCCGTAATAGCTTCGGCCCGAGCATCACCGCGAGCCTCCTTATCATCATCAACCGCAAAGGTAACATTCGAGACTGTATTCGCACCCTTATCTGTGACTCCTGAAAGCATATCCCCCAGTTTATCCGTATCACGCACTTTGACCATCAAAGACTGCGTAAGGGTATACCCCGATATTTTTGGAGCCGGACATTTACCATTCGCATCGCAGGTAGAATATTCATAGCGTGGATTGAGTGAATACTGTTCCGTTTTCATATCCTTCTTCTCCACTCCTGTCTCCTTAAGAAAGGCTTGGACGGCATTCATCTTCTCGGTATTCATTTTCTGTACATCCGGCACCCTTACGCCTTCAGAGACTACGCTCACCGAAAACTGCGCCGTATCCGGAACGAGATTCAACTTCGCTTCTCCATCGACTGTAAAGGTACGGTTTGGATAGGTCTGCTGTACCGACCGGCCATACTGATACACATAACCTAAAGCCGCTACCGCCAACAGGAGCCACACACCAACCGTTACTTTTTTTATCATTGCGTCATCCATATCCATAAAATTAAACGTCATCTTATGACTGCATTATACACCAAATATTGACGCCAAGCGTCCTTCGGGGTAGCCTTGGGGGAGAGTTTACGTCCTCGTAGCTCAGCGGATGAGAGCACTTGGCTTCGAACCAAGGGGTCGCAGGTTCGAGTCCTGCCGAGGACACCACGATAAAAAAAGGGCCCGGGAGCACTGAAACTCCCGGGGTTATGTTTTTGCTACAAAGGCCTGATGCATACGCCAGCTTATCCGCACCAGCCACATACCAATAAGAAAGGAAAGAACTGCATCTACGAAACGCCACCCTGGGCTCGGGTACCAGAGTACGCCTCCTGATAAAGCAATCACGGTTGTCGAGGAAAGCGTGTCCTGCAGGGCATGCGCGATATTCCCCAAGAGGAGATCCTGGCTTACCGAACGGTGCTCATGATGACATTGACCGGTATGCTCATGTGGCAGACGCAATCCATTGTACACACCCAAAAGAACGAAATTCATGAGCAGACCGAAACAAGCAGTCAAGAGCATAACACCTGGCTCAACCAAGGCTATCGGATCAAGAACCAGTAAGCGTCCAAACACTTTCCGAAAAATCACGACGCTCGAAACAAAGAGCAGGAGCATGATGAGAAGTCGGTAGGTTTCCGGGACTTCCGGTACCCCTCCTTGAGACTGTTCTGGCGTCCATCGTTGCAGCGCTTTGTGCATCGCTACAAACCCCAGAAGAGCCCCGAGAGCATCTGAAGCCACATGCCAGGTATCACCCTCGAGCGAGAGACCATGCGTGATCAGTACGCCAATGCCCTGAACACAGGCTGTTATTCCAAAACCCACCAATGCCAGCATATACCCGCGTCGCAGGCACCAAAGACATTCCTGACCCGTTGTTGCTCTGTGGGTACAGAACCAAAAATGACCGTTACGTATGGGCCATCGCCATTGAGAAAGAACCTTCATCTTCGCCTCCTTGTTCGCAAGATGTTCCCGCTATAATGGTCTTTTTCTCTGTAAAAGTCAATACCTTACCTTTCATTCAGATACATCTCCCTTCGGGGAGAAGAGAAGCCACAGCGATACCGCTATAAGACCGAAAAAACTGAGGAGTGACCATTCCGGCAGCGCCAAACCAAAGAGAGTAAAATCCCGCACCGCGCAGTTCCCCAGACCACCTAATGCCCGAAGAAAATCATCAAGCGCTGAGCCAAAGGAAACAATACACTTAGTAGGATCGCTATTTGCTTGAGGAAAATGTTGAATCCATACCTGTCGTGCCGCAATAGACCCGCCCATCAGAGCTAACACCAGCATAAGCCAAGCAATAACCCGATACCGGAGTGATTCCAGCCACCCAAAAAAACCCGCCAGGGCCGCGAGACCAGTGAGACCGAAAAAAATACGCTGAGCAATACAGAGCGGACACGGAATCAAGCGAAAAGAATTCTGAATGATCACAGCACCACCAATGAGACCAAAACAAAACACGGCCGTCACCAGATACCACTGTTTTGCAGAAATACTTTTTAACCACTGCATAGACTGTTTCTTTAAAGGCACTGTTTAAAAAACACTTTATATCTCAATACCCAAAAACTGTCGCGCTCCCCAACCTATGAACGCCGTCACTCCTACCGCCAGTGCTAAAATAATAAGATTAGTCGCCATGCGCCGCTTGGCTTCCATACCCGAAAGAAAAGCCAAGAAAAAGGATATGCACGTCACTACTATACCTGAACATACCAGAGAAAGGACTATGCTTTTTGCTCCAAAAAATACTGGGAGAAGAGGTATAGCCGCTCCAAAAAGATAGGAGATACCCACAATGGCGGCCGAACCAAACGGATGAGATGAGGTTTCTTCTTCGAGATTCTCTCCCAGATAGCGCCGCTTAGCCCGTTCTATAGCCCCTGCCTCCCGTTCTGACCCCACCGCTACAAAAACACCGGCTGCCATAGAAAAGGCACCCGCGATAGCCACTGTCGAGGCTGCAGCCAGTACCGTTGGAATGGTTTGAAAGGCGATATAGAATCCACTCACCGCACCCAGAATCTCTACCAGACCATCATTGAGACCCAAAAAGATATCCCGGATACGTTCTGGATGTACCTGACGCTTGATCGTATCCGACACAATAGCATCTTCATGCTGCAATTCATCATCAAGAATCTGGCGTACTGCCTGGCCAAGTTCCTGATCTCGATACAACTCCCACACAGTCAGATACTTCCGGATACCATTAATCTCGATCGCTTCAAGGATAAGGCTTACTCCACCATCACCGAACACTCTAGCGAATCCCGAAAAGACCAAAAGGCGAATCCGTAAACCTAGACTAAGCTTCGTATCCTCGACACGGAAAAATCTCTTCCAAAAGTCCAGGTGCCGCTCTTCCACCACGATAAGTTCGCTAAGCAAAGCTGCCATATCGCCACTTGACTGCTGTCGTAACAGTCGGTATAGCGACAGATCGAAGAGTTCTCCCATCACTAATTGTCGCCCCAATATTTGGTTATCCATACTTCTCAAGATCATAGCTTTCCTGCTTTCATTATAATATACAAAAACGCCCTAAAAAAATGCTATTTATGCAGTAAAAATAGCAAAATTAAAAACAGCGCCTAAAAAGGCACTGTTCTTCTATATAGTTCACCCGCCATATCTATCAAACTGACAGATATGGCGAGGTATAACAATCTTTTGCGGTTAGTCCTCAAGACGGCGGTTTCCGCTCTGACCGAAGTCAGAGACGACCGAATGATGTGATCCTCGTCCACGAATGGACTGGTATCACTCACCTTATACTCCCTAGAAAGGAGGTGATTCATCCACAGCTTCCGCTACGGATGCCTTGTTACGACTTCACCCTTATTACCAACCCTACCGTCGTCCCCGATTTAACCCGGGGCCTTCTGGTATTGCCGGCTCTCTTGGTGTGACGGGCGGTGAGTACAAGATCCGAGAACGCATTCACCGTGACGTGGCTGATTCACGATTACTAGTGATTCCAGCTTCATGCAGGCGAGTTGCAGCCTGCAATCCGAACTGAGACCGAGTTTTTGAGATTAGCTCCCCATCGCTGGTTGGCAACCCTTTATTATCGGCCATTGTAGCACGTGTGTCGCCCAAGGTGTCAAAGGGCCATGCTGATTTGACGTCATCCCCGCCTTCCTCCCTCTCAAAAACTTAGAATATTGAATACCGAATATGGAATAGAGAGTTTGCATTTCGCATTCGCTGTATTCTGCATTCTTCATTCCCTATTCTACCCTTTTGAGAGGGCAGTCTGAAGTGACACATGTAACACTTCATGAGGGTTGCGCTCGTTTCCCGACTGAACGGAACATCTTACGACACGAGCTGACGACAACCATGCAGCACCTGGTCTAGCACCCTCGAAGGACATCCCATTTCTGGGCTCTGCAGCTAGATTTCAAACCTTGGTGAGGTGCCTCGCTTACCGTCGAATTAAACCACATGCTCCACCACTTGTGCGGATCCCCGTCTATTCCTTTGAGTTTTAAGCTTGCGCTCGTACTTCCCAGGCGGCATACTTAACGCGTTAGCTACGGCACAGAAAGGGTCGATTCTCCCTGCACCTAGTATGCATCGTTTAGGGCGTGGACTACTGGGGTATCTAATCCCATTCGCTACCCACGCTTTCGTAGCTCAGCGTCAGAAATGTGCCAATCGGTTGCCTACGCCTTGGGTGTTCCTCATGATATCAACGCATTTCACTACTACACCATGAATTCCACCGATCTCTCACATTCTCTAGATATGCCGTTTCGAATGCCTTCCCGGGGTTGAGCCCCGGTCTTTGACATCCGACTAACATACCCGCCTACCTACGCTTTACGCCCAATAAATCCGGATAACGCTTGAGGTCTCTGTATTACCGCTACTGCTGGCACAGAGTTAGTAACCTCTTATTCTTCAGGTACTCTCATCGAAATTGCTCCCTGAAAAAAGCGGTTTACAACCCGAGGGCCTTCATCCCGCACGCGGCGTCGCTCCATCAGACTTTCGTCCATTGTGGAATATTCTCGACTGCAGCCACCCGTAGGTGTTTGGACAGTGTCTCAGTTCCAATGTTGGGGGCCATGCTCTCACACCCCCTACCCGTCATAGCCTTGGTGAGCTATTACCTCACCAACAAGCTGATAGGACACAGGCTCCTCTCAAAGCGATAAATCTTTACTCCGTAGAGCGTATCGCGTATTAGCCTGGATTTCTCCAGATTATCCGCGACTCTGAGGTAGATTCCTATGTTATCCGAACCCGTTTGCCATGGGTCTAAACCCATTCGACTTGCATGCCTTATCCACGCCGCCAGCGTTCATCCTGAGCCAGGATCAAACTCTCAAAACAGAGAAACGATATTCCGAAGAATATGTTTCAAATTGAAAACAATTGAAAGGAAATCCGCCGTCTCCCTCCGTACAAGACGGAGGCAAGAGGACTAACCACAAAAAATTGTGATTGTTAAACTATATATTTGGCTCGCACAGAATTGTTAACGTGCTCATTCTTGTCTTTTCAAAATTACGATCAGCTTGGTGCCAATCGAAAAAGAAATCAGCCCGAGACTGATCCGCTTAGAGCGGAAAAAACAAAGAGAAACAAAAGCAATCTAAATATTTCTAGACTGCTTACCTAGTATAGCAGCCAAAACAAGCCTGTCAAGGGGTTGGACAGCTGATAGCTTATAGGTTCAGAGTGGATAGTCATTAGGCGCTGAAGTCTCCATTAATAGCAAGCTTTTGAAACCGTATTCTGTCTCCAGAAACCCTTTGAGCTATTAGCTGTTCAAGGCTATTTTAAGCGATTATTAATGAAAAGCAAGGCAAGTATCGGAACCGCCAGCCACAGTACCGAAGCAATAGGACCCGAAAAAATAAGAAAAATATGCTGACTTACCCATCCAATTGTCAGTGCCCTTGGAATCAGCGAAAGGAGCATACTGGAGAGCATCCCCGAAACTAAAAGACTCATAACAATAAGGCGCCAAAAAAGATCCGTGCCCGCACTCGAAATATGCAGATCAAATAAACGCTTATCGATCGCCGTGAGAACCACAAGCAACGCGAGAAAAATTCCCGCCTTAGCATACGGTGATAGCAGGTAGACTTCGCCCGGCAGTACCGCTATAAAGGCCAGCGCTATATAGGCATTAATCAGAATATTAATCAGCTTGAAGCGCCCAAAAAATATCCCCAGCGCTAAACTCAGTCCGCAGAACATAAAAAAGAAAGAGAGGTCTGCTGCCATACTCTTCGATACTCCTCCTATACCTTCCAAAAATGGTACTCCCGCCAACATACATTGTATACCCCTCAACTTAATACGCCGTGAGTGTATCATTCCGTACCATCTTCGTCAAAAAAGCTCTCATATTTTTTGGCTTATACAAAGTCTTATTGGGCTAGCCGAAGACGGAAAGATGCGCTATACTAGCCGCATCAGTTTCTCTTCTTTCCTTTCATACTATGCAGGGTAAATTACGCGTAGTGCTGTTTCTCTTGTTTGTCTCCTCCTTCTTCGTAGCATCAGGGAGTATTTTGTTTTATGCTTTTGGCTACCGCTTTAATTTTGAACGAGGCATCTTTATTTACGGAGGCTCCATTACTCTCAAATCCAATCCCGTTGAAATCAACGTAAAAATTGATGGCGTCCCTCTTTCCACCGGAAACCTAAGCCGTATTAACCAGAGCTACCATATCTCTGGGATTATTCCTGGAGAACATTCTATCGAGATCAGCGCCCCTGGCTATCAAACATGGAGCAAGAACGTCGTTGTACGCAGTGGCCTTTCCAATGAGTTTTGGAATATCACTCTCCCCCGCCAAGAATATACTACCACTCCTTATCCGGACACTGATGGATTCATAAAGTATTTTCAATCTCCCGAACCCTCCGTCTTTGCTGGCATTCAAGAACGCAACCATACTGTCCGTATTACCATGCGTGATACTGAAAAAGAAGTTGGAGATATCCTCTACTCCCAATCCAACGCTTTTTTCGCTTTCGAAAAAAATGAGAATCTCGAATGGTCAACCGCCGGAGATCGTATCGTCTTTCCTCTTCTTTTAGAAGGAGCGCGACATACCATCACCGTGAACGCGGAAACAAAAGAAGTTCGTGACTTAAGTACGGAACTCAACCAATTTACTATCACCCGACCTCGATGGAACCCTGCTGTTCGTAATTCGCTCTTCTATCGATCGGGAGACAAGCTCTACCGTTTGGATCTTACCGCATCCATCACCGAACCCCTAGAGCCTATCCTTTTAGCCGAGCATGTGGCAGCCTACGATATTTCTGGATCCGATGTTTTTATTGCTAATACAGAAGATGGTCTTATCTACCGCTTTGGTGCTGATGAAACCCTTCCAGAACTGAACCCTATCACATTTACTCCCCTCAAAAACCTCGATACCAACGCTACATTAGTCGTGTACGACGCATACCGAATAGCCATTCTTTCTTCTGATGGCACCCTCTCCTTTTTCAATGCCGATCTCGATAACCAACCACTGCGTACCCTCGCTGATCGAGGAATTCAAGGCGTGCAATTTTCCGATGATGGTAAAAAGCTTCTCTTTTTTTCTGATCACGAAGTATCCGTTTATTTCATTCGTGAATGGGAGGTGCAGCCCAAGCGTGATCGGGACTCTATTTGGCAAATCAGCCGTTTCGCTGACCCGATTAGCATGGTACAGTGGACTAAGGACTACGAACATATTCTCTATCTAAAAGGTTCTCAGGTCTTCGTTACCGAGCTCGATAACCGTGATCGCCGCATCATCCATGAACTCATCCATTTTGATCGGCCGCCACTCCAAATCCTGTCCCGCGTCAATGCGAACCAAATTTTCTTTGTCGCTGATACTGGAGATTCCTCCGAACTCTTATCTATCAATTTTCCTGAATTCAATGGTTTTTTCACGCAATAATCCCTCTCTCCTATGCCCCCAGAACAACCCTATATCACTCCTCCAGAACCAAAACTCCCTGAGCCGGTAGCCTTCAAGCAGGTTCCCCTAGCTGCCGCTGAACAGATAGAGGAAGAAGAACGGGCTCGCCGTATCTGCCAGCTCGGAGATTATACCGCCATTCTTACCACCTTTCACCAGCCAGAAAATCAGCCACTTCTCGAAAAACAGATTGGACGCCTCCAGTCCAACCCTCGTATTCGAGAAGCCCTCGCTCCATTGGATGACGCTCTTTCTCCTCAACACTGGGAAATGCTCACTTTGATCTTCCTCTTTGATACCGAAACCTTTGAACACTGCTTGCGCACATATCAGATCGTTGAACGAAAACTTAAGAGTCAGCATCCGATCAGTCACTTCCTCAAAACCGAACTTAAGCAGGAAGGCGTTACACAAGAAACCCTCGCCATAGCAGCCCTCCTCCACGATGTCGGCAAGATCGGCATTCCTCTCAAGGACATCATTCTTAATAACACCCTCACCGACGCTGAATGGCATACCCTCTGCGTCAGCTTTTGCCGTGAAGCTCACCAACATCCTTCTGACACCGATGCTGAAGCACACGTTCAACACCTTCTTCAAGAAGGTTCAACCCACAATCTTCGTGAGAAAGACCTTGTGCCTTTTGCCTACTGCCTCACTCCTGAACAATGTGAGCTCCTGAAAAAATCCCATATCAATCCAGAGCTCCCTCTCGGAAAAATCTTGGATCAACACCAGGATTTTTCTGGAGATATCGCTCGTGCCTATGGTCTCGATGAAACCTTTATTGCTCTCGTCTCCAATCATCACGAGCGTCCACTCGATGCTACCGAGCCTCTTCCGGTTTCACAATCCGCTCTGCGCATCGCCACCATCATCCGTTTTGCCGATGTCTTCGATGCCATTCATTCGCATCGTGCCTACAAAAAAGGCAACCCGTTCCTCACCACTATCGCCATCCTCATCCAAAAATCTCACGATGGCTTCATTGATCCCATGCTCGCTCGACTCTGGATCGATGAAGATATGCTCACCTTTGAAGCCTCGCGTGAACACTATTTTTCCATTCTTCCTGAAGCCATCGACCAAGAACATGCTGACGATCCCCACTATTCTGTAGGTGTGCGAGAAAACATTATTCGGAAAGAACGAGCCGCACTTACGCTCATCCAGACCTTTCTACAAGAAACCAAGAATGAAGATTATTGGCTTAAAAAAGCTGCTTAAAAGCAAAACGCCCACGAGCGGTCTTGACAAAAACCATTATATTCTTGCTTCTTTTTGAAAAAAGAGTAGAGTAGGGGTAGACGGACATTCGGGTGAGCCGGGGTTTGCTTTTTTTGTAAAAAGAAAAGCGCCTCGGCTCGTATGATTAACAGTTCTTTAACAATCAAAACAAGGAGCACCACCATGACCACTTGTATCAAGCACGGAAGCCTCTGGCCACCTACACTCAACCTCGATCACATTCACTGTGAAGCTGCCTACACCGTTTCTGTACTGGAACAAACCGGTGCCCTCAGAAAGGCAGAGCAGCGCATTACCGCTCTCTTGAACAGCCGCTCCAGTACCTTGGCGCTTATCAGTCCCGCTATCAACCAAGAAGGTTCTGCCCAGGAAATTCTCTGGAAAGAGCTCGCTATTACCGGCGCTTCCGACGACCGCACGTTCATACACTCCCTCGGTGTCACCCGCATTCTCTATGAAATGCAGACCGACGAACAAGGAGCGATGCACACCTACCTGACCCGCACTCTCGGTCATCAGGCATTCGTCAGCAACGGTACGCTCTATATCGCTGGACTCCTCCACGATATCGGCAAGCGCATTATCCGGGAAATCATTCATGACCAACGGACGAAACGCGAATGGGCTACTCTGGCAAATCAGGTCACCGGACAAGAAATCTTCCATCCTCTTGCCATCCAGTCAGTCCATGATGGCGGACTAGGAGACGCTGAGCTCGATGATTATTTTCATGAGATCGGTCAGGACCCGATCGATATCGTCCCGCTCAAGTACGCCTTTCCGCAAGAGGTCACAGAAAAACTGCATCAGCGTGGTATTTCTCCGGAACTCACCTTCCGGCAA
Organism: uncultured Bdellovibrionales bacterium; assembly: GCA_964580285.1. Taxonomy (GTDB): domain Bacteria; phylum Patescibacteriota; class Minisyncoccia; order Moranbacterales; family UBA1568; genus JAGOSP01. Next base: position 29,253 of record CAZOKB010000006.1, read on the forward strand.
GCCATCGAACTGCACGAGGTCGGGACGTACTATCTTTTGCGGCACTATCCCGGTATGGAACAGCTGGCGGAAATCGCTGCCTGGCACCATAACTTCAAAAACGTACCAGTCGAGCAAGAAGCCTACCCAGCGGCGTCAACAGCCCTCCGTATAGCTGTGAATCAATGCCTGCACCTGGCAGACATGTTCGAGGCTTTGGTGTCAGGATTTCGTTCCTACAAAGGACGTTTCCACCCGCTGGTTGCTCTGCCGATTGTGGCACGTGAAGCCGAAAAACACTCGATCGACACTGGGTTCATTCGAGCCTTTGTTCAGGATAGAGTAGCGCACCTTAAAGCATGGTGCGATTCTCCGCCACCGCTCATCGCAGCACAGCGGTCAATTGAAGAGCTTTGTGCCGCCTGACGACACCGTCGTCTCCCGAGGACACCCCCTTTCTAGCGGTGTCCTCTTTCTTTTTGAAAAACATGAGATTCGAGAAAAGAAAATCCCGGTTTTACCCGGGATTCTATAATCTCTATCGATATTCTCTTGCTTAGCGCTTGCTCCACTGTGGTGCACGACGAGCCTTTCTCAAACCCGGCTTCTTCCGTTCTACCGAACGAGCATCTCGCGTCAAGAGCTTCTGTGCCTTAAGCAGCGGCCGGAGCGCAATATCAAATTTTACCAACGCCCGGGCTACACCTAACTTCGTAGCATCCGATTGTCCATGAACACCGCCTCCTTGAGCCAATACCGAAACACTGAACTTTCCTTCCATCCCTGCTGCCTGCAGCGGAGAAAATGCATTGTTGGTATAGGCATCCGTATCGAAGTACTGCTTAGCTTCGCGCCCGTTCACAACGAACAACGCTTCCTTAGCATCTTCCACTGGAGTGATACGCACCTGGGCTACCGCGGTCTTACGGCGCCCCACGGCCGCAATGTATCTCACTCCGCTTTCCTTCGCTTTTACGGTCTTTGTTGCCATACACCTATCTTCAAAATCAAGAAATATTAATCGTGCTTTACATGAATAGTCTTGTGCGCATGCTCGGATCCTTTGTAAAGATTCAGTCTCGTCAACATACGATCACGCAGCTTGTTCTTCGGTAACATGCCGTACACCGCCTGCCAGAGAAGTTTCCGAGAATCCTTCTTCATTTGGTCTTTGAACGCGATCGAGGCTAATCCACCTGGGTACCCGCTAAAATGATGGTACATTTTATCCGAACGCTTACTCCCTGTCACCACCAAGCCATCCGTATTAATCACCACAACACAGTCACCGCCATCGATGTGAGAAGTAAAATCCACCTTACCCTTTCCGGAAAGCACCCGTGCCACTTCAGTCGCTAAACGACCTAGCACCTTTCCTTGCGCATCGAACTGATGATACACCCGGCTCACTGATTGTTTCTTCACTGTTGCCATACCATTCTTCTCAATTAAGCCACGAATTCGATAATTGCTCGACGAGCACCATCTCCTTTACGTGCTTCCATTTTAACGACGCGTGTGTATCCACTCATTCTTCCTTCAAAACGAGCTACGAACTCATCTGAGAGGATCTTATCCGCCGCATCTGCCGGAAGCGCCTCACGCACCATACGAATCACCCCTACTTGAGCCACACCCTCTTTTTTGGCTCGCTTAGCCTTATTGACCAATTGATCAATGAAATTCTTCGTCTCTTTCGCCTTTGCTTCAGTAGTAGTTATACGGCCATGAAGAATCAAGCTCGCCAAAAGACCCTTGATGAGCGCCTTTCGTTGCTTACTGATCCGACCTAAGATACGACCTTTATTCCTGTGCTGCATATATCATCTCTATCACATCTCCCAGATTATTCCGCTTTCTTCTTGGATTTCTTTTCTTCCTTCGGAGCTTCTTCTTCAGCTGCCTGAGCAACCACTGCTGCGTCTTTAGAAACTGATGCTTCCAGTTCAGATAAAGCTGAGAACTGTTCCATCAAGATAGCCACGCCCTTGGAAAAAGCTTCTTCTGGAGCAATGCTCCCATCGGTCAGAATTTCCAGGGTAATCTTATCGTAATCGGTCCGCTTACCCACACGCATATTTTCCACTTCATAGTTCACCCGCTTCACTGGCGAGTAGATGGAATCAACAGCGATAACTCCGATCTCGCGCTCCTCACGCTCACGCGCTTCGACTGGAACGTATCCGAGTCCCCGATCGATTTCGATTTCCATATCCAGCTCAGTCTTCTTGTCGGTAATGGTGGCAATAACTTGATCACCATTCACCACCTCGACACTCGATGGAAGCTTAAAGTCTTGAGCAGTTACCACACCCTCCCCCTTGGCCTTAAGGGCGATCTTCACCGGTTCATCACTGTGCAAACGGAAACGAACCTGCTTCAGGTGAAGCAAAATCTGGACCACATCCTCCATAACTCCTGGAATGGTGGTGAACTCATGCGTCACGCCGGCGATTTTCACCGAACGGATAGCTGCTCCTTCAAGAGATGATAACAGTACGCGACGAATAGCATTGCCAAGCGTCGTACCATACCCCGGATAGCACCCGAGTATCTCAAATTTGCCATGGTATTCACCGAGCGAAGTGTACTGTGGCTTTTGTGGGATCGCGATCATAGATGATATGTTTAAAAACTTTTTTAATGGCCAAAAGATTATTTCGAGTAATATTCAACAACCATTTGTGGATCGACACTCACACCAACATCTTCACGTGCCGGAAGGCTCACAACTTTTCCTTCGAGTTTTTCCGCATCCAATTCAAGCCACGCTGGAACATCCTTCTTTCCTTTGAGAAAATCGATGCGATTCTTCATATATTCCTTCTCCCGCTTGGTATCCTTCAGACGGATCACATCTCCTACCTGCACCTCAAATGATGGGATATTCACGCGCTTCCCATTGACCGTAAACATCTTGTGCGACACGAGCTGTCGGCCCAAGGTGCGCGATGACGCAAAACCAAGACGATACACCACATTATCCATACGGCGCTCCAAGCGAGAAAGGAGCATATCTCCAGTAACACCTTTCTGGCGCTGCACTTCTTCAAAATGATGGCGGAACTGCTTCTCGAGCACGCCATAAATACGCTTGATTTTCTGCTTCATCGAAAGCTGCTTACCGAACTCACTCTGGCTGCGAGAAGGAGTGTGTCCATGCACGCCTGGGGCATAAGGACGACGGACCATCGCGCACTTCTGCGAAAAACAACGATCCCCTTTGAGGAAGAGCTTTTCGCCGGCACGCCGACAGAGTTTACATTTTGAGTCGAGATTTTTTGCCATAGTAATCTAGCTGCTACTTAAATGCGGCGCGGACGGCGCGGACGGCATCCGTTATGCGGAATAGGGGTAATATCTTTGATACCAAGCAGAGAAAAACCATTATTCGAAAGGGCCCGGATAGCTGCTTCACGACCGCTCCCGACACCCTTCACAAATACTTCCAACTCTTGTAAACCGTACTTCTTCACTTTTTCGGTCACATCAGCTACCACCTGGGTTGCAGCGTACGGGGTTGATTTCTTCGCACCTTTGAAACCCATATGTCCGGAGCTTGACCAGCCAAGCACGTTTCCACCCAAATCAGTCAGCGAAATGATCGTGTTATTGTACGTGCACTGAATCGTCGCCTTTCCTTTCAAAATCTGGCGGCGAGATTTCTTCCGCTTCTTCGAGGTTTCCTCGGTGGTTTCTGCGGTTCCTTCTTCAGTTTTCTTCACTTCTTCTTCCATATTTCAATTCAAGTCAATTAGCCGATAGAGTTTGTAGCTTATAGTCCCGAAGTTCTCTATCAACTATGAGCTCTTCTCTAAAAGCTGTTCATTAGGTCTTGCTATCAGCCTTCTTACGACCACTACCCATCGTCTTACGCACATTACCACGGACCGTACGGGTATTCGTTTTCGTGCGCTGACCGCGGGCTGGCAAACTCTTCTGGTGACGCGATCCACGATAACAGCCAATTTCTTTGAGACGTTTGATATTCTGCTTTACCTCATGACGCAACTCACCCTCAACACGGTATTTCTTTTCCACTGCTTCACGCAGCTTATTCGCGAGCGCATCCGGCAAATCCTTCGTGCGCACATCCCGGTCGATATCGAGCTCATCAAGAATTTTTTGGCTCGTTGAACGGCCAATGCCATAAATATAGGTGAGCGCAATTTCTATGCGCTTGTTGTCTGGAATATTGATACCTGCGATACGAATCATAATGTAGCTAATAGTTTATTAGTTGATAGTTGATAGCTCCGAGAAAATCCCCTGTACGCTATTTCCTATAAACTAAAGGCTGATTCTTAAAATTATCCTTGGCGCTGCTTATGTTTCGGATTAGTGCAAATCACACGCACAACGCGTTTTCTCTTGATCACTTTGCAGTGGACACAGATTTTTTTGACGGATGGTCGAACTTTCATGATCTTGCAACTTGCGAACTTAGAATTTTAACCGCTGAACGATCCTTCCCTTGGAGAGGTCGTAAGGGCTCATTTCAACGGTTACGCGATCCCCTGGCAGAAGACGGATATAATGGACGCGCATTTTTCCTGAAATATGTCCCAGAATCTCATGACCATTATCGAGCCGGACACGAAAAGTCGTACTTGGAAGCGCTTCAGTCACTTCCCCGTCCATACGAATCACGTCTTTTCCATTGGCCATAAATTCTATCGAGCCGTCTCCAGGAAAGCAACGCCTGTAAACAACACAAAAACAAAGGTGAATTTTTTTCCGAAGCAAATCAATCCTTGTTCGTGTATTGCGGTATTCTGGCACCCTTTGCCCTGGATCTATGCGGTTTTTCAAAATGTATTGACTATTGTAGCAAAAGCTCTGGTTTTGTCAACAGCCCCGCCCGAAACGCTTCTGCGTAGCAGATGCAGGCAGGACATTAAGAACCAAAGCGCCGACCTCTCTCTGCGTATTCCTCAATAGCTCCACGGAAAGCCTCTGCTCCAAAATCTGGATAGAGCTTTTCGGAAAAGAACAACTGGGCATTGGCGATATCCCACATCATAAAACCAGCCGAAAGATGCGGCTCTCCGCCTGTTCGAATCAAATAGTCTACCGGTGGCAATGCATGCGTCATGAGATTCCGTTTAATAAGAGCGTCCGTTACTGGCTCACCCGGAGCAAGTTCCCGACTCACTTGAGCAAAAGCTATCCGCATATCATCGTCTCCGCTGTAGGCCAGAAAGAAATTCAGGAAGTACTGATCATACTGTTTCGTTGCTTCAATACAACGATATATGACCTGCTTCAATGACTCTGGAAATTGTTCTTCCCAGTGGCCAATAAAACGGATACGCACTTGATCGGTATGAATATCCTCACTTTCCGCCAGCTTTGCAAAATACTTCTCATATAAAGAAAGCAGCGCTCGACTTTCCGCCACTGGTCGCTTGGTCAGATTTTCCAGAGAAGATCCCCAAAAGGAAAGCTCACGGATACCCAGGCGCAGCGCTTCGCGGACGAGAAGCTCGGTATTCTCAGCGCCGGCTTCGTGCCCCTTCCAGGGATCAAGCCCACGCTCTTTTGCCCAGCGGCGATTGCCATCCGGGATAATAACAACGTGACGTGGTAACAGCGTGTGCGTAGACATGATCAGTATGGTATCAAAACAAAAAGCGGGAGTTAGTATTCTCGCTCCGCCATATAATTAGCGATAGCCTCAAAAAAGTCAAATGCACCTGGAGTTATAGAGGCTCTGAGCTCCTCAAGCACCTGCTTACCTTCAGCTATATAACGCCGCGCTAAGACTTGAGTGCGTTCCAAAGATCCCGTTGACCGGATAATACCTTGAAACCGCTCAATATCTTGTCCTGCAAGCGCATTCCCTAGCTCTAGGATACGCCGCAGCTCCCGTTTCTCTTCAGTAGTACCTCGCTCTAGAGCGTACGCAACCAAAAGCGTGAACTTGCCTTCCTGAATATCCGAACCGACTGGTTTTCCAATTTTTTCTTCTGTTCCAAACACTCCTAAAATATCATCCTGGATCTGAAAGGCGATGCCCAGCGGTATCGAGTACCCACTGAAACGCTCGATCAGTTCTTTGGGTGCCCCAGCCAGAGAGAGCCCCATACGGATCGGCCCCTCCATAGTATAACGCGCCGTCTTATTCTTATACATTTTCAAAATCTCCTCTTCGGTAGCCTCTCGAGCATACTCCATATAAATATCTCGGGCCTGACCAATAACTGTGTACGAAACAATGGACTGGAGTTGAGAAAGCGCTGCGAATATTCGCTCCTGCGGGAAAGGCGCTCGAAAAATAATATCGTTACCGATCGCAAACAAAAGATCACCGATAATTAACGCTACGGAATTACCAAAATGTTCTACATTTCTTTCTGGAAAATACCTGCGCCCAAAATCAGCATAGCGACGATGCAGCGTAGGCTCGCCGTGCCGCAATCCATCCCGATCAATAATATCGTCATGGATCAAGAGGAAGGTATGGATCAGCTCAATAGCCACGGCTGTTTCCAAGAGTGATTCTTCTTCAGTCCCGCCTCCAGCCAGGTAACCGTAAAACATACAGGCGGGACGCAAGCGCTTCCCCCCGGCCAGCGTGAGGCTCCGTACATGCTGCAATGCCTCTCCTACCAAAACATCTTCCCGATGCGCTTCTCTCTCTGCTTGCTTGAAACAGGCCGTGATTTTTGGATCAAAACGGCGTTTAAAATCTTTCAGAAAAACCTGGATATCCATAGAATATTTTGAGAGACACAATGCCAGAATTGTATCAGAAGAAGCAAGAAAGACAACCCCGCGCGCAACGCTTCGCGTAGCGATGCCGGCAAGCCGCTCCCTCAATGTTTCAGCTCTTCTTTAACGGTGCTCATCCGGAAAGACAAAGAATTCCTGATACCGGCGATAGAGCTCAAGAGTCGCCCAAAGATCCCGCGCATTATACTTGGCAATCTCCTGGTATTTTCCTGCCTTAAAAAGTCCGCGTACATCATCTCCGGTCACTCCTTGTGCTTTGGGGCTCTCAATCCCAAAGGCTCGGGTCCAGAGATGCAAGCTCCCCTTGCGCCGCACCGAACCATAGAAGGATAATTGATCAAAAAGATCCACGTGCTTGGCATTCCACGGCTGATAATTTAAATACCGATTGGCCATGAGGTTCTTCGTCGGCTTGATGCCATGCACCGCCGAACGCGTCCAGAGAAAGGGAATATCAAAACTCCGACCATTGAAGGTCACAAATGTATCATATTTCATGGAAATCTCCCAGAATTTTCGGAGCATATCCGCTTCTGATAGCGCCTCATACTTACACGACCCTTCTTCAAAATCACCATCACTCGCATCGTTCGGCTGATAATACACGGCCGCTCGCTCGCGCTCCGCATCGAGCACGCCGATCGCGACGATCTGCCCCGTGAGCGGTGAGAATCCAAGGCCCTCTTCCAAATCTTTGAGTTCCGCTGCATATTCCTCTTCCGAATACACCTCACGCTTGATCCAGCGTGTGAGACTCTCTTTCGTGGTCTCATCCATCACCGCGAAATCCTCCCCGACGGTCTCGATATCGAAAATCAAGGTAGCCATATGGGCAGTTTTTAGCTTATAGCTATTAGATTCGTTAGCTTTTTCATTTAAAAGACTTGAAAGTTCCAGGTTATGAAAGAAATTTTTCTGATGCCTTTGGTTCTAACAAAACAAGCAGGGAAAAATTTGCTTTCGCAGTCTGGAACCCTCCTCGTTTTTTTTAAATGCACATTCCTTGAACGAAAGTCTTTGATAAGCATCTCAAGCCCCCGCTCATTCTCTATATCTTCTTCCGTGTGTTCAGAAAGATACTGCATAATAATTCGCTGTCCTTCTTCGCTCTCAAACCATACTCGAAAGTCATCACTATTCTAACACAAAAGAAAAAGCAGCATTCGATGAATGCTGCAAAAATGTGCCGCGAATGCAGAACTCACAGGATACTCCTCACCGAAGACTGAGTTCGTAGTCCAAAAAAATGCCGCCGTCACATTGATATTGTTTATGCACAGTACCATCATGCTTGAAACGAGGAATCACGACGTGTCCTATTAATTTACAGTGATTCCGCTCAAAAAGAATCCGTTCAGCTACAGCCGCCTGCTGCAAACGCTTTTCATGCTCCTGCTTGTCCTGATAACCCACATAGAAAAACCATATGAAAAAGGCGACTACCCCTCCCAAAAAGAGCTTCCAATAGGTCTCCGAATCAAAGAGTACTTCAAGAATATTCCCGACAATACATTCAATTTTCCAAGAAGACATTATTTTCTCCTTCTTCAGTTGTTAAACAGCAAAAACGAGCCAAAATGCTCGTTCCAAAGAGTAAATCACGGATACTCTTTTGTCAAAAAACCACTCAGAACCTACTCATGCTCCGCTCTTTTTAGTGCTTTATCAATACGTTCTTTGGTCTCCTCAGGTGTTACTGCTACAATATGCAAATCAGCGAAAGTATTGGCTACAGTGATGTTTTTGAATTTTCGTGGAATAACCTGCCAATGCAGATGCGGGATAGAAGCTCCAGATTCAGGCCCCACATTGAGACCCACATTAAAAGAAGTGACTTTGAATACTCTACTCAGTACCTGTTGAGTTTCTGTGAGAACAACACCAAACTCCTGCCATTCTTCTGGTGTAATATTTTCTACTTTTTCAATATGACGTTGCGGAAGAATCATGACGTTTCCGTCCATATAGGGAAAACGGTTTACCAGCACACGCCAATATTTTCCTGCCAATCCTGAACACTCTAAAATATCATCTTCTCCACAGAAAATGCACTCTACCTTATCCGAAAACGTTCGTTTGTAATTGGCTCTATTTTTATCGAGTATTCGCATAAAAAGAATGGCCGCCCCTTACAGTATGAGGCGGCCGTGAGGTAAAGTTTAGCGGGCTGCTGCTCGCCTGATGATGTCAGTGGTTGAGTCTTCTTTCTTTGACTCTATTTCGACAATCCGAGCGCCCAGATTCTCAAGCAACTGAACACGTTTTGTGTCATCCCAAATGGAGACATGAGAGGTTGCCGATGCCACGTAGACATTCGGCCTGACTGCCCGAATCAGTTCGTAGTCGCAATCGAAAATCACGACCAGGTCGACCGGAGAAAATCCTGCCATGGTAAAAGCACGATCTTCCTGATTACGCACTGGTCTCCCGTCACCTTTGAGCTTTTTGACAAACGCGTCGCTATTAATGCCGACCACAAGATAATATCCCAGGTCCCTCGCATCGCAAATGTATTCAAGGTGTCCGCCATGCAGCAGGTCGAAACATCCACTCGTCAGCACAATGGATCCACCACCAGCTATTCTTCTTGCTCTACACATATCGGACAGCTCGTCCAATGATGCCACTATCTTCTCTCGTGGATGCATGACAACCCTCCTGTGATAAAAAAGTACTTGGTTAATACTGTATATCCTTACAGATTTTTTGGCAATTTTGTACAATGAATTTAGATACATTCCTCTCTTTTCCTAAGTCCTTTCAGTGTTCGATTCCCCTTAGGTCTAAACAAACTAAAAACTTCCGGGACAAGTCCGGAAGTTTTTAGTTGATCAGTAGCCCAAGTTAGAAATTCTTGGAATCAGCTTATTCCAGAGCTTAGGGAATGGCAGGTATTTGGATAAGAAAAAACCTAGCTACCTCTAGATACTAAGCTGAAGGATTAGAATCAATATAAAAAAATCAGGGACCGGAATACTTTCGTACCCAGTCCCTTTTGTCACGTTACCGCTTCACTTACCAGAGCTTGAAGCTCAGGCGTTGGCGGAGCTGCTGGACCCGCGCCATCATCCAGTGACGGATTCGAATGATGTCCCCACGGATTACCACAACCAACGAAGGGGTCTCGACGGCAGGTGACCATGAGATAGTCTTACACCCTAGCCGTTGCATTACCATCGAACGAAGCCTGAGAAATGTTTCCGCTTTCAGACATTCGATCCGGATAACTGCTGTTGTGCCTCCCTCAGTGTTGTCGGCACCATAGCGGGAATACTCGACCTCCACCTTGCCGTCGTCGACTTCGAAGAACTCGCGAGGCCGGAACACATAACCCGGCCCAAGATCCACGTAATCTTCGAAGCTCAACATAAATCCTGCAGGGGGTTCCAGTCCTTCGACTCCGAGACGGATATCGATGGTTGGTGTTGTTTGTCCCTCGCGGAGCATTCTGCCACTTGCCTTGTTAATAAAACGAAACGTAGCCATTTTTAGTCCTTTCATGATATGCCCGGCGTTGTCGACGAGTCATTCATAGTAGGTTGTGTCGCTGAGGCTTCAGCGACCTTATATAATAGCATATTATTATCATTTTGTCCATACAAAAAAGAGGCCTAGAAAAGCCTCGATTTTGATAGTTTTATCTGTTGTAGCCCTAAGGGGAATCGAACCCCTGTTTCCTCCGTGAGAGGGAGATGTCCTAGCCGCTAGACGATAGGGCCTCTATAACAGCTCATAGTTGATAGCTTATAGTTTATAGCTCTTTGAGAAATGCGGAATGTTGTCCGATTCTAAAACACTAACAACTATAAGCTATCAACTGTTCATGCAGGAGTGGAAGGAATCGAACCCTCGCTAACGGTTTTGGAGACCGTTGTACTACCACTATACGACACTCCCATCCTATTTTTCTTTGAGTCGCTTGAGCAGAGCGGTGTATGCCGATCCAAATCCTTTTAACTTTCTTTCTCTTTCTTCTGCGAACTCTTTTGTAGTATAGGCTTCATAATACAGTAAGTCGAGTGGTCTTCGATACCGTGTCGACTCAACCATCCCTGCATCATGTTCTTTTTTTCGTCTTTTCAAATCACCTGAGCTTCCAATGTAATATCCACTATCCTTTCTGCTCTTGAGAATGTAGGTACAATACATAATTTTGGGAATCGCCCCGCCCTTCGCGAAGGGCGGGGTTGGAGACCGTTGTACTACCACTATACGACACTCCCCCGTTTTTGTTTTGGAAAGAAAATCCCGGTGATGTGCCGGGATCTTCTCAAAACAGACTACTTCCCTTCGTTGTGCACCGTATGCTTCTTGCAGAATTTGCAGTGCTTCTTCATGGAAAGCTTCTCTTTCACTTTCTTCTTATTGCGCTGCGTGTAATAAGTGATACGTCCGCACTCAGAGCACTTCATCTTCGCCATGTTGTCCTTAATCTTCCCCATAATCTTCCGAATCTCTTATGAATACAATGCACCCACTCTACGGAATTTTTCCGTTTTCGTCAATACCAGAGCCGTTGACCGGGATTGAACCGGTGACCTCGTCCTTCACTTCTACCTCTCCTTCAAAACCAGCACTATACGAGAGGGCTAGACTGTATCTTCAGCATTTCGTATAAAATCCTACGAAGAAGCTGCCCTTGTCAGTCGTTCGGGCGCATAACACGCCACGGTCTTGGCTCTGCCGAGCTATTAACCGTTATTCGGGCTTCACGACTTGATTTCTCAGGCCGCGGGCAAATGAAATGGTGATTTACCAAGGACGTGCTCTACCAACTGAGCTACAACGGCTTATCCCTTATTTTTTAAGCATCTCTTGCAGAGTGCTCATTCTCAATAATCCCACCAATACATCTCGTAATTTCCTATTATGGAAATATACCGTTAAAACGCCATATTTCGTTTTCTTTCGGTAAGTGCCAAGAGAACGATACGGGGTGATGACTGTCTTGTAAAATTGAGACTTCTCTATTGTAAGGGTTTTTGTCCAAAAGTCCAGCGTCTCCTTCTCTGCCATATCAGAAAAGATCTGCAGTCCGAACTTCAATTGACTCCGTTTCAGACTGAATATCGTCTCAAGGAAGAGAATAAAAGTATCAACAAGCTCCGGATCCGTGTTTCCAAGGCGAACCGAATGCTTGTTCGCTTTCGTTCCCTCTCCCCAAGCGGTTTCGCGTACTCGCGAAACATCGCTCCGTCTTTCTCATCC
>CAZOKB010000006.1:41274-57614 GCA_964580285.1 uncultured Bdellovibrionales bacterium
CCTCTCCCCAAGCGGTTTCGCGTACTCGCGAAACATCGCTCCGTCTTTCTCATCCGTCTCGGAAGCCAAGCTCTGCCTGCTGATAGGCAAGAGTTGGCTTCCTCCTACCCAAAAACAAACTCCCGCGCCATCAAGGTACGGGAGCTTGCTTTTTGTGGGTAGGGAGGGATTCGGTCACAGATGCTCTGTTCGCCGTCGCGACCAGAGCTCTTCGACCCCGACTCGCGGTTTCGCGTACTCGCGAAACATCGCTCCGTCTTTCTCATCCCTCTCGGAAGCCAAGCAGCTGGCTTCCTCCTACCTATATAAAGAAAATCCCCCACCAAAAAAGTGCGGGATTTTGCTTTATGTGTGGGTAGGGAGGGATTCGAACCCCCGTAGCCCGAAGGCGACAGATTTCATATAATCCGAAGATTTCTCTCCGGCATGGACTATATCTTCACCTGTTCTAGGTGTTCCGGTATCTAGTCTCTACGGCGCCCCACTTAAATTTCTAACGAAAATTATGCGGGTTCCCACGGTATTCGCATACTCCAATGTTCCATCGAAGGTTAGCCTCCACCGTTATCCCAGAAAGTTCATCTGAGAGTCCCCTCTCAGAGCTGCAATTCTCTTACAGTCTGTTGTATTTGACCGCTCTACCACCTACCCAAACTTACAAAGTACTTGCCAACTCACGACCGAGCGACAGTATCTTTTCGAGCAAACGTTTATCGCTGTAACGAATATGCAAGACCCCGCTTACCATTGTTCGTTTACCCTTATTGGATGTCGAACGTACATAGGGTTTCGTAAATTGACCCCGTTCAACACCCAATTGAGAGCACCAAAAACGTATAAGGGAACTACTCTTCTGATCAGAAAAACAATAGAGATAAAACCGCAATTTCTTCTCATTAATGCCGCAGATATTTCTCAAAAATTTTAGGAAAAGTTTGAGAAGAACCGGATCAGAATTAGCAAAATCCACAGTACAACCCGTCTTTGCTCCTTCACCATAGTAGAGCATAATACCAGCCACAAGCAACTCTCTTTCCCGAAAAGAAAGCCTCTCCTTAAAGGAAAAAGAAAGTGGTTTTTTCTCAAAACGAATCCTGTTTTGCTCGAACAGACTTTTTCGCGGAATACCCTGGCGACGCAATGAATCATATACCTGCTTCACAGAAAGATTCAAGCGTGTAGCCACTTCCGGACCAGTAAGGCCATCTGTATAAAAAGCTTTCACAAGACATTCCGCTTCAAAAGAAATTCTTTTGATAGGCATAGTACATGACTAATAGCCATTTGTATTATACTAAAACGTCATATTTTATCAATGTACCTCTCTTTTGAGCCACCTCTCGGATTTGAACCGAGGACCAACGGTTTACAAAACCGCTGCTCTACCCCTGAGCTAAGGTGGCGGGTATCATAACTCGTTCATCATACCGGAAGATATTGAGTCGTTCAACCCTCTATTTTTGGGAAAGCATCCTCTCGAGCTTGCGAATTTTTATCTTGACCAGCCGCTGAACCGGAGAAAGTTTCAGTACCTGCTTATAGCATTCCTTGGCATCCTGAATACTTTCTCTTTCCATATAAAAGTCCCCGAGCGCTTCGTAAGCCGTGTAGTCCTTCGGATTGACAGCGATACGTGCAATCAACTCCTCTTCAACCGGTCTCTCGGCTGCTTTACGTTTTGGTCTTTCAGGATGAGCGGCCTGGTCACTCACCATAGGGCGCACCGGGAGAGATTCTTCATGACTGGAAGCAACAAACATGTCTTCTCTCCGACGGCGCTTCAATGGTGTCGTCAAACTAAACGAAGGGGCTTCCGACTGAGCTAGCGTTTCTTCTACATGCCTCTTCGGCACATCACTCCCTACAGCATCCATCACCTTTGTCTCTCGATACGTCACTGGAGTCTTTTCTTCTCCAGATTGTTGATCAGTCAATGCTTCCGTGGCCAACACATCTTCAGTCATAACTGATGCCGCCAATGCACGCTCCTGATCCGAAAGCTTCCGCTTTTCTTTGACTGATTGTAAGAACTTATGAAACGCATTGTGTGCGCGAAGTGAGTGTACCTTGGAACGCTGTGCGAGCTTTTCCAAAATCCGCAGAAAAAATCTCCGCAGAGCTGAACGCAGCCTATGCTCATGTATCCCACTCAGAGTCTCGACCCGCTGCACCACTTCTGGATCCGTCCCGCGCAGCGACAAATACCAAAGAATCCAAGCAAAACAAACGACAATGACTATAGGTGGAATGATGAGATGCCACATGGGATCAAGCAGAAACAATTAGGGCTATCAAAAACACTCAAATCTCGTACCGTACAAAACTCCCTACCTGGATATTCTCTCCTATCTTATGAATTTTCTCCGTGATCAACGCTCCCACAGTCTTTTCTGGTTCTTTCACAAAAGACTGCGAAAGCAGGGCGGCTTCTTCGCGGAATTTTTTCTCCTTACCCGCCAAAATCTTTTCCATGATATCCGCTGGCTTACCTTCCGTAGCTAGCTGCTCCTTCCAAATAGCCTGTTCATGCGCTAACGCCTCACCTGAAACATCTTCCGGCTTGACACAGGTAGGAGCCAAAGCAGCGATATGCATAGCGATATCGTAGGCTAAAGCCTTGAACTCATCATTGCGCGCTACGAAATCCGTTTCGCAATACAGTTTCAAAAGCACACCCACCCGACTATTGCCGTGTACGTATGAAACCACCACACCCTCATGTGTATCCCGGTCGCCTTTTTTCAATGCCTTGTCTTGACCACGCTTCCGCAGAATATCGATAGCCTTCACTTCATCGCCAGCTGCTTCATCAAGAGCTTTCTTAACGTCCACAATCCCGGCGCCCGTCCGTTCACGCAGACTCTTAATAGTTTCCATTTGACTCATACATTTGTGCTTTTTGGTATTTTAACACATCAGCTATTTCCCCTCTTTTGCCTTAAGAATGGCCTTACCAAGGGCTCCGAGTACGATACGGAGCGAGGATACGGCATCATCGTTTCCAGGAATCGGATAATCCACAAAGGACGGATCCGTATTGGAATCAACAATACCTACGATAGGCACAGCGAGCTTGCGCGCCTCATGTAACACGATATCCGCTTCACGGGTGTCTGCGATCACGATGGCTCCCGGAATCATATCGAGATTTTTGATACCACCCATGCGCTTTTCGAGCCGCTCGATTTCCTCATTCTTCTTGGCCTGCTCGAACTTCGTGTACTTCTTAAACTCTCCCCGCGCCATTTTTTCTTCCGTCTCAACCAAATACTTGGCCCGAGATTTGATATGCGCAAAATTAGTCAATGTTCCACCAAGCCAGCGGTCAATGACGTAGGGCATACCGATACGTACTGCCAAGGAGCGTACAGCATCATGCGTCTGTTTCTTAACACCCACAAACAATACCGGCTTACCGCTTTTAATGACCTCCTCCAAAAAAGTTGAGGCGGCTGTGAGCTTGGTCACCGTCTTCTCAAGATCGAGAATATTGATATTTTTACGCGTGGTAAAAATATACTCATCCATTTTCGGATGACGGCGTGATTTCAGGTGTCCGAAGTGGACGCCTGCTTTCAGAAGACTCTCGAGCGTTACGTCGAGCGTCTCAAAATCAAAATTGGCAAAATATGCCACTTCTTCTGCCGATTGAACCTTCTCTCTGGTAGTCGGCACGACTGCTTCCGCCGTTTCCGGCGCGGTGACGGTTTCCGTCATAGTATTCTTTCCTTATTGATTACTTCCGTCTCTCTGTTCATCGACCAGCCAACGCTGCTTCCGTCTACAAACGAAAACGAGCGAGGAAGAGGCTCAGGTCTCAAGAAACGGGCTGATTTCACTGCGTCGAGCGCAGAAAAATACAGTCGGAAGTATAGCAAATAACCGGCTCTTGTCAATTTCCCCTGCTTCTGCTAGGCTAGGTGCACGCTTCTCTACAGCGTTTTTGTTTTGTTATCCCAAATGCAACCGTTATGAAAACCGGCATCCACCCAACCTATTACGAAAAAGCAACTATCACCTGCGCTTGCGGGGCTGTTTTCAATACAGGTTCTACCATCGAATCCAGCAGTATCGAAATCTGCTCCCAATGCCATCCGTTCTATACCGGCAAGAAGAAATTTGTCGATACCACTGGCCGGGTTGATCGCTTTAAGAAGCTCACCGAACGTTCCCAGGCTAAGGCCAGTGCCCTTAAGCCCAAGAAGGTTCGTGCCAAGAAGGAAACAAAGACCGAGGAAAAATAGCTCTTCTTTCCGAGAAATCAAAGACCCCAGTTTTTTTGGGGTTTTTGCTTTTTTCAAGCCATGCTATAGTCCTGAAGAAGACCCGATGATGTTTCATAAAAAAAATGATTTATAGATACGATTTTTCCTCCCGGCATTCCGTTGTCTCCCTGTGGTGCCAAGGCATCCAGCGGTCAACAACGAAACGACCGGGATGAAACATCTTCACATCCTCAAGAAACCTTTCCCGATATCGTAATAAAAATATGAACATCCAAGCCCTTATCTCGGATATAGAAACTGAATACACCTCTGTCGAGGCGAGTTTAAGTGATCCTGAAATCACTTCACAGCCGAAAAAACTCATGGAACTCGGTCGTCGAAAATCAGAACTCGAAAGTATCATGATTCCAATTCGAAAGCTCAAAGAAGTCGAAGAGAACATGCGCGGAAACGCTGAGATTACGCAAGATCCCGAAGCCGATCCGGAGCTCAAAGCAATGGCTCTTGAAGAAAACACTGAACTCGTCAAAGAAAAAGATCTTCTGGAAGAAGAACTCCATCGTTTACTTCTTCCCAAAGATCCGAATGATAGCAAAGATATTATCGTCGAAATCCGTGCAGGGGCTGGCGGTGATGAATCGAGTCTTTTTGCTGCTGAACTTTTCCGCATGTATTCACGTTACGCCGAACGCCTTGGCTGGCAAACCTCGCTCATGCACTCCAACCAAACCGAGGTTGGTGGATTCAAAGAAGCGGTCTTTGAAATCACCCGTGGCCACAGTGAATATCCTGTTTATTCTAAACTGAAATACGAATCCGGCGTGCACCGGGTGCAGCGCGTACCCGAAACCGAAAAAGCCGGGCGTATCCACACCTCTACCGCCACCGTCGCGGTCCTCCCTCAAGCAGAAGAAGTGGATATCACCATCAACCCGAACGATCTGCGCATCGATACCTTCTGCTCGTCCGGTCCTGGGGGGCAGTCAGTGAACACTACCTATAGTGCCGTCCGTATCACCCACCTCCCAACTGGTGTCGTGGTTTCTTGCCAAGATGAAAAATCACAAATTAAAAACAAAGAAAAGGCTATGAAAGTTCTCCGCTCTCGCCTGCTCCAGGCCGAAGAAGAGCGCCAGGCCAAAGAACTCGGCGACGCCCGCAAGAGCCAAATCGGTACCGGCGACCGCAGCGAAAAGATCCGTACCTACAACTATCCGCAAGATCGTATTACCGACCACCGCATCAAACAATCCTGGAGCAATGTCCCCGGCATCCTCGCCGGTGCCATCGACCCGATTATCACTGCGCTCGAAGCAGAAGACATGCGCCTCAAACTCGAGAAGCAAGAACAGTAACAGCTGCTAGCGTATTAGCTTCACTAGCTTCGTTAGCCTCAAAACAACCAAACAAAAACCCTTGGTCGCTACGTGGTAGTTTCCAAGGGTCTAAGGGACTAAGTATCCAAGGGTCTTTTGCCCAATGGACTGAAGGGTCAGAGTGCTGCGTTGCCTGGGCAGAGAACCTGGAAGTCAGCGTTCCAGTCGCCAACCTCGCCGAGCTGCCAGCCGTCGACGCTCCACTCGCGGTAGCCGGAGTCCCAGTCGACATCCACGGCGAAGACTTCACCGTTTTTGCCCTCGACGTAGAAGATGTTTGCGTAGCCGTTGTTGAGGAGCAAACCCGACTTGCCGTTGGGCTGTGCTTCGATAAGGCCTGCGATGTCTTCGAGCGTCGACAGGTGTGTTTCCGGCAGTTCCTTGCGGATATCCATGTCGTAGGCATTCGCCTTGAGGAGCGAGGCCACGTAGGGGCGCTCAGGAGCCGAGTCCACCGTCCGCCTAGCGTTCACGTCGAGACGATCTGCAAACGTGTCGTCGACGTAGAGGCCGGGGCCGGTCTGGTAGAACTCCGCCGCATTGAAGGGCTTCGTCCGTGCCGGAACGGTGGCTTGGGCGACAGGCTTGAGAAGTCTTGTTTCGGTGAGCAAGACGCCATCACTAGCCTTCTCTCCGAATGGATTGCGCCTCTCGAGGTATGCTTGAAGCGTCTTACGATTGACGTGCGAATCCAGATTGGCATGCAGCCTCCAGAACTCGCTCATTTGAGAGGCCGTGATGTTCGTCCCCTCGATGACAACTTGCATTGCCATATGATTCTCCTTGCGCCAGACTCACCGAACCATTCCGGGTTTTGCCATGGCGGAGAAAAGCTTACCTATAAGCCTCTTTCCACCATGGCCAAACATTTTCTTTTCAAAGAGCGACAGTATATCATACGATTTTTTTCATATCTTGTCAATTCAACTCCTCCGTGTTATGAAAGAATATCCAGCGAAAAGAAAAATATGACTATTAAAGAGCTGCAAAAAAGATTTTTTACTTCTCCCATCTCAGTCCGGATCGCTCCGGAAGATTTTTTTATTCTTCTCTCGCATGTCGCACAAAAAACTCGGGAGTACCTTATCGCACATCCGGAATACACACTTTCACCCGAGGACATCCAGATATTTTCTTCTCTTGCACACAGAAGACTTACTCATGAGCCTATCGCATATCTCACAGGACACAAGGAGTTTTACGGACTGGATTTCATGGTCACCAGAGCGACACTGATTCCACGACCAGAGACGGAACTTGTCATTGAGTTGGTACTCAATGAAATTTCAAATTTCAATCCGCCAGCTGGCGGACAGATTTCACAAAAAATCGCTCTCATTGATATTGGAACCGGCAGCGGAAATATTATCATCGCACTCGCACAGGAAATAGAAAAAACATATCCCGTATCGGATATTCAGTATCATGCGATTGATATCTCTTCCAAAGCGCTTAATATTGCTCAACACAATGCAAAGATCCACCACGTTGACCATCTCATTACTTTTCATCAAGGCAATCTTCTCCATCCACTTGACTCTATCATTCTTTCCTTTGATGAAGTGCTCATCGTGGCCAATCTTCCTTATCTCTCTCAAGAGATTTACGGGAGCTGCGCACCTGACGTGAAAGACTATGAGCCATCATCAGCGCTCGTGAGCGATGAACGCGGACTTGCTCATATACTTTCGCTCTTGAAGCACATCGTAGCACTGAAAAAGAATCAGCCATCACTCCCGTTCACTCTCTGGCTTGAAATAAGCCCTGAACAGGAACCTCTACTCTCGGAAAAAATACCCGTTCTTTTTCCTCAGGCATCTTTCGTTTTTCACCGAGATTTAGCCAAAAAATACCGATTTGTCCGTATTAGAACCTAAGAGTTTCTTTTATTGAGCAAGAGATTTTACTTGCTGATCATTTTGTTGTTGACCGCTGGATGCCTTTGGCACCACAGGGAGACAACGAAATGTCGGAAAGTAAAATCTTTTTTTCATCAAAATTCTATAAAAAAACAAAATCCCCTTTTCGGGGAATTTTGTTTTTCTTTTCGTGTTGAAAAGAGGAAGAAACTACTTGCGCTTCTTGGAAGCCACCTTCTTCGTGGTCTTCTTTACGGCCTTCTTAGCAGTCTTCTTCACCGCCTTCTTCACGGTCTTCTTTACCGCTTTCTTGACGGCCTTCTTCACGGTCTTCTTCACTGCCTTTTTCTTGGTTGCCATAATGATCACCTCCTTCCATAATCTTCTTCATCGTTTGACGTTGTCATGATGAGAAGACTTGTTATGGCACACAACATTTTTATATTTGTTGTTTGTGCGTGGCACGAAAGTTTTTCATGCATCTTTATTATATATCATTTTAAAAAAAATCAAAGCGTTTTGTATATGTGTCAAGAGTATGAGAAGAAAAAAATAAAAAAATATTTCAAAAAAATAATTGTGTACGCTGAAAAAAAGTGATCGCGCTTTTCTTCATACGCTGCAGAAAAAAATATTAGCAGAAAAAATCTGCGTCACTGTAAAAATATTTCTCAAAGAACTTTTTAAGAAAATATTTTACTCTTAGCATTCGTCCTTTTCTCTTCATGGAATTTTCATTTCATCCAATGCCTCTCCCGTACTCTTTTTTCTTTCAAGAAACCTCTAAAAAAGAGCCATAAATACGCTCTATTGTCCAGTTGACACCTCCTTCTGGGAAAACTACTATACAAGGAAGGGGGTCGATTGGCTCTCGTCTTCCGAAATGTTCGGCAGACCATGAGCCGCCAGTCGCTTCAACGCAAGCAGTCATTTGAAAATAGATAACCCTAGAAAGAGAGGTGACGATATGAACGAACATGACATGGATGAGAAAGATCCGCTTTTCGAAGAGACAGCAACAAGCGAGGTCCGGAATTGGCTTCAAGAGAATCTCCGCGTTATTGTGAGCGTCTTCATTGTTGGAGCCATCGCACTCGGAATTTATTCCTATTCACAGCGCACCGAGACGGTATCACTCAATGATACGGACACAGCTGCCCTTTCTGAGACCGACAACGGAGGAACAACAACTGATGACACAGCCGTATCAAAGGCTCAAGGCTCAATCAATAAGGTTCCAGCCGAAGTCTCCCGCGAAACCGAAGGATCATTCATTGAGACCGCCATGGCCGGAGAAGGCTCAACCCACCTGGCCCGTCGCGCACTCATGAATTATCTGGAGAAGAATCCGGATTCCTCACTCTCCGCAGAACACAAGATCTATATTGAAGATTATCTCCGCAAAAACGTTGGCCACCAGGGTGGTGTACGCGCCGGATCATCAATCGAGTTCTCGAAGGACCTGATCAACAAGGCGATCGGCCAATCAAAGAACCTGAATGATCGACAGCTCAACAACCTGAAGAAGTATTCAGTCCGCGTTGCGGCTTACCGCTAGTCTGTATATCTGTTTTTCTCCGTTCTTTCTGTATGACGCAAAACCCCGGAAAATTCCGGGGTTTTGCTTTTCTTCTTTTTTTGAGATTTTATTACCATTTTATTACAAAATGAATGAAACGAAAGTATATTTTTATTTTAAGTGAGTACCGATAACATCCAGAGGAAATATCGTTATCGCTTTCTGTTTCTTCCCTAACGAAGAAACTCTATTCTGTCACCCTCCTTAAGGGACTCTGCTTCAAAAGCATTCACTTCAACCACTGTATCCGCCACGGTCTCTGGAAGGAAAATCTTTGTTGAATGCGGATCAATATGTCGTTCTATATGCACAACCTGGCCCTGTAAGAGCCAAACGATATCAAGAGGAAAACGCATATCCTTCATCCAAAAACCATAGTTTCCTGGAGCAGAGAAAACAAACAGCATGGCACACGCTGTGCAGAGGTTATCCCTCCCTCCTAACCCGCGTTCCCGGAGCGCTGGCGTGTCTGCTACTTCGACCGCATACTCTTTCCCTGACCAGCTTATCGCTCGTGGATATCCCTCAACCTTCTCTCGATACACCCATCCCCCTATCAGGAAACAGAACAGCACACCTATGAGCCACAGTAACCACAATCGTGTTGTTTTCATACAGTCTTTATAGTGAACCAGCTGCATCCTGAATAGTCGTCGTATGTTCGACTCGCTTGGCTACCAAAAAAGAAGAGAAAAAAGCTGAAAAAAAGACAATGGCGAGAGCAATAAGTTTGCTCTCGGCACGTGTTTGCAAAGCTACAATCGCTACTACCCCGGTAAAGAAAAGTAGCACAAACGTAATGCGCTTCTGGGACCAGCCAAGTCGTTGCAGTTTATGATGCAAATGCCGCTTATCTCCCTCAAATACTGATTTTCCTGAAAGCAACCGCTCCATAATGACATACATAGCATCTGCGATCGGCAAGGCCAGTACCAAAAGCGCAGTGGCTATTTTCGTTCCAGCAGCTGTCGCTAAAAAGGCTAGTAAGAATCCGAGGAACATCGAACCTGTCGTTCCAGCAAAAATCCGGGCCGGAGGGAGATTAAAGAGGAGAAATCCTCCCACCGCTCCGGCACCGCTTGCCGCGATAATCGCAAAAGCTGGCTGATTCACTTCTGGCTTCAGTGCGAGAAAAAAAATCGTCAGAATGGCGATAATCGAGACTCCCCCGCAGAGACCGTCCGATCCATCAAGCCAATTCAAGGCATTCATAAGCAGAAAAAGCCAGACCAACCCGATAACGAAACCCAGCATCACGGTTGTGTCTGGAGAAAACGAGAAAACCCCTCCAAATGGATTGGTAAGAAAGGTAATCCTCACTCCGAAAAGAAAAAGGAGTGTACCCAACATAGACTGGAAAAAAACCTGCGCTTTCCAAGAAAGATTAAAGATATCATCCCAGATACCAAATCCTGTAATGACCAATATCCCTAATAGCAACCCTATGAGCGGGAGCGTGAGTACCACCCGACCATCCAAAAAGAAAGCTGCGAGAAAACCCAGCATGATGGCAATCCCCCCAAAACGAAACCATTGTTCACGCCGATACTTCAACCAGGGAATAAGCTGTGTCGCCGAGAGAAACACTAACAACAAAACCGTACTGACGGTAAAAGCAATAAGAAATGGCTTCAGAAAAAAGGCGAGCATATACCCTTCAATCCCACCCTCCTTGAGATGAGATTAGTAATTAATATAAGCGATCGCAATACACCCGAGCACTACCCCAGACATAAGCATCAGCGAACCTAGAAGGAACAAATAGGCTGCGATCCGCTCTTGTTTTTTGGTATAGAGATAATACGCCAATACGGTATTCAGTGCCACAAACACCAACGCTACACCTGGCAATATATACACCTGCCACCAGGCCCCAAGTAGGTCCACGCCGAAGTAAACATTGTAGTGGAGCACTGTCAGCACTTCTGATGGGTGGATAAAAATAACCAGTATCCCCACCACAGCCAGGAACACTGCTCCAGAAAGACCCAACAAGAGGCGCACGATATTATTTTCAAAAAAAGTTCTTCCGCTATCCGCCTGCACCAGCGGTTGTGCTATGGTTTCTTGGAAGTGGTGCCCGGACCATCGGATAGTCATACTTCTTTTGTTTCAGATGATTCAGTCAGCAAGGTTTCATCCGTTTCTCCGTGCCGGCCACGGACTTGGATAAGATCATCTTCAAACCGATCCAACAAGTGTTCGGCATCCTCATATTTCTTGCGAGCCTTCCCAAGGTGTCCACCCAAAGTCTCAAACTCCGTGGCAAAGCGATCATGACTCTTCATGAGTTTCTCAAGCTGCCCCATGATCTCCTTGGCTCGCTTCTCAATCTGCATCCCCTGCAAACCAAAAAGGATTGTTTTGAGGTAGGCATAGAACGAGTTCGGCGAAACCGGGATCACCCGCCGCTCTGTAAGGTACGCGAGCAAACCCTGCTCTTCTTCATCCTTGATAATCACTTCGTAATACACGTTCTCAGCGGGAATATACATGAGTGCAATATCCAAAGTGCCTTCACTCGGCACAATGTATTTGTTAGCGATCGCATCCACATGCTTCTTAACATCACTCAAAAATTGGCGCCGAGCCACCCGCTTCTCTTCATCCGTCGGCGCCGTCACAATACGCTTAAAATTCTCAAGCGGAAACTTTGAGTCGACGCTGATGTCGCCCCCCTTGAGTCGAATCAGTGCATCTACCGTTTCACCACTCTTAAAGGTATGTTGGGTAACATAGTACTCCTTCGGGAGCATTTTCTCGAGGAGATCATAGAGCATCATTTCTCCAAAACCACCGCGGATTTTTGGCGCCGTGAGAATTTCCTGCAGCGAAGCCACATCTTTACTGACCTCGAGAATTTGACGGTTCACCTGATCTACCTGCGCCAAACGTTCGCGCACTTCCGTAAATGATCGTGCCGCGGTATCTAAACGTTTATCGAGGCGCGAAGTATTATCCGCCAACCGACCATCCAGCATCCCCTGAAAACCATGGAGCTGCTGATTGAGAGCATGCGCCATGCGATCAAGACGCTCATCAAAACGCCGATTGAGCGCTTCCATCCGTACCATGAGTTCTTCCTGACTCGTTGCGGTACCGGTATCCTTTTTCCGGAGCACTAAAAAAAGTACGCCTCCACCTGCCACCATTCCGATTATCAATGCTCCCCACCATTCCATACGTATAACCCTCCCTTAATTTCTTTATTTGTGTATCCCTGCAATAAAACGCTTGAGTTCAGGAATCTTATTCACCACTTCTTCATAAGGACCTTCAAGAAATTCTACAAAGAATCGATCTAACATATTCAACCGATAGTGAAGCTCTTCGGCATTCATGAGTACGAACTGGATTTCTTTGCCGACCTCAGCTTCAAGATACTGAATAGCATGCCGCAACTTGGTCCGATTCACATTATTCACCACCAAGATCATATCCACCTTGCTCTTGGAGTAATTCAGAAAAAGCCCGCTGATGAGAATGAGTTTGACTTCACCAATCACCTTCAGCTTTTTGAATACCTGAGACTGAGCATGTACATTGAGTTTCGATACTAAGCTCTTGAGTTCGGTGTAAAAAGGAAAATCCGTATTCGTAGCATACACCTTTTTCCCCTTACGGTTTTTCTCGATAATCATCCGGAGTTTTGCCAGCTTAGCCACTTCACGGGCAACATCGGTCCGAGAAAGCATGATTTTAGCGGTTACATCTGCCACCGAAGAGTCTCCATCGGTATTCAGGAGGAAAAAACGCATCACTCGGGCACGGGCTTTCGAACCAAACAACGCATCGAACAGGACAAGGGACATACTTTCAAAGCAAATACGGATTACGGTATACTTCCTTTGAGTATACGGCAGAGTTCCGGGAAAAGTCAACGGGAAAATCCATCAATAAGCCCTGATACAAGCCGAAAATTGTGGTATACTAGAAAAGTGAAGTTATGAGAGAGCGAAAAGGAGAAAAACCCAAAGTTTTTCGGGAATATACCCGTGTTATTTCGGAAATCCGAGCGACACGCGGAAGGAATGCTGAGCATTTCATAAAAATTTTCCGACATGAAAGTGATAATATCGCAGGCGCCTCACTCGGCGTCTTGCTTGGTCTCTTTGAAATCGATGACGCAAGCGAAGACTCCAAATACATTGTCAACTTTCTCTTTTCCGTGGCTAAAAATGAGTATTTCTGCAATCCGCGCCGTGGCGCTATGGAAAGCTTCGAAGCGGCTCTCCATAAGATCAATGTCGCCCTCGCCGAAATCGTCAAACACGGCAATATCGGTTGGCTAGGAAAGTTTCACGGCAATATCGCAGTGCTTGAAAAAAATTCCATCCATCTCTCCGCCACCGGCGATGGGCGTATCTACCTCTTCCGTAATGGCACGCTCTCACACATCAGCGAAGACCTGGCTTCACCTGATGCTGCCGAACACCCGATCAAGACCTTTGTCGAGATTTCCAGCGGGCGCCTCGCCCCAAACGATCGACTCCTTTTTATTCTGCCAAAAATTTTTACTCTCCTCGATGAGGATACCTTAGAGCGCCAAGCTCGTCGGATGGATAGGGAGCGTTTTACCCAGTTTCTCAAAACCGCCATGGTGAACGAACTCGATCAAAGTGGTGCGCTCATCGTGGATATCGAGGAACCCACCGACCCCCCCTCTATCCCTCCTGAACCAGAAAAACAGAAACCAGCTATCAAAAGCTATTTTTCAGAAATCACTTTTGAAAATAAGCGTGAAGAAAGCGTTGCAACCGCCTTATCTGAAGATTCTTCTCATTCAGAGATGTCCCAGCCTGATTATATCGATTCAAAAACCGGACATATCTATATCCAAGGAGAACGAACTGAGACTCCAGTGGAAGCTTCCCGCTTTGCGCAGTATCTGGAAGCATTCTTTCATTCCAGCCAACAATTGAGAGAACACAGCCAAGCCACCGCTCGTCGCTTGTTTCACAGACTCTTTGACCGGGGAAAACTCCTCTATTTCGTTTCTGTCGAACGTCTCAAATACGCCGCACTCGCTTGTTTTAAAAAATACTTTCGCCTCCCAAAAAGATCAACATCCTCCTCAATAGCTTCTGTTATTCCGATCACGGTACGCAATACTTCGCCCGTTTCAGAAGCTTCATCCCCCTCTCCTGTTCCACCAAAAAACAAGAATACTTCCTCTACGCGTTTCTCTCCCTGCATAAAACAATCCTTTTCTCAGGCCTCCAACCTCCTAACTCACCGCGCCGCACCGTCCCTGCGCGTCGCCCTCCGTATTGTGGGTACTTTTTTTCATACCATCATAAGAAGACTATTTTTCCAGGTACAGCGCCTTGGGAAAGTAGGTATCCCTCGGATCCATTCGCTCTTTCGTACCCTTCAAAGCTCTTTTTTCAGTCTTTCGCCCAAACGACGCTTCATCCTTTTTTCATTCTGCTGCATTATCGGAGGGATCCTCACATGGATTGTCTTCCTTCAGAAAAGCACTGCCCCCTCCGCAACAGAAAACACTCCCTCCGTCGTTACCACTTCAGCCCCCTCAGTACGTGATCAGGAACGCACCACTCTTGATCTCCCTCCTTCTCAAACCTCTTTTACCTACCCAGATACTGTCGCGGCCACGTACCTCAATGACACTCTGGTCATAGCCACGCGAACGACCATCGAAATCCCTGCACTCAACATTTCTGCTGTCCTTCCAGTGGAGAGTGGTGCTATCCAATCGATCGCTCCAATGCATGATCTCCGTACTCTGTTTATTCTTACCGATACTGGAAAACTTCTTGCTTTCACTCCAACCAACCGCACTTTTTCTGAAAATACACTCCCCTCCAATCCAAATTCCTTTTCAGTTCTAGGAGCCTATCTTACCTACCTCTACGCACTGAGTGCCAATGGCACCTCTCTTCTTCGTTTTCCTCGTGCCGGAGGAGGATTCAGTGAAGGAGTTTCTTGGCTTAAAGAGACGCTCCATCCAGACTCTTCTGCTTCTCTCGCTGTCAATGATATGGTGTATATTTTTTCCAACCATACTCTCACCCAATTTTCCCGCGGTAAAGCCGTGCGCTCATTCGAGTTACCTGCCATACCCCCAGATCATCTCCTTATGGCCACCGAACCTGATAACACACTCCTCGTTGGTCTTGATACCGATAACCAGCGCCTGATTGTATGGAATACGGAAGGATCCCTGCTCAATCAGCACTTTGGAAATCAACTTTCCGAAACAAAAAGTATCGCTCTCCATGATCATTCTGTCGCTATAAGCACGAACAACAATACTTTTGAAATCACCCTCCCTGAGTGAGAATATTTTTATCGTTTACAAACAGTAAAAAACAGCGGATTTATGGCTGTTTTTTACTGTTTTATTCTTTATCTAACTTTGAATCTTACACTTTGCAACAGGTTGCTATCAGCGTCCAGTGCTCTCCTACTCCAGGAGAAACACATGTAGCTGAAGTACATTGAGATCCGGAAAGACTAGTGGAACATATCCTATCACCTCCAGCATCCTTAAAGTCAAGACAGCTTACCGCGATAAACCCAGGGTCACAATTTGATGTCAGGCTACCACCGGTATTATCTGGAAGGCTTACTGTTTTATTGACACAACTCAGTCCTCCCGCCGCCACCGCTGTCTCCACTACCCGTGTCGTTCCAAAAGCACTGCCTTCTGATTTGACTTTGACGACTTTGTCTCGCCAGCTGGTATCGGAGCAATTGATCGGGTTATTACTGTTATCAAAAAGAGTGAGAGAGACATTCCCTCCAGCGACATCGCTTTTGGTGAGGGTGGTACCAGAACAAGTCATACCGGTCATAGCGGTAGCGAGAGAGTCGGAAGAGGTATAGGTACCTTTGTAGATCTTTTGGAGAGCCAGTTCAATACCCGAGTCTGCCACTTGGAAGGATTGGACGGATTTACCGGTAGCAGTCGCGGAACGCTGATTGGTGACGGAGACTGTAGCGACGGTAATCGCCGCGGAGAGGATAATGCTTAAGATAATGAGGGAGAAGACGAGGACAGAGCCTTGGTTTATTTTGAAGAGAGGCATAGGGGTTTAGGGTTAGTTTCTTTTGTGGATAGTATACCATGGTTTTGTATCACTAGAAGAAGGCTATCTGAATGGCTGAGGTAAAAATCCTGGGATGCGATGGGAGTTTTTTCGATGCACTACGCTTCCGAGCGTACAGCAATACTTCTCCGACCGACTCAGAGATATCCAAAGTATCTCCCTCCACGACCGGTCCATCAGCCTCTCTACCACTACCGCGACATTCGAGATTGCTCTCCCTTAATCTG
>CAZOKB010000007.1:0-6193 GCA_964580285.1 uncultured Bdellovibrionales bacterium
AGCAAAGGCGGTATCGGTAAGGGAGGGAAGTGGCGCAGAACCGTCGTAGCGGATATCATAAGCGCTCGTGTCATTCAACCCGAAATTGGGGTCAATGACCGTCTCCCCCCAAGCTGGGATGGCGACATCATGGACGATGAATTCGAGGTAATTCCGGTCACCCTCACGGTAAGCAACGACTTCGGGATGGAAGAGCAGCGCATCCGCCCAGTCATAGCGTGCGGGGTGCCCCCCGCCATCAAAGACGATATTTGATCCGATCGTATAGGTATAGTTGTAGTTCTTGAAGCCCTCAATTCCAGGAGTATCGGCTTGGCCTGCATCTTTGGCGAACTCCGGGACACTCGCAGTCTTCTCATACGCCTTGAATATTTGCCTCTCCTCCGTAAGACGGTAGGGCTTCCCATCCCACGTGACTTCATCTCCGGCAATCTCCATCCGTGAGGTAAGCGTCACTGTCTCCTCTTGTGCGGAACGGTTCTGAAGGGTGAAGGTTTGCTTGACTGGGTCAAATCCATCAAGAGAACGATTCTTCTTTTCATCCTTGTATCCGGTGACCACCGTGATATGGTCGAGATTGTAGGTACTTGAGAGAACCGTCTTCTGATTCTTCTCCTCAGTTGTTTTATGGATAACATCCGCAGCCAGTACCGTCTTACCAGCCAGTGAAAAATCAATAGAGTGGAAACCTGCCTTGAGCCGATCAAAGGTATCCAGCGCTGCAGAATCAGGCACATCCATGACCTTCCTCCCCTCTGCTTCGACACGGTAGTCCGTGCCCGAGTGAAGCGTTTTCTCACCAAAAGGACTCGGGCTCTCTCCCCGCCCTCCCATACTCAAGAAAAACCACGCGAAAAGAGGTATCGCAAGGAGCGCCAGAACGAGAAAAAATGATCTGAAGGAAAAAGTCACAAGACAACGTCCATATGTATATTACTTCTGTTCAATCAACCACCAGTCAGCCTTCACTGGAGCAGTGACTGGCTGCGAGAGATGGATCTTGAATCCAACATACTCCCCTTCCACTACTATCTTTTCAACCCAGCTAAAACCATTCGGATTTCCCTTAAAGCTGGTGAATATACGTGAACCATTAATCATTGGGATCATAGCTTTCGTCATCACTTCCGCTGTTTGACCATCACGAGCAACTACTTCTGGCGCTGTCATAGGGAGACCGGTCAGGTCATCATTCCCATCGGTATCCGCATCCACGGCCACCGGCAAGATTTCAGCGGTGCCGATAGTCGGAGCATCTGCTACCGTATTCGTAATCACGATACCGCCTGCCTCAATGATGCGCGCCGCAAGCGATCCATCCACCAAATCCACATTCCCGTTAATATCCTTGACGATCACATTCCCCATATCAAGAGTCGAGAAGAACTCGGTCAAGGTATCAACCTCCGTTTTCAAAGTAGCCAGACTGGTCTCAACCGCTGTGGTACGAGTCGAAAGCGTGTTGATATCCGTTTGCACCGTAGCGATACCCGCTTCAGCGGTCGCAATACCGGTTTGTGCTGCCAAGAGAGCTGTGTCCTGAGTCTGGTTCTCCGCCTTCAACCGATTCAGTTCTCCACTCACCGTAAGCAGTTCTGTGTCTACCGAAGCCTGAAGCGTCCCTAACGTGGTGACGTTCTGATCTGTCTTCAATGTGAGGTTCGCGATCTGCGCTTGTTCCTCACCGAACATCTTGGATTTTACATCCTCAAAACGAGCGTAGAGACCATGGACCGCGCCATCGGAAAGGTACTCATCCACATACGGGACAAGGAATTCACCAGATTGCATGGCTTTGGTCAGGTATTCTGGATGACTCGTTGCATCGAACGGCAAGGCGTTATTTTGTTCGTCTTTAGCAAGGGCTGTCAGCTGGTTCTGCGGTGCCGTTTCATAGTTCGGAATCTGGAAACCCGCTGTCTGGTTAACATAGTGCCACGCGCCACCGTAACGGAAGTACATGCGACCCAGAGAAGATTCTATGCAAATATTCCCATTCGTATCGAGCGTGAAATCCGTATCAGAGCATGCTCCGGATGAAACTACTTTCGTTACCACGCCATCTGCTCCATTGACTTGGCCACTCGCCGTAATATCAGTGACTGCGGCAATGGCACCGGAAGAGTTGACTTGGAAGAGGTCTCCGGAACCGACGGTGAAGAGGGAAGCTGGCGTCGTGTCACCGATACCTACATTTCCAGCGTTCACAATGAGACCATAATTATTGGTAGCACCAGATGCACTGAAATACCCAGCGATGTTGGTTGAGGTTGTACCGGTATTGGTCACGGTAGAAGAAAGACCGTAGGCAGTGTGTGTGGCATTCGTGTTAGTACCAGATCGTGCCAAACTTAAAAGGTAAGAAGATCCGCTCGCTGCGCCGGCAGTAGAGGCGGAAGTGATACTTTCTGCCGTTCCGGTCGTGAGGCCATCTGCCACGATCGATTCTCCAATACCTGTGGTAAGACCGGAATAGGTCTGGAGGAATTGCGTACCAGCGAGCGAGGCCGTGGAACTCAGGTTGAGCAACGCACCTGTCGTAGTAGCGGTATCAGCTGAAGTAGAGGAAATATTAACCAAAGAACCACCCGAAGCAATGACGGATGTGGTGTGAGGAATATTGAGTGCGAAACCCGTCGTGAGCGCGTTATCACTAATAGAGGCGACCGTCGCGGTAGCGGTAGCACTCGATATCTGGAGAGAGGTACCGCTGCCAGCCGTACCCGTCACAGCACCAGCGGTTGCAATTTTGAGAAGTGCTCCACCCGCCTGAGCGGCCGCACTAACCGGACCAACAATATTGATGGCGCCACCGGTAGTGAGAGCAGCAGATGCACCGTTGACATTAATATTTGCCGCATACCCAGTCGTGAGACCTGTGGCGTTTATGGTCAATAACCCCGTGGTGGTAGTGGCAGCATTAGCTGTCAAGTCGAGCAGCTTGCCGGTGGTGGTCATGACAGCTGTATCAGAAATGGAAGCCAACGTTGGGGTAATAGCCGCATTAGCCGTGATCTGGAGAAGGGAACCGGAGGCGGCACCAGTCGTACTATTGGTAAAGGCGCCGGCGGCCGAGATATTTACAAGACCAGTACCAGCGTTCATGGTAGAGGCGCCAGAAGGCCCGTTCACATCAATAGCCGAACCAGTAGTAATACCATTGGCATTGAGAGTAAAGAGGCCCGTGGTGGTAGTGGCAGCATTAGCTGTCAAGTCGAGCAGCTTGCCGGTGGTGGTCATGACAGATGTATCCGAGATAGAAGCCAGGGTTGGAGTGATAGCACCATTACCCGTTACCTGGAAGAGTATTCCCGAGGCAGCACCGGCTGTAGAGTTAGTAATGGCACCTGTGCTCGAAATATTCACCAGGCCGGTCGTGGCATTCATCGCCGCGGCACCAGTCGGACCATCGATATTGATAGCGCCACCGGTAGTGAGAACAGCTGCACCGTTGACATTCACTGTTTCCGCGTACGCGGTCGTCAGGGCAGACGCGTTTAATGTAAGGAAGTTCGTCGTCGTGAGCGCGGTACCCGTAAGTGTCAAAGCGCCAGTGGATGCAAGATCAAAAAGAACATTCGATCCAACGGTCGTCGAAGTACCAATCATAAAGTCCGAGGTGCTTCCATCAAGACCAGCATAGTAGTTCTGCGCGGAATTACGGAATTTAACCGATGTATCGATAGCGCTTCCTGTATCACCCACCATCAGGACCGTCTCACCGGTCGCGCTCGTCGTAATATCAAGCGTTCCCGTTGCTGATGACGTTAGGTCAACATAGTTTGATCCATCATAACCAAGGCGCAGCTTGTTGTTGGTACCGAAGAGCGACAGCATGGCAGCCGGACTATTAGTTCCGATACCGAGACGATTGTTCGTATCATCCCAGATAAGGTTCGCCGTATCCTGAGTCAGCGTTCCTGAACTATTGGTAAAGAGCATCGCCCCGGCCGTATTGAGACCGGAAAAGGTGATCGTACCCGAACTAGTAATACCCGTCGCTCCGGTAATCGCACCCGCACCGGAAATATCAAGTGTCGCTGAATCAAGGATCGTATCCCAGCCCGATCCGATCTTAATAGCGGTTTCGGTACCCGCTCCTGCGGTAATAGCGCTGATACTAAGACCATTCAGTGTGCCAGCACCCACACCAGACGCCGCAATGTTCACACCATTCTGTGTGCCACCGGTGGTAATAGAACCCGTGGTCACCGTAGTGCCATTCGCCGTCACTATTCCAGTAGTCTGCGTGATATTCGGATTCGTCACGCTGAGACCATTGAAAATAATTGTACCGGCACTCGTGTTCTGAGTAAGTGCTCCACCTATGACCTCATACCCCGTTTCGGTTTGCACTGTCGCCGCCGCACTAGCAAGCGTTCCTGTAGTATACGTGATACCTTTAATATTAGTGGTCACCGCGTTGGACGTATTCACCGCGTAATTACCGGAAGTCAGTGAAAGACCGAGATAATTATAGGTGGCGGCCGCCGTGTTAGTCACCGCTGGGAGGGCAATAGTTTGCCCAGTTACAGATTGACCGGTAGCAGTTACATTCGTGGAAAGATCGAGCGAGAGGCCGGTGAGAGTTCCTGCAAGTGTTACTGAGGATGGAGCAGCAGCACCATAGAGCGTACCCGAGGTTTGTGAAAAATCAATATCCAAGCGTGCATCCGGTGTCGTATCCCCAATACCGACAGCACCATTCAAGAAGGCGGCGGCGTATTCCGTGCCTGCTCCGGTACCAGCATCAACATACAGACCGTAGGCTGTTCCAGCATTGGATTCAGTCGTAATGTACTGGCCATAGACGGTATCAGCATTCGCTGAACCAGCGACATTGGTATCGATATACGAACCATAGGCGGTTGACGTACC
This sequence comes from uncultured Bdellovibrionales bacterium, assembly GCA_964580285.1. Classification (GTDB taxonomy): domain Bacteria; phylum Patescibacteriota; class Minisyncoccia; order Moranbacterales; family UBA1568; genus JAGOSP01. The sequence continues at coordinate 4,879 of CAZOKB010000007.1, forward strand.
TGAGCCAGCATTGTCAGTTGCAAGGAGAATGTACTGTCCATAACTATTGATGGTGCCTCCTGTGGCTCCGGTACGTGTGACAGAAAGGTAATCGCCGTAGGTCGTGTCGGTACCCGTGGTGACAACACCGGTGTCGGAGAAGGTATTCTTGAGACCGTATTCGATATCCGCTGTCGTACGGGTTGAAGTATGTGTAAGATCCACGCGAGAATTCTGAATTGAACCAGCGCCATCGGACTCAGCATAAATGGTAAGAATCGGATTAGAATCAATCTGAGCAGCATAACTCATGACTGTTCCCGCTGCGGCCGAGGAGGTCACTGGCATATCTATGAGTGATACGATACCCGCATCCTCATCAAAACTCATGGCACCAAGATTAAGGTTAGCGATTGAGGTAACACCGGTCGTATCAATAGAGAACTGATCTGTTGTCGTAAGCCCACTCCCGGTCGCAATCTTGAACTTCCCGGAATCATCGTTATCCACCCCCAAGGTAAACTGAACTGCTGGCGTAGCACCTGTACGGAACTCAAGAAGCGGATCATATACGGCTGAAGCCGCAGTAATGGTCTGAATAATATCCGCAGTTGTACCTCCGTACATTTCCAGTATGGTTGTTGGGCTAGCAGTACCGATACCCACATTCCCCGCATTATCAATCACAAACGGTGTGGTATCTGAGGAAGCGTCATTCACCACAAAACTATTCCCGGTCCCCGTATTCGTAACCGAGAAAACATTGCTTCCGGTCACCGCAATATCCGTTGAGGCATCTAGTGTCATGGCGTCTTTAAACTCAGTGAAGTCGAGGGTATCGGCAGTTATATAAGAAGCACCTAAGGTTGCCGCTACGCTCCAGGTACCAGATGAAATGGTCGGGATACCCGTAGAGGCACTCGTATCAATACCAGTACCACCATACTGGGCCCCGATTGCGGTACCGTTCCAAGTGGCACTCGTGAACGTTTGTCCCCCATTCAAAGTTGCAATAGTACCCGTCACATTCGGCAAGGTCAGCGTATTGTCCCCTGTTGGTTCAGCCAAGGTCAGATAAGTTTCAAAGGTATTAGCCGTGGCTCCTTCGAAAATCAGTCCATTCGTACCGAAAATACTATTATTAGCCGCTAGGGCCGGATCTCCTGAAAGTGCCGTTGAATAATCGAAAGCAAGCGACAGAGATACACCCTCAGAACCTGCTGCTCCACCAGTCAATCCCGTGAGCACAGAGGTGCTCAGGTCAGCGACATAGTTGCCAGCCGTATCCGTACCAAGGGCTACCGTATCGTTTAAGATCATCGTACCCGTGACGGAT
>CAZOKB010000007.1:6293-52585 GCA_964580285.1 uncultured Bdellovibrionales bacterium
AGGCTCCGAGATGGTTAGCGGTCAGAGCCACCGTACCCGAGAGGTCCGGGAAGGTCAGCGTGCGATCCGCCGAAGGATTAGTGATGACGAGCGTGGTCTCATTCGCATCATCTACCCCGGTGCCTTCAAAAACGATCTGATTCCCTGTGGTGACATCGAAGTAGAAACGAGCGTTGGTGCTTGTCGAACCGCCTAGGGCGACGTCGTCGGTGGTATCGGTGAGGTAGGTGACCGATCCTGTACTTGTCCAGTCACTCGTGCCGCCAGTTTTGTTCGAACACACCCATGTACTTGAACCCGAGTTCCAAGCTAAAACCTGATCATTACTACAGCCACCGATCAAGCGTAGCCCACTCGCTGTCGCTTCTAAGCCGGAATTTGATGATGTCGTGGTGGTAACTCCAGTCGTAGCCACATCCACATCCAGCGTAATCGTCCCCGCGCCATTGGTAAGAGAAATGGCATTTGATCCAGTGCTCAGTGTTGCCAAAGAATATCCAGTGCCATTCCCGATCAATAACTGCCCATTACTCGCAGCCGAACCATCCACTCCGGTTCCTCCGCGTACCGGCGAAAGATACTGCTCCGAACCCAGCGAACTCGCACCACTCCAGTACGTGGCATATCCAGCCGTACCCGTCCCAGCCAGACCTGCTGAAAAGCTCGTACACTCCCAAACATTCGTGGCATCATTCCAGGCAATCCCTTGACCGTTACTGCACCCTTGAAGAAGCGAGAGTTCATCAGCTCCGGTACCAGAAAACTCCAATCCGGAATTGGAAGAAGTCGCTCCAGCACCATCTGCTGAAGATAACAGTTTTAATGAAATAGCCGGCGTAGCTGCTTCCGAACCAGACCCTGTCACCGTAATCCCATTCCCACCAGAAAGAGTGGCTATATAATTTCCAACCGTGTCTGCACCCAAGTTAATGAGATTAGCAAATGACTGTGTTCCAGCAAACACGATATCCCCTGTCATGGTTCCGCCAGTGATCGGCAAGAAGCTGCTACTCGCCGTGAGCACATTCGAGAAAGTCGTACCATCGTTCGATAACTGCCATGAACCGAGAGCGCCATTGTACCGCAAGGCTGGTCCGGTCGTTGCATCGGAAACTCGGAAATCAAAATTACCTGTGACGGCTGATCCATCACCCAACGTGAACACCTCTGAGTTCGTGCCGGTATCGGTATTCTGGTTATGCAATCGGGAGTCATTCCCTAAAACCAACTGCTTCGATCCACTCCCGGTTGGCAACTGTTTGATATTCACCTTCCCCTTGGCACCCAGAATGAGTAGATCTCCATTCGCGGTTCCTGGAACCCGACCCTGGATTCGATCAGCATTCACAGCCGATGGCACTGATCCTAAGCGCTTTCGTGGAACCATTTCGGAATCTGTTCCAATACGAATGCCGATAAAATAATTGCCCTGATTGAAATCGAGTGAGGCAGGCAATGGGTCCACATCTCCTAAAAATACCCGGAACATTCCGTTCTTCACTTCGACTGTTCGGGTTTCTTCCCAGAGTCGGCTCCCTGCATCACTGTTCGATGGGTAAGCATCGGCCGCTGATCGATCCGTGGTGTAAATCGCAAAACGAGCTTCATATGAGCCATTCGTGATTACTTTATTGTCTCCATCAAACAACGACGCTGTGAGCGGAATCTGCTTTATGGACTGCGCAAAAACAGGTCGCGAGCTATTCCACCACCCCATGAGCATCCCTCCCGCCAGCGCGATCATCAGGATGAAATATGCTGTTTTTCGATTTTTATTTTTTACATACAATGACATGTAATTTGCTCCCGAAATATCTCTTTTATTTTACCATACATTTTCTCTTTGCAATAGCTCTGTTTCAAGCTTTTTCTGGTATTTTTTTACCCTGTCAAGAGTCCTTTTTTTCTGCATTTTTTACTCCAAAACACCCTCATTTTTTGCATACAAATCCTTCAAAAACTTTTTTATTTTTTCTTCACCGCCCACCCGAACACATCCCCGACCGCATCCGCGATAAGATCAAACAACGACACCGTTCTCGAACCGGTATACACCGCATGTGGATCGCTTTTCTGCTTATTACCAAACCGGTCCTGACTCTTGATGGTGTACACGTACGTTGAGGCTTGATCAAGCCCAAAAATAACCATACTATGGTTCAAACTGAAATCATCTTCGGAAGAGATTTTTACGGCCTGACCGACACCCTTGGAGTACTCAACATCCGCTTTTGAAAGCTTATTCGTATGCCAACTCAAGACCAAGCGAACCTCTTGTTTGTTCTTTTCCGTAAACGCATCTTCACGCACATCGGTAATTTCAAGCGGGGCCGGGTTATCCTCTGACAAGAAAAATTCTGCTTCTCCACCGATAGCGATATCCCCTACCCGATAATTTTCACTTCGATAATTTGCATCCCCAAACAGTGGTACTGGCGCTGGTGTTACCGGCTGAGTTTCAGCTAATACAGGCGATTTTTGTTCTTCTGTTGATACCGCAACTGGTGTTTCCGCTGCTGGCTGCACTCCTTTCTGTCTGTCATTTAAAAACCAAAAAACTCCCCCTCCCGCCAGCGAGAGTAGAAAAAAAAGTATAATCCACATCACCCATTTTTTATTTTTCTGAGGCGACTGCCCAGGATTACCCAGAACACCTGCCGAAGCCGGATCATTCCCTGTAGTAATCGGCTGAAGCGGATTGAAGCCTCCCGACCCTTCACTTGCCATAAACGGCAGAAATATCACCATGAGATAATAGAAGCAGTATAACAAAAAAATCCTCAGAAAGAAAGAAAAAATGTTCTCCGATCTTTATTGTATCTCCAAAAAAATATTTGCTCCGGTTTTTTTTCGCCGGTATACTAGACTCGAATGCGTTTATTCATACCTATGACCCCTCTCCATACACCAGAACACCATCGTTATACCGTTATAATGGCTGGCGGTACTGGCACCCGTCTCTGGCCCCTTTCCCGCATCGAAAAACCCAAACAATTCCAGGCTTTTACCTCCGAAAAAACCCTTATTCAAGAGACTTTTGAGCGAGTCCGAACAACAACTCCCCTTACCAACATCCTCGTCTCAACAGGGGAAAAATATATAGCTCTTACTCAAGCACAACTCCCCCTCATCACTCCGGAGCAGCTCATCATTGAACCCTTGGCTCGCAATACCGCCCCGGCCATTATCTACCTTGCCGCCGTTCTCGCTGCTCGTGATCCCGAAGCTATTGTGGCTACCATCGCATCTGATCATACTATCGAAAATACCGAGGAATTCACTCGCGCTCTTAATCTTGCCTTCGTCACTGTCGAGACCCATCCCGAGGCACTGGTGACTATCGGTATCAACCCAACTCGTCCCGATACCAACTACGGCTATATTCGTCTCGGAGAAGAAGTGGGTAGCCATGGTACCGATCGTGTTTTTGATATTAAAAACTTCAAGGAAAAACCTGACCGGGCCACCGCTGAAGAATATCTTGCTTCTTGGGAATACCTCTGGAATGCTGGCTACTTTATTTTCCGCGCTACTACACTCCTCACCTGGATCGAAACCTACGCCCCTGAACTCTCTCGGTTTACCAAAACAATTACGGCTTCCATCGAAAACGACTCGCTCTCGGCTGAGAAACTCATGGAAGTTTTCTCTCGAGTCGATAGCCTGCCAATCGATACCGTACTTGCCGAACGCCTTCCTCAACAACACCGCTTTGTTATTCCAAGCACCCTCAAGTGGAGTGATGTGGGCGGGTGGCATACTCTCTATGATTTTCTCGCGGAACGCCATCTTTCCAGTGAAGTAGTGCAGGGGCAACGTATCGATCTAGGAAGTAAAAATTGCTTTATCCATGGGGATAAACGACTCATTGTTACCGCTGGACTTAAAGATATCGTTGTTATCGATACCGATGATGCCTTGCTCATCGCCGATCGTGATACTCTTTCACGCGATATGAAAAAACTCCTGGCCGAACTCCCTCCAGACAAACGCTAGTATCAAAAAAATTTTCTCACCGATAGTCATACCAAAAAAACGACTACTGCGAGTCGTTTTTTAGAAATATTTCCTTCTCAGGAAATTACAAACCAAAGCGCTGAAACATTTCCTGAAGCTCCTCTGGCGAGTAGTATTCGATGATGATCCGTCCTCCCTTCCCTGCTTGCGCTAGTTTCACTTTTGTCCCAAGTTTTTCGCGCAGCCTCTCCATGCGTTCGGAAAGTTCTGGAGTAAGCACTGCTTCCTTACGAACATGCGTGCGTACTGATACTGTGCGTGCCTGCATCTCCGTTTCACGCACGGTTAATCCAGACTTCAGAATCATGTCAAAAAGTGCTCGCTGTTTTTCTGGATTTTCAATGGCAAGCAGCGCTTTGGCATGCCCTTCAGAAATTTTTCCTTCAATCACGGCTCGCTGAATCTCTACCGGCAAATGGAGCAATCGAACCGTATTAGCCACCACACTCCGGCTTTTCCCCATTTTCTGAGCCACCTCTTCCTGATGCAGACCATACTCTTCCATCAATCGAAGATACGCCTTGGCTTCTTCGATCGGATTAAGATTATGACGCTGCGTATTTTCAATAATCGCTAACTCCAGTTTAGTACGCTCATTCGCATCTCGAATAATAACCGGGACCTCTGCGAGACCAGCTAATTTTGAGGCTTGTAGACGGCGTTCTCCAGCGATGAGCTCGTAATTTTCTCCCGCACGGGTCACCACTAATGGCTGTAGAATTCCGTGCTCCTGTATGGATTGAGCCAGTTCAGCTAATTTTTCTTTATCAAACTGCACCCGTGGTTGCTCTGGATTCGGAGCAATTTTATGCAGAGGCACTTTTACCACGCTGTCCCGATCCAAATCTGCCATAGGGTCAGCTGCTTTCGAAACAACCACCCCCCCTTCAATCGGTACAGATTGCGCTTGAGGAACAGCAGGGGTTGGAGCGACAACACTCCCATCCGCATGCTGCGTAGGGTTAATAATAAAAGGCGAGGCCACTACTGAAGACTTTACTGCCTCCGCACTCCCATCTGCAGTCACTGGTTTTTTCGGAGGAATGAGCGAAGAAAGTCCCCGTCCCAATCCGTACTGTTGCGCCATAAGAAAAAATTTGATTTTGATGTATGGTGTTGGATGTATTGGTAGACATCACAATCCACCTCTCTTCTCAATCTTAAATCTAAAACCCTAAATTACAAAATTATTCTGTTCCTTCCGCTTCTGTCTCAACTGGTTCTCGAGCAATGATTTCCCGCGCCACTCCTTTGTAGGCTCGTGCTCCTTTTGAAAACGCATCAAAATCCAAAATAGATTTCCCGAAGGATGGCGCTTCCGCCAAACGCACGGATCGTGGAACCACATTCTCAAACACTGGGCCCGGAAAGTGTGCTCGCACCTCATTCACTACTTGGCGTGCTAAGCGGTTCCGTCGGTCAAACAAGGTGAGAAGTGCACCAAAAATCTGTAGATGAGGCTGTAGTCGTTCCCGTACCAGCTCGATGGTCCCTAAAAGCTGTGAGAGGCCTTCGAGAGCATAGTATTCCGTCTGTACCGGAATAATCACGCCATCACTCGCCACTAACCCATTGATGGTTAAGAGCCCTAACGATGGTGGGCTATCGATAAGAATATAGTCATAATGCGGCTTGAGCGCCCGCAGAACATTATGCAAACGAAACTCGCGCCCATCCAGATGAATCATTTCTATCTCAGCTCCCGCTAAATCCTGAGCAGCCGGAATAATATGGAGTCGTTCAGTATCAGTGGCATAAATAATTTCTTGCGGCGGAACACCCATAATCATGGCATGGTAAAGATTTTTCTCAATACCATCTTTTTGGATACCGAGCCCCGACGACGCGTTCCCCTGAGGGTCAAGATCCACTAAGAGCACCCGCTTGCCAAATTCGGCTAGATAACGAGCCACATTGATAGTTGATGTGGTTTTCCCGACACCACCTTTCTGATTAACAAATCCGATAATCTGAGACATAGAGAAGAAAAATTGAACCAGTACTCCACGCAGCACCTCACAGCAACAAACAAAAAACTCCCATCGCAACTTTTGTTACTTGCAACACCCCTTCTTTTTTTGATGCAGCTATTCCTAGTATATCCGATTGACAAAGACACTTCAATTTTCTATGCTATGGAAGCGTTCTATGGCTTGAAAAAGGCATCAATATACAGTTCGCCGCGGTGGTGGAATGGTAGACACACGGGACTCAAAATCCCGCGATAGCAATATCATGAGAGTTCGAGTCTCTCCCGCGGCACAAAAAATCCGGTTCAAACCGGATTTTCGTTTTTTTCTGCCAATGCGACAACTTTGCGTAAAAGACACGCGATAGTGACCGGCCCGACTCCTCCTGGTACTGGCGAAAGATAATTGGCCTGAAGTGCTACTTGTTCAGCATTGACATCCCCCACTACTCGTCCATCCTGCTTCGCAATCCCCCCATCAATCAAAATCGCTCCAAGAGCAATACATTCTCCGTCGATACTCCCCGGGACTCCACAGGCTGTCAGCACCACATCTGCCGAGCGCACTACCTCTGTTTTATGAGCTAATTCTGTACTCAGTACTACCTCGGTTTCTAAACCCTGATCCGCACACGCTTTTTTCATCACCTCGCCGAAATAGCCTGAATTCGCGATGATGACAGCTGTTTTTCCTCTTAATTTCTCCTGAGAAGATTTCAAAAGTTCGAGCAAAGCTTCAGGAAACACCGGGATCTTGTCTTGTTCTCCCTGGAGAAACCGTTCGACGTTCCCCTGATGAAATCCATCCGCGTCTTTTTTCAGATCGATCGTCGCTATAATCCGATCGGCATCGAAACCCTGCGGAAGAGGAAGCTGAACGATAATTCCCTGCACGGCAGCGTTTTGATTGAGCGTCTCAATGACACGAATCACCTCTTCTTCCGAAGCTGTCTCAGCAAAGACATGTTTTTCAAAGTGCAGCCCATCTTCTAGAGCTGATCGCTCCTTGAGACTGACGTAAAGATGCGAGGCCGGATCATTCCCCACAAGCACTACAGCAAGCCCTGGGCGGATACGGAGTTTCCCGGCACGCTCCTTAATTTCCGCATGAATTTTTTCTGCCACTGGCTTTCCATAGAGAAGTTGCATACAAGAAAACTTAAAGAATAACAGTGATTACCCTGATTTTACCTACATTCGCTCGGAAACGAAAATTCACTTTCGTTTCACTTGCTTCATTTGGTAATAAAGAGGAAGAAAGCGAGCGCCACCAGAATTCGATAGATACTAAATGGTATAAATGTGTGCGTACTTACAAAACGCAGAAAAAACCGAATCGCAAGGAGCGCTACCACGAACGACGTCATGAGACCTACAAGCAGTACTGACACATCACTACTTGAAAAAGAAGCTCCGTGTTTTACGAGATCAAGCGTTGTCGCCGCTACCATAGTGGGTACCGCCAAGAGAAAAGAGAACTCTACGATAGCGGTACGAGACAAGCCCAGAAGCAATCCCCCCATAATCGTCGCCCCGGCCCGTGACACTCCCGGGATCACCGCTAATGCCTGAAACAGGCCGATCAAAAAAACAGTCCGATATGGCAATATGCTCAAATCCTCGTTTTTTTCTTGTTCTTCTTTGTGAAACCACTCAATAAATAAAATCGCGATACCGCCCAAGAAAAGCGCCCAGAGCACTACCGTATCTGAACCCAGCATCTTCCGAATAGTCGTGTAGAAGAGAAACCCAACACCCAACGCTGGAATCAAGGCTACAATGATGCGCTGCATCATTTGCCGATCCAACAAGAGCCTGCGCCAATATAGGACCACCACCGCCAAGATTGCCCCCAGCTGGATAACGACTTCAAACGTCTTGAGAAACTCTGTCTCAGGCAGTTTTAAGAGCTCTCCTGCAAGAATAAGGTGCCCTGTCGATGAAACCGGAAGGAATTCCGTAAGACCTTCAACGATTCCTAAAATAATAGCGTGTAAGATATCCATATCAACCTTGTGCTCTGTATTTTGTACCATGCATACCAGCTACACAGCCTTCATACACGATACCCGATACAAGATACTTGAGATACTTATCAAAAAAGTGTTCCTAAGCTTGACTGACTCGAAATAAGCGGGGCGTGTTCTGTTTTTGCTGACTCAAGAAGCTTTTTGTTCCCATGCAATTCTGCGAGATACTCCCAATTGCGAAATTCCGGATACTTCTCAAGTTGCTTTTCCAGGATCTCAACCGTTACACGCACATCCCCTGCTCCAGTGTGTGCACTGGTGTGTTCTCGTCCGCAGTAGAGCTTACAGGCCGCCGAAAGCGTTCGTGGCTTCATCATGTCCCGCGCTTCCATCTTGTGGTAGAGAATTTTCGCATCCAGTACACGCTTGTTGGTGTAGTCAAAGTTTTTTCCCACCATCGAAAATTCTCCTTTCAAGAAAGGCAGATCAAAGCCGGTGATATTGAATCCCCCAACATCCGCCCCCTCAAAAGCATTCCAGAGCTCAAAACACAACGAGGCAAAACTCGGCATATCCTTCACATCTTCATCTCGGATACCATTTACCCGAGTAGCATCTTCCGGAATCGGTTTCCCCGGATTGATGCGCTGGCAGTACGAAACAATATCTCCATTCGGCAGAATTTTCTCGTACGCCATTTCGATAATATGATCCTCGCCAGTGGTCAATCCGGTTGTTTCAAGATCAAAGATAATCAGTGGCCGGGAAAGCGGAAGAAACTGAGGAATCGTTGTTTTCAGCATACAAGTATCAATTTAGTATTTCGCAATACTCCTCATTCTACCCCAAACCCAAGATTCGTTCCACGCTTCCTATCCCACCACGAGATTGAGAATCCGCCCAGGAACATAAATCACTTTCCGGAGAGCTTTGCCTTCGGTATAGAATTTCACTTTTTCATCAGCCAGCGCCAGTTCTCGTACCGTCTTTTCATCTGCTGTGGCACTCACCTCAAGAATCGCTCGTACTTTTCCATTCACCTGGACCGGCACCTTCACCGTGTCTATCACTATCTTTTTCTTATTCCACTGCGGCCACTCTGCCAAAAAGAGAGACTTCTTATTCCCGAGCTGGGACCACAATTCCTCTGTGATATGCGGCGCAAACGGAGCCAATACGATCAGCAAGGTCTCAAAAACCGACTCTGAAATCTCAGATTCTTTTTCCAGAGCATTCACAAAAATCATCAACGAACTGATAGCCGTATTGAACTTTAATTCCTCAATATCTTCCGTCACTTTCTTGATGGTCTGATGCAATAAGCTTTCGATCTCCTTACTCCCTGTTGATTGTTTTTTGTTGATTGTTTTTTGGGATAATCTCCACACTTTCTCCAAGAACCGCCGCAAACCAACGATACTTCCCGTATTCCACGCTTTCATATCCTCGAGCGGCCCCATGAACATCTCGTAAAGCCGAAGGGTGTCAGCACCGAAATCAGCTACCACCGTATCAGGGTTCACTACGTTTCCCCATGACTTTGACATCTTGCGACCATCTTCCGCCAGCACCATCCCTTGATGACGCAGCTTCATAAACGGCTCATCGAATCCTACATAGCCATGCTGCGCCAAGGCCTTAGCGAAGAAGCGCGCATAGAGAAGATGCAGCACCGAATGTTCCGCTCCGCCCATATAGAAATCTACCGGAAGATACCTCTCAATCTTTTTCGGATCAGCAAATTTCCTAGTATTCTTCGGATCAGCAAAACGAAGATAGTACCAGCTTGAACAAACAAAGGTATCCATCGTATCCGCTTCGCGCCGTGCTTTCTTTCCGCATCTAGGGCACTTTACTCGCTGGAATGATTTCGAACGCGCGAGTGGTGATTCTCCTGTCGGACGGAAATCTACGTCGGTCGGCAACTTCACTGGTAAATCTTTTTCCGGTACCGGCACTGTACCGCAGTCATCGCAGTAGATGATCGGGATCGGCGCTCCCCAATAACGCTGCCTAGAGATGAGCCAATCACGCAAGCGATAATTCACTTTCTTTGCACCGAGCTTTTTCTCTTCAAGCCAGGTAATCATTTTCTCCCGCGCTTCCGCTGATTTCAAACAAGTAAATTTTCCTGAGTTCACCAAGATACCATCTTCACAGAAAATTTCCAGTTCTTCAAGATAGTACTCCCACATGAACCGATGATGGTCTAAACTGATCATCTTTCCTACTTCAACTTCATCCAACCAAACGGTTTGGTGATCTCCATTATCTTCTTCAGACTTTTCTCGCCCAAGATCATCAAGCTCTATCATGAACACCGTATCATGATCAAAACAATTCACATTCTTACGCAGCTTGTATCCATGCCCATAAAGATGCGGCATGATGGTCTCGACAACGGAAAAATTCTGGAAACCAGTTTCTTCCTTAACTTCTCGGATAATCGCTTCTTCCGCCGTTTCTCCATCTTCAACTCCACCACCGACAAATCCAGCCGCTCCTCCGGGCCACTGAAGCACCAGATACTTCTTTTCTGTTGGATGCTTGATAAAAGCTGTAGCGCATTCTTTTCTTGTTGTTTTCTTCCCATCAAGAGGAGCTAGCGCACCCGTAAGCTGAACATACGGCGCCACTGTATGCTGAATTGGCAGATTATACTTTTTCGCAAATGCATAATCACGCTCATCATGCGCTGGGACAGCCATCACGGCACCCGCACCATAATTACCAAGCACGTAGTCCGCGACAAATACCGGGACCGATTCACCCGTAAACGGATTGACTGCTTCGACACCTCCGAGCTTCACGCCAGTCTTATCCTTATTGAGTTCTGTTCGTTCAAGGTCCGTTTTCTTTTTGGTCTGCTCGAGATATTCCCTTACCTCTTCGATATTCGATATTCTCTGTTCGATATTCCGAAGCAGCGGATGCTCCGGTGCGACAACAACATAAGTGCAACCAAAAATCGTATCAATACGAGTCGTATAGACGGTGATTGGTAATTCGCTATTCGTAATTTTAAATTTAACCTCCGCCCCCTCACTTCGTCCGATCCAGTTCGCCTGCGCTGCCTTCGTTGACGACGGCCAATCAACTTTTTCCAGTCCGGAAAGCAAACCGGTAACTTTTTTTCCAGAAACACTCTTCGTATTCTCAACAAAATCAGTGATCTTGAAAAACCACTGTTCGAGATCCTTCTGCACCACTTCAGTGCCGCAGCGATCGCATTTCCCATCTACGACCTGCTCATTCGCAAGCACCGTCGCATCTTTCGGACACCAATTCACATGCGCCTTTTTCTTGTATGCCAAACCATTTTTGTAGAAGAAAAGAAACATCCACTGCGTCCATTTGTAGTATTCAGGGCTGGAAGTATCAATCTCACGTTCCCAATCATAGGAGATACCAAGCGACTTGATCTGCCGCATGAAGTTCTTGATATTCTGATGCGTCTTCTTATCCGGATGAATGCCGGTCTTGATCGCGAAGTTCTCCGCCGGCAACCCAAACGCATCCCAACCAATCGGGTGTAGCACGCTGTATCCATTCATCCGCTTGAAGCGCGCATAGATATCCGTTGCCGTATAATTTTCTACGTGCCCCACATGCAAACCGTCACCCGAAGGATACGGGAACATATCGAGAATATAATACTCCCCTTTCTTTCCTTTCGGTTTCGGATGACCATTTTTTTCCCACTCCTTCTGCCACTTTTTCTCGATACTTTTTGGTGAATAGGGGCGCGCCATACACAAGATAGTTAACAATCTCAATAGGCGTACTGTAGCCTATCTCAAGCTTTTTTACAAGAAAAAGAGGCTTTTTCAAGCCTCATACTCTCTTACTTTGTATCTTTTAAGTATCTATCTCAAATCTCATGTCTTAAGAAAATATTCAGATTTCGAGCGAAAACTTTGAAAAGTGAGAAGGACTATCAAGATAATCCGACGAGCTTTAAGAAGTTTGCAGCCGAAATCTGAATATTTTATGAGACAAGCGTTTGTTTCTGTCTTTTTATCAGCGGTGAGATTTGAGATAGATACTAAGACCAATGCAGGACTTCACGAACAATATCTACTGCCTTCTGGGGCGTTGTGAGGGCTTTTACCAGATAGAATTTGGTAGCATTGAGTTCACCAATACGCTTGAACCAAGCCTGATCATCTTGATTACTTAAGATGACGACCGGAATACGTGAGATTTCTGGATCCGCCTTCATTACTTCCAAAACCTCGAGACCATTCTTCACCGGCATTTGAATATCCAAAAAAATGATATCCGGGTGTTTGTCTCGCACCAAAGCAATGCCCGCCTCTCCGTCCATAGCTGCAATCACCTCAAAACCTTCTTGCTCAAATTTTATACGGTAAATTTCCTGGATGCTTAGATCATCATCAATAATGCACACCACTATCTTACTCGTGCTTTCTCCCATAGCTTTCTCCTTATTCGACCGTTGAATCTCCCGAAAGGGCTTCCGCCACGATATCCACCACCTTCTGCGGTGTCGTGAGAGCCTTCACAATATAATAGCGTACAGTTCCCAGGCCACTGATCTTCTCAAACATCTGATCCGTATTGTTATTACTCAAGACGATCACCGGGATCATCACCAGCTTTGGATCTTTATTCAAGGCATCAAGCACACTCACTCCATCCATTTTTGGCATCTGAAGGTCAAGCAGCACGATATCCGGATTTGCTGATCGAATGAGTGCTAAACCAGCTTCTCCGTCCATGGCCGTCACCACTTCGTATCCTTCCTGCTCAAAACGCATCTTATACATACCGAGAATATCCTGATCGTCATCCACGATACATACTTTCCTCTGCATGTTTTCCATAGGTCTCTATTAAAGATAGGTTATATCCTCCCTACTCTTTAGTATACCAAAACTAGTGATCCAGCAAACGCTCATAATTATCCGCCCAATAGAGCACCTTATCAGCATACCAGTTGTATTTTGCGGAAGTCGTTCCAGAAAGATAGAGTTTCGCGGCATTGCGTTCGCCAGTTCGCTGGTGACTCGTCACCCCCGGTACCACCGAAAGCTTGATTGCCATAGCCATCACTCCATCTGTCAGATTCCACGGATCCGGAGGATTATGTCCCGTTGCGTTAGCAATCCGCGCCTTATAGCCCATCCAGGTATCTGGCATAAATTGCGGTACGCCCATAGCTCCACCAGTCCCATAGTAACTTGCCGGATTGCAAGACACTTTCAGTTTGGCATAGTTCTTGTCGAGCGAGTCTGCAATGCCTTTAAAAAGAGTGCGCCGATTTTGGAAGGTCGCCCAAGAAGCCTTAGAAAGCTTGCCGGATTTGTACCGTTGTTCTGCTCCTTTTTCTACTTCTGCATAGGTACACCCCCCGGTATACCGACCCAAGTCTGATTCAACCACCAGCATACCCATAATGAAGTCTTTGCGCACACCCGTTTTCTTCGCCGCGAATGAAGCAGCGTCTTCGACGTCTTGAGCGTCATACGACTTCCCTAACAAATCAGACAAGCTACTCTTCAATTTTGAAAGTTTTCCCTGAAGCTCGCCGATCGTAGCCTGCTGATCCCTCAAGTCAGACTGTGTTTCATTCTTGGCAGCTGTCAAAGATTTCTCTTGCTCACTCTTCAGACGCAAAAGTCGCTCATGCTCCGCCTTGGCATCCTCAAGTACTACCTTTTCGCCTTCAGTATTCCCACGAGCCGCCTTGAGTTCATCCGTAATCGCTCCGATCTTATCCTGCAGCGTCAAAAAAGTATCTCCTTCTGCCAATGAGAGCTGGACTCCTTCTTGATCGAGAATGATTTCTGCTAACGGTGTATTTCCATTCTCATACAGATTCCGCACAAGCTCTCGAAGCAGCTGTTTCTGTACGATAATCTCACCTTCAAGTGCCCGGATCTCAGCTTCCTTTTGGCTAATGGTTGATTCGGTTTCCGACAACAAATTCGAAGTCTGAGCAATCACCTGCTTCGTGACGGTGAGTGACCCGGTAATCTGATTGAGATCTTTTTGAAGGGCAGCCTCTTTCTTTTTTGCTTCTTCCAACTTCTTTTGTGTTTTATCAATACTCTCTTGAATATCCCCGGCATCTGCCGCTAACGTAGATACCGTTGGAAAAATAAAAAGGCCAGATGATGCGATTAGCATCCCCGTAACACTCAAAACGGCCATGATTTTCTTCCATGAGAACATACTTGTTTAGTATAACACCTTTTCTTTCCTCTCCCAGAATTTCCTTCTTGACAAATATAAAGAATGAAGTGATACTAAATCGGTTGGTGCTGTTACCTGATTTCCTTTGGGTTCACCCAGGGTAGATCCCGTGGCAACATCACGTTTTTTTGTTGTTCTTTCGCATAAACTTCAACAAGGAGAAGAAGCATGCCGAAAAAAAAGCATGTGATTGTGACCTGCTATGACGACCGCCTCGACGGAATGGTAGCAGAAATGATCAATGAAATCCGATCACAGGGTGGACTTTTAGCAGGAAAGGATATTGTCCGCATTCCTGGCGGGCCACATCTCTTGGCAGGAAAAACGGATTGCCGCAAGGCCTTCTACGAAATTCTGAGCGGCTACAGAGATGTGGCTCGATCCACTGTTTTCCATATTCTCCCTCACACTCACTGTCAGTGGTGCGGTATCCACCTGAAGGAAAAACTGGGGAATGGAACTCAGAGTGATCTTCGCTTTCATCTCCGAAGCGCCGAGAAAATGTTTCAGGGTGCCAGGGAACATTTCGTAACCCTTCCGATCGATGAGCAACCGGAACTCGATGTTCGCATCATCTTGACCATCGATCAGCGGATCGTGACGATTGAAGAAGCACACCAGCTCCTGCCACGTATCCCGGAACATCACGGGCACGGTAAACCCTGCTGTGCTACCCATCATCCCGAGCACTTTGTTGGGGCTCAGGCGTAAACGACGCCACTCTACAAAAAGCGGACCGCACTGCGGGACCGCTTTTCTCTTTTTTGACTTAAGGAGAAGCTCTCCGTAATCTTCTCGGTAACCGTTGGATGCGCAGTAATACCACAGAGAGCCAGCAAGGTCTTCGGATTGGAGAGGAATGTATCTCCTTTTTTTGAAGATTCCTACTCCTCACTCCCTATTTCGTCTCCACTTCCCGGAACGATGTCTTTGGATCTTTTCAGTGTCTCTTTTTCAATTTCCTTGATAAGCTTCGCGTCAGCCTTAAGACCATTCTTGGCATTCTCGCGACCAACACCAAGCTTTACCTCACCATACAAATAGGAATTACCCGACTTCTTAATCACCCCGCAGAGCACCGCGGTATCCAAGAGGTCTCCTGCGAGCGAGATGCCCTCGTTATACATGATATCGAACTCAGCCACTCGGAAGGGTGGCGCAACCTTGTTCTTGACTACCTTGGCTTTAACACGATTTCCAACCACTGCTTCCCCTTTCTTGATCTGAGCGGCGCGACGTACATCAACACGGACCGACGCATAGAACTTGAGCGCCTGACCACCTGTCGTGGTTTCTGGGTTGCCGAACATCACACCGATCTTCATACGGAGCTGATTAATGAAGATGACAATCGTATTGGACCGAGCAATGATGGGTGTGAGCTTACGGAGCGCCTGTGACATCAACCGAGCCTGGCGTCCTACGTGCTGGTCCCCCATCTCGCCCTCAATTTCCGCCCGCGGAACGAGTGCGGCCACCGAGTCCACCACGATCACATCCACCGCATTGGAACGCACTAAAGTCTCAACGATATCCAATGCCTGCTCACCGCTGTCTGGCTGGGAAATAAGGAGATCATTAATATTCACTCCAATACGCTTGGCATACTCTGGGTCGAGCGCATGCTCAGCATCGATAAACGCAGCCACTCCGCCCATCTTCTGCGCATTAGCAATCACATGCAGTGTCAGTGTTGTTTTTCCGGATGATTCCGGACCATAGATCTCCACCACTCGACCGCGCGGCATCCCTCCAATACCCAGCGCGATATCGAGCGAGATAGATCCAGTCGGCACGACTTCCACATCGACCTTCTTTACCTCACCCAACTTCATGATCATGCCTTCACCGAACTTCTGCTTAATCTCATCCACCACGCTGTCTATACCCTGCTTTTTTTCACTCGTTTTTGCTTTGGCCATAACTTCAACCTGTATACATTGAATTATCCCCTCCGTTCCGTATTATAGAGCGTATTTACTGCGGAGTAAAAACTGCCTCTTTGATGGGCTGTTCTTCGGCCGACAGCGCCCGCGGCGACTCTGATCCCACTTCTACATACGTGGCTTTCCCGTTATCTGAAGATATCCGGATTTCTCGGTCTGCTAAAATCACTTTTTTCTCTCCTAGCTCAAGCTTTCCGCTTAACACCTTCACATCATCCGCTACCACCACGACATTCACCGCCTTCTCCGGAGCACTCACTACCAACTGTATACGGTGCTCATCTTTTGGAACCAATGCAGCTTCATCAAGTGGTGCTTGCTCAGGAGTAAAAACAGCTTCAACATGCAGCGTTTCCGTTCGTTCTTTTCCAAAGCGATTGGCTGCCGAGATCATAATCGTATTTAATCCTGGCTGTAGGAGAAGCTTTTCAGTAAAATCCCCTTCCGTACCTACAAAAGCCGGCTGGCCATTGATCAATACTCGGGCACCCCTATCCGTCTCTCCTCGCACCACGATATCCGCCTGAGAAACAATACCCTGATTCACCGGCTCCAGCACAATCAACCGCGGTGCTGAAACAAAAGCACTGTACTCATGAAAAAGATATAGGAAGGCTCCGCTGATCACAAGGATAATCAAGGTCGCCCATATCGTCCGAGTCGTCACCACAAAAGAAGGCCATTCAATGCCTGCGGGCACCGTCGTATGTGCATAACCCTTCCCTAAACTCTCTTGGATATTCTGTTCCCGCTCATACAAGCGCAAAATAGCCTCTTCATCACAACCCAGATGCCGTGCGTAGCTTCGAAGAAACCCCCTAACATACACATCCGCTGGCAACTTTCCGTATTCGCCATTTTCTAAAAATTCCAGGTATTTCACCTGGATTTTCGTGGCACGAGATACCTCAATAAGACTCATTCGGTGATCGGTGCGAAATTTACGTAATTTCTCCCCCAATGTCAGTGAGCCTACTTTTTTTCTTGTAAATCCGCTTCCTGCCATACTCGGTCCTATTTCATCAGAAAAACTCCCCCGCATCTTTTGCTATGCCTGCCAGTTCTCTCGTTCTGCCTGATCGCGTAACGGGTCGTCACCATACTGGGGAGCCGCCTGCGCTTCGGGAGTCGCTACCATATCGCGGCCGATCAATACCTGTTTTTTTCCTTCCACCATACCCACCACACCGTTTTCCTCAAGCACATGCATCAGTCGAGCCGCCCGCGGATACCCGATACCAAACGCTGTTTGCAATGAAGTGGTCGAGGCTTTTTGAGAACGGATAAATAAATCTCGGGCTTGCTCAAAAAGCTCATCATGTTCGCCTCCTCCTTCTCCCGTCAAACCAGAGGCGCCATCACCGTCTCCTCCAGTAATATCATCTTCCAAACTCTCTTCTTCACCCCAAGCTTCTTTTTCCTTACGCCAGTGATTGGTCACTCGACGTACTTCGTCCGTCGAAACGTATACCCCCTGTAAACGCTGTGTATCTCCATTCGAAGCCAGATAGAGCATATCTCCATTCCCCAAGAGTTTTTCTGCCCCCCCAGTGTCCAGTATGGTGCGTGAATCAATCTGTGAAGAAACCTGAAAAGCAATACGTGTCGGCAAGTTCGTCTTGATTAAACCAGTAATGACCTCAACGCTTGGTCGTTGCGTTGCCAGAATAAGATGAATACCGACCGCTCGCGACATCTGCGCCAATCGAACTATTTTCGGCTCAACCTCCTTGCCATACGCCACCATAATTTCCGCTAATTCATCAATCACGATAACGAAAAAGGGTAATGGTTCAAGCTCTACTTCTCGTACGACTCCTGTCCGTTCATCCTTTTCTGTTTTTCTCAATCCCTGCTGGCAGAGTTCATGATAGGCTGGCAAATCTCGTACATGTACGGCTTCCAGTAATTTGTAGCGCCGTTCCATTTCGCCAATCGCCCACTGTAGCGAATTCACCACTTTTTTTCCATCCACCACCACATCTGTCTTCAGGTGCGGAATTCCTTTATACATGGACAACTCTACCCGTTTCGGATCAACCAGAATGAGTTTCAAATCATCCGGAGAATTTTTGTACAGCAATGACATGAGGATAGCGTTCACACACACGCTTTTTCCGGATTTTGTCCGGCCCGCAATCAAGAGGTGCGGCATATCACCCAAGTCAGCAAAGATATTCTTTCCGGTCACATCCTGGCCAATACCCAGAAGCAAGGCTTGTTTTGGATCACGGAAAGTCCGACTCTCCACTAAGTCGCGCATCCGTACCATGGCTTTGGACTTATTCGGAATCTCGATACCAATATACGACTGACCCGGAATTGGAGCTTCAATACGGATCGACTCCGCTGCTAATGCCAGCGCCAAATCATTAGAGAGTGTCGTGATACGGGATAATTTCACACCAACTGCTGGCCGGAACGTATACTGCGTCACCGTTGGTCCCACCTTCACTTCACCTGGCTCCACCTCGATACCAAAATGCTTCAACGTGCTCACCACAATGTGCTTGCAGCGTTCCGTATCACCGCCGGCTGCTTCTCCTGATTTCGATTCCAAAAGTTCTGGCTGCGGAAAGACCCAGTTCGGGCGGGTGCGCCGACGCCGACGCTTCACGAGGGTTTCATCAGCTCTATCTTCTGCATCATGATCAAATATCTCCTCTTCTCTCTCGGACTGATCACCACCTAAGGTCTCGTTTGCGTCTTCATCATCATGAAAACGAATATTGGCGATGTTGCCATCAGACAACCCTTGGTCTGATACCAGAGGCACATCTTCGCTTGACGGAACCTCATACGAGGTTACCTTTGATATCTCCCTTTGATCCGGATCCAAGAGAGAACCAGAAAAGCCCATTGCTTCCTGCTCACCTTCTTTGATTTCAGGATCAGCTACTGGGCGACGTAAGCGTTTCTTGAGCGACTCAAAACATTGCATAAGAGAAACATTGAATGCCGCAATGACACCGATTAAAAACAGCATCATGAGGAGTACCCCGCCGGCCAATTTACTCGTTGTCACAAGAAAGAGAGCTGCTAAGCCAAACCCAGCGAACCCGCCTGCTTCACCCTGCTCTGCCAGTTTCATAAGGTCATCAATATCATCTCCAGATAAGAGATGTACGAAACCGAGTACCGATAAGAAGGCAAGTAAAAGACCAAAATATTTCACCGCATCCGCCAAGGTAGTAGCGCGACGAGTTAAAAACATGACTCCTGCAATAATGAGGAGCAAGGGAAAAGGCCATTTCCCAAAACCGAAGAGCATACCCATACCTTGATCGAGGAGTTCTCCGAGTTTTCCTGCCGCCCCAAAATACCCCAGCAAGAGTACAATGGAAAAAGCAAATAAAAAAACAGCCGCGATGCTCCGTTTCGCATCACTATGCAAAATATCCGAGAAACGGAACCCCTCTCCGGTCACTTCCGCCTCTTTTTCAATTCCCTTTTTCTTCCCCATAATACTCGCAGTATACCATATTTACACATGACAAAAAACGCATACCGAATACCTTCTTCTGACTAAAATTCACCAAATCTCACCTTATCAACTATCCTTCGTTTTCTTCTCGAAAACGCCGAGCTCCTAAAGAAATACGCCCCTCACCAGAACTATGGTGCTTTTCAAAAAGGATTTTTACCCGATCACGCAAACCATAGGTATTTGTGATCTGATCAAGAACACTCCTATCACCCAGAGCGGCTTGATTCAACTGTGCATTCACTTCATCCGGAGCGTACACCTTAGCTGATCCCTGAATTCTACCCCATTCTTCCAGCATATTTTTGAGGTCATTCCAGTCAGCTCCCTGTACTTGCTGACGCCGAATATCTTCTTCACGTTTCTTCATTTCAACATCACCCAAAAGGGATCGGAGAATTTCCTGTGCCCGTTTTTGATCAATACGCACACGCTCTTCTTCTTGAGCTGTAACAGGATTCATTCCAGACTCCAAATGAACAGGTGGTTCGGCGGGATGCTTTTGTACTCCGGTTTCAGGTTTTCTGTCTGCATATTCAGATAATGGCAGTGTTTCCATTCCCATAGATCTCAACTCTTCTTACTCGCTTATGCAGCTAGTATCCCATTTGGTCTCCCCGGATGTCAAAACCCGCTCCGACAAACATCGGAGCGGGTTTTGTTTCCGCTTCTCAGCACTAAAGCACTCCTTAGGCTTTTTCCGTAGTTTCAAGACCACGGTAGCCGGTACCGGCTGGGATAAGACGTCCGATGATGACGTTCTCCTTAAGGCCCCGCAAACGGTCTTCTTTACCCTGAACCGCCGCATTAATGAGCACGCGGGCCGTTTCCATAAAGGAAGCAGCTGAGAGGAAAGATTCCGTCGAGAGTGCTACCTTGGTGATACCCAAGACCAGAGCCTCAGCCGTCGCTTCCTTACCATTCTTCACACGTACTTCATCATTCGCTTCCTCAAACTGATCCCGTTCCACCACATCACCTGGAAGTAAAATGGAGTCCCCTGGCTCGTTAATACGCAAGCGTGACATCATCTGACGAATAATCACTTCGATATGCTTGTCATTAATACCTTCACCTTGGCTCGCATAAATTTCTTCGATTTCTCGAATAATGTAGCGATGCACTGCCTCGCGACCCATGACTTCGTAGAGCTTACGCAGATCAATATGTCCTTCACAGAGCACAGAGCCTACCGAGATAAGATCTCCTTCCTTCACCTTGAGCGCGATATTCGACGGCACAGCATACTCATGCATTTCCTTATCGCTACCCAAGACTCCGATCTTCACAGTCTTACCTCCATCCTTACCGATCGACTGCACCTGTCCATCAATATCTGAGAGTACAGCCTCGGTCTTCGGTACCCGAGCTTCGAAGATTTCCTCCACCCGTGGAAGACCCTGAGTAATATCTGATCCGGCCACACCACCGATATGGAACGTACGCATCGTCAACTGTGTTCCCGGTTCACCGATCGCCTGCGCTGCCACCACACCAACCGACGCCCCCAGCTCAACCAGCGCGCTCCGACCGAGGTCGATACCGTAACAGTACCGGCACACACCCCGCCGAGCCTTACAGGTAACCAATGAACGAATCTTCACCTTTTCAATCGAAACTTCATTTTCAATGACCTTAGCCTGCTCCTTGTTAATCAAGACACCCTTCTTGACCAATACTTCTTTCGTTTCCGGATGCTTCACGGTTTCAATCGCTACGCGACCTTCGACTCGGCTGGCATACGAGATGCCGATCTTGTCTGAATCCGCTCGATAGAGGTAGACACCTTCGGTATCCCCACAGTCTTCTGTTCGCACAATCACATCTTGAGCCACATCCACCAAACGACGCGTCAGATAACCAGCCGTCGCGGTACGAAGAGCGGTATCCGCCATACCCTTGCGGGCACCGTGTGTCGACATGAAGTATTCGAGAACGTTGAAGCCTTCTTTGAAGGAGCTCTTCACCGGAAGCTCAATGGTTTCACCAGTCGCACCCGCCAAGAGACCCTTCATACCCGTCATCTGCACTACCACGGATTCAGAACCACGAGCCTTCGAATAGACCATCGAATAAACTGGCCCTTCCTTGTCGAGCGATTTACGGACCGCATCAGTAATTTCATTCTTGGCTTCATTCCAGATTTCGATCGTCCGATTACGGCGCTCTTCGTTGGTCAGGAGACCCATGTTGTACTGATCCTTCACTTCCGCTACCCGCGCTTCAGCCGCATCAATAATAGCCGGCTTTTCTTCAGGGATTTTGAGGTCATCCATACCCCAGCTAATACCTGACTTAGTAACCGAACGGAAGGTAAGGTCTTTCAAACGATCAGCAAATTTGGCAGTTTCATCCTGCCCCAAAAGAGAGAGCATGCGAGACATGAGCAGCTTGAGATCTTTCTTCACCATTTCCTGGTT
This sequence comes from uncultured Bdellovibrionales bacterium, assembly GCA_964580285.1. GTDB lineage: Bacteria > Patescibacteriota > Minisyncoccia > Moranbacterales > UBA1568 > JAGOSP01. The sequence continues at coordinate 28,319 of CAZOKB010000007.1, forward strand.
CACGAAACGAATCGGTTCCGGAAGAATATCGTTCAGCAATACTCGTCCCACCGACGTCTCAATCACTGTTCCATTAAAGAGCAGCTTGATGAGCGCATTCACATCGATAACACCGCTTTGGTAAGCGAAGATTGTCTCATCCATTGAGCTAAACATCTTGCCTTCGCCTTTCGCTCCGGATTTGATATGCGTCAAATAGTACGCTCCGAGCACCATATCGAGTGTCGCCGATACGATCGGATCACCCGAAGCCGGCTTGAGCAGGTTCTTCGAGGACAACATGATGTTCGCGCTTTCCTCACGAGCCTGATCGGTGAGCGGTACATGAACTGCCATCTGGTCACCGTCAAAGTCAGCGTTGAACGCCGAGCACACCATCGGATGAAGACGGATAGCCTTCCCTTCGATGAGTACTGGCTGGAACGCCTGAATCGAGAGACGATGGAGTGTCGGAGCACGGTTGAGCAGTACATAGTGCCGCTCGATAATCTCGTCGAGGATTTCATACGCCTCCTCGGTCTCCGCATCCACCATACGGCCAGCGGTACGAACATTATGCGCAAATTCTTTCTCGATCAGTTTCTGAATGATGAACGGCTTGAAGAGTTCGAGCGCCATTTTCTTCGGCAAACCACACTGGTGCAGCTTGAGCTTTGGACCAACCACGATCACCGAACGGCCGGAGTAGTCGACGCGCTTTCCGAGCAGGTTCTGACGGAAACGCCCCTGCTTGCCTTTCAAGGCATCCGCGAGAGAACGCAAGGCCCGCCGCTGACCCGTTGAGGCTGCTGTCGAGGCCTGTCCACGGCGAGCACTGTTGTCAAAGAGTGCGTCAACCGCTTCCTGCAGCATGCGCTTCTCATTTCTGGTAATCACTTCGGGCGCGCCAATCGACATGAGCTTGCGCAGACGATTGTTCCGATTGATGATACGGCGATAGAGATCGTTCAAATCAGAAGTTGCAAAACGACCACCGTCCAAGGCGACCATCGGGCGCAGATCCGGCGGGATGACCGGGATCACGGTCGGGAGCATCCACTCTAATTTGAGATGCGCCTTTTCGAAGCCCTGGAATACTTTCAAACGCTGGAGGGTCTTTTTGGAATCCGTCGCCTCACCCGCATTCAATTCTTCCTTCAGCTGTTCGATACCAGCTGAGATATCCACCTTCTCGAGAATCTTCCGAATAGCTTCCGCTCCAATACCTGCGGTGAAAATCTGCCCAAAGCGACTGGAAAGATTGAAATATTCTACCTCTGAAAGGATCTGATTCGGACGCACGTTCTTGATATCATCCTTGGTTGAACGATACTGATCTTTGAGATCCTCCAGTGCGGATTCAAGTTCCTTCTCGCTTCGCTTTTCCGCCTTCACTTCTTTCTGTTTCGTCTTATATTCACGATCCAGCTGTTCCAATGCCTGGATCTTCAGCTCCTCATTCACACTCATGATGATGTAGGACGAGAAGTAGATGACCCGCTCCAGTTCTTGCGGAGAAATACCCAACACTAACCCGATCTTGGATGGCACGCCCCGGAGGAACCAGATATGCGACACCGGCGAAGCCAGCTTGATATGGCCCATACGTTCACGGCGCACGATAGCCCGCGTCACCTCGACACCGCACTTGTCACAGACAATTCCGTTGTATCGGATCCGCTTGTATTTTCCACAATAGCACTCCCAGTCCTTCGAAGGACCGAAGATGCGCTCACAGAACAGTCCGTCCGACTCGTAGCGCTGTGTGCGATAGTTGATGGTTTCTGGCTTGGTAACTTCCCCGGTAGACCACTCCATGATCTGCTCCGGACTCGCGAGCGTTAATCGCACGCTATCGAAGTCACTCACCTTGGTAATGTTTTCAGTTGACATAGGTTTGTTCTCGTTAGTAGTGCGAATTAGACTGTCTCGATATCATCCTCCTCCGAATCTTCCGTCTTCGCTCCCTTGAGCTCGACATTGAGACAGAGGCCTTTGAGCTCATTCACGAGTACATGGAATGAAGCTGGGATATTTGGACTCTTGATCGGTTCGCCTTTGATAATGGATTCATACGCCTTCGAACGACCCAAGACATCATCCGACTTAATGGTGAGCATTTCCTGCAGAGTATGCGCCGCACCATAGCCTTCGAGCGCCCACACTTCCATTTCACCGAAACGCTGCCCACCGAACTGCGCCTTACCGCCAAGCGGCTGCTGCGTAATGAGCGAGTACGGCCCGATAGAACGCATATGCAACTTGTCCTCAACCAAGTGATTGAGCTTCATGATATACATCACGCCAACGGTTGACTCATTATCAAACTGCTCGCCCGTCTTACCATTCACGAGGCGAATCTTGCCATTCTCTGGGAGACCTGCTTTTTTCAGTTCACCCTTAATGTCATCTTCCGACACTCCATCGAGAGCGGCGCTCGCCACGGTATACCCGAGCTCACGAGCTGCCCAACCGAGATGGGTTTCGAGAATTTGCCCGATGTTCATACGTGATGCCACACCGAGCGGATTGAGGACGATATCCACAGCCGTACCATCCGGCAAGTGTGGCATATCTTCGACGGCAGAAATGTGCGAGATAACACCCTTGTTTCCATGGCGTCCAGCTAACTTATCACCCACGCTGATCTTTCGCATCTGTGCGATTGAAACCTGAATCTGCTGGAAGACGCCCATCGGCAACTTGTCACCTCGCTCACGGGAGAAAATTTTCACATCCACTACTTTACCGCGCTCTCCATGGGGGAGATAGAGCGACGTATCCTTCACATCACGTGATTTCTCACCAAAGATCACTCGCAGCAAACGCTCCTCAGCGGTCAGATCACCTTCACCTTTCGGTGTAATTTTTCCAATCAGAATATCTCCTGAGGAAACTTCCGCTCCGATACGGATAATACCGGTTTCATCCAGATTTTTCAGGCGATCCTCACCGATATTCGGAATATCCCGAGTGACTACCTCCGGCCCAAGCTTGGTATCACGCACATCGATAGAGAAGTCCTCGATATGAATGGAGCTCCAACGATCGGCTTGTACTACTCGTTCCGAAACGATGATGGCGTCTTCATAGTTAAAGCCTTCCCATGGCACGAACGCAACCAACATATTTTGTCCTAACGCTAGTTCACCATGATCGGTTGAAGCACCGTCTGCCAGAAGGTCACCCTTCTCGACTTTCTGGCCCTTCGTAACTCGTGGCACCTGGTTCATCGAAGTAAACGAGTTGGAACGCTCGAAATTCTGCAGTTCGTATTCACGATCCACGTATTCTTTCTTGGCACCGGCTGGAGCCTTGGAACGAATCACAATATGGTTCGCGTCTACTTCCACCACTTCACCAGCGAGCGCAGCCAAAAGAGCTTGACCGGAATCACGCGCCGCTTTGTCTTCAATACCAGTTCCCACGATCGGCGCCTGCGGTACTACACAAGACACAGCCTGACGCTGCATGTTCGAACCCATGAGGGCACGGTTCGCATCATCATGCTCAAGGAACGGAATAAGCGCCGTAGCGATCGAAATACACTGTTTGACCGAAACATCCACATAGTCCACTTCTTCCGATTCGATCATGCCCGGATGCCCCTTCACGCGAGCCTCTACAGAAGCTTCCACGAAATTACGGTGTTCATCCAAGAGCACTCCCGCATGCGCAATGGTCTTGCGATCTTCGACGATGGCATTCAGGTATTCGATATCCAAAGTGACGAATGGCTTCACCGTCACCAGTTCTCCTTTTTTCTTGGCGGCCACTTTAGCAGCCTTTTCTTCGTTCAGAAGTTCCCCTGCTTTGGCCACGCCTTCCACTGACTCGGCCAAAATACGGTTCGTAAGAGCCTCGGCTTTAGCAGCAACTTCTTTTTTCACTATGAGGTATGGGGTTTCAAGGAAGCCGTATTCGTTCACACGGGCATACGAGGCCAAGTGTCCTACCAAACCAATATTAGGACCTTCTGAAGTTTGTACCGGACAAATACGTCCATAATGACTATGGTGCACGTCACGCACTTCAAAACCAGCGCGTTCACGCGTAAGTCCGCCCGGACCCATCGCCGAAAGCCGACGCTTGTGTTCAAGCTCAGCCAGCGGGTTTACCTGGTCCATGAACTGGGAAAGTTGGGAGCTTGAGAAGAATTCTTTGACAGAAGCAGCTACTGGACGCGGGTTGATGAGTTGCCCTGGCACGACAGTTTCCACATCGCAGGTCGACATACGATCCTTGATGTTACGTACCATACGGTAGATACCCACCCGCAGCTTATTCTGAATAAGCTCACCCACAGCCCGCACGCGGCGATTCCCTAAGTGATCGATATCATCCGGACGCCCATCCACATCGTTATTCAGACGAATCACTTCTTTTACAATCAAAAAGAGGTCCTCTACGTTCAGAATACGGTTCTCCTCCGTATCTTCACGTTCAATCGAGAGACGCTGGTTCAAACGATAGCGACCAACCGATCCAAAGTCGTAACGTTCAAAGTTAAAAAACATGGCATCAATCATCTGCTTGGCGTTGTCCTCAGTTGCAAGATCGCCTGGACGCAGACGTTTGTAGACTTCAATATAGGCTTCACCTTGAGAATGCGAGGAATCTTTCAGCAAGGTGGTATCAATATACTTCACCTCTTCCTCATCACACCCAGCGAACTCTTTACGAATCCGCTTTTCATCACAACCAAATGCACGTAAGAGTGTCGTGATTGGCAACTTGCGCTTGCGATCAATTTTTACCGAAATCACACCATCCAGATCGGTTTCTATTTCCAACCAGGCTCCACGATTCGGAATAATCTTCGCACCAAAGAGCTTCTTTCCCTTCTGGAATTCCATGGTAAAGAAAACACCTGGGGAACGAATAAGCTGTGAAACTACCACGCGCTCGACACCATTGATAATAAAGGTGCCACGTTCAGTCATGACCGGGAAATCCCCCAGATAAATCTCCTGTTCCTTCACCTCCCCCGTCTTCCGACTCACCAAAATCGCTTTGGCCCGAAGCGGGGCTTCATAAGAAATATTCTTCGCCTTCGAAACCGCCGCCGAATACTTCGGCTCATCGAGATAGTACTCATCCAGCGTCAATTCCAAGTCCTTATTGGTAAAGTCGGTAATGGGATTGACCTCGTTCAAAAGCTCTTTCAAACCCTTCTCCCAGAACCAGGTATAGGAATCCTTCTGCACCTCAATGAGGTCTGGCAAAGACACCGTAATCCGGTTATTGAAAAACTTACGCTTCGCGAGCGAGGAATGCGATCCGATCGAATCCTTCACCCGTAATGTTCTCTCGGCTTTCTGAGACATAAAAAGACGCTCACGGTATTCTTCTTGCTTCGGGTTTCCCTTACTACAAGCAGAGCCTGTGAGATTACGGTTAAGTTATTGAATTATGAACAGGGCGTGCGTTCGCTCCATTCTGGTTGGAAACTGCGAGTTACTTCTCATGAGTAACCTCCTTCCAACTCGGTCTCGCCATACAGACCTTTCACCCAAAGGCGATCGAGACAGAAAAGTCAGCCACTTCTCAAAACAATACCGCTGATAGTATCAATATCCGCTATCCTTGTCAAATAAAATATAAAAATAGGCTTTTCTGAGCCTTCCTCGAAACAAGGTTGCGTTTCCTTTTGTCATTTTTTCTTTTATGCTTCTGCCACTCTTGAGTCAGAAGTTTCCACACCAAAAGTATACACGGAAGCCACTGTCTCCGCAATACGCCGCGAAGTCGAAGCATCTGGGAGTTCAGAAATCACCTGGAATGAAGTCACGTCTTCCGGAGCAATACCCGCTTCTCGCAAGACCTCCTCGATCGATTCAAAAGCTCGTCGCCCCATATCTCGCGACTCTTCCCACTCGCGCGCCGCTCGTTCTACCCCACCCTCAAGCAAAGCCAATCGAGACTGCTCTTTCTCCACCGTCATGATGAGTCGATAGGCCATAGTCTTTAAGATGATTCTGGATATTAGATTGTGGATTTTGGAATCCCAGAGTTGCAAGTCCGGAAAATGCGATCTTTATTGTATTCCTTCGGCACGAGGATTCTAAAATCAAAAATCCAAACTCAAAAATCAACGGATCCGCTTCCACTCGAAATTCCAAGGATCGGTCTTGCGGCCCGGCGCGATATCGTCGTGGCCCACAACATATTTGATCGGATACCTCTCCTTGAGATACGCGACAAGACCATTGATTGCCTGATACTCCGCGTCCGTGTACTCATCTTCTTTGGTGTTCAAAATTTCAATACCGATAGAAAAATCATTCACGTTTGTGCGTCCGTCTTTCATCTCGGACTCTCCCGCATGATACGCCCTGTTCTTCTCTTCGACCAAATGATAGACATGACCCTCCCGGTCTACGAGATAGTGCGGCGCTACCCCGTACTCTTTCCAAATACCGATGACTGCATCGACTGAATACTTATCCCCGCCCTGATTATTGTACGAAGAATGCAGCACGATTGTATCAATATCCTTTGCCTTCCGATTCGCTCGCTCGAAGCCAAAATTCACCCACCGGTTGATGATTTTCAAATTGTGCGCGCTGGTCACGTCTGTTTTCTGTTGGCTGCTATTTATTGGCTGCTGACTATCGACTGTCCCCTGCTGATTGTTATCTGTTATTTGTTGACTAGTTTCTACTGCTTTCTTTTCCAGCGTCGCATTCAGATCCTTAGCCTGATTGATCAATCCTTGCGCCCCAGCCACCGTGTTCGCATCCGCTGGCACCGTCACGTCCTGATTTTGCAAGGTCATACTCGACGGATGCACACCCCAAAGCAGATACCCCGCCCCGAGTATCATGATAGCTACTGTTACTAACAATCCGACTAGTCCCATACCCTCGCATTATTCAATATGTTTCCAGTATACACCTACTCACAATAACCTCCTCCCCAGACAGATAGTACGGGGTCCTGGTATAAAAAAAGCTCCTTTCGGAGCTCTTATATAAAGTATTGTAGTTCAACAGCCAGCAGGAACCCAATATATCTTAACCATACTACTTGATCCATTAGTAAGATTCACTCTCCATACAGCTCCCCTTTTCACTGGCATCGTAAAGCTTTGAGGGCCATCGGAATTTTCAGCAATATTATCATGCGTACCAGCATAAATTACCACTGATCCGGATACCAATCCTTCTAAGTACTGTTCTCTATTGGAAGTATTTGCATCTGCCCAGGCAATCACAAAACCATCAGTAGCAGCCGTATAATCCGTATTCACACTCTTATTAGAATAATCACCAAAACCTCCACATGCCGCCACCGCCGTCTCCACCACCCGTGTGGTTCCAAAAGCACTGCCTTCTGATTTCACTTTGACCACTTTGTCTCGCCAACTGGTATCTGAGCAATTGATCGGGTTATTACTGTTATCAAAAAGAGTGAGAGAGACATTCCCTCCAGCGACATCGCTTTTGGTGAGGGTGGTACCAGAACAAGTCATACCGGTCATAGCGGTAGCGAGAGAGTCGGAAGAGGTATAGGTACCTTTGTAGATCTTTTGGAGAGCCAGTTCGATGCCGGAATCAGCTACTTGGAAGGATTGGACGGATTTACCGGTAGCAGTCGCGGAACGCTGATTGGTGACGGAGACTGTAGCGACGGTAATCGCCGCGGAGAGGATAATGCTTAAGATAATGAGGGAGAAGACGAGGACAGAGCCTTGGTTTATTTTGAAGAGAGGCATAGGGGTTTATGTTAGTGTGACTCCTTTGAGTGTACCCCTCCCCTGAGGGTTTGGGCAAATCTGTTCTCGGTACCTATACTCACGATCGACGATAAATGTACCTTGTTTTTTGTTTTGCACGAAATGAGCGTACACAATTTGTAACGATCGTTGATAATTGTGTGCAGAGGAAGAAGCAAAAAAGCTGCGTACACAGCTTTTTTTAGACTCACAAAACCAACGCTCTAAAAGTTATCTCCTGCTCGTGTGCTCGTGCTATTTCTTCTTTCCACCTTTCGTAAACAACATTGCGGCAGCGGCACCCAGAGCCGCACCGATACCCGCGGCGATCGCAGCAGCCTTCTCTGGATTCTTCTTCACAAATTGTTCTGCCTGCTTCACAGCCGATTCAGCAGCCTTTTTTACCTTAGCTAATTCTTTCATCGCCTGCTTCTCAGCCTGTGAAAGTTCCTTTACTACCTGTTTCTTCACTTCTTTTGCAACCGCCTCAACTTTTTTCGTATCCATAGAGTTTATCTTACAGATGATGTATATATTACCACTTCATTATTCATTATTTTTCCGCCCGCGTAAAGAAGATAAGCAAGAACGCCATCACGAGCATAATGATACCCACCACCGATTCACCCGTACCCGGCACTTGAAAAAGAGCACTCAACATTTTTGCAAACCCAAACAAGAGAAAGGCGATACCCAGAAGAGCCAGGAAGAGAATAAATACCTGCCGAGCGATACGAGCGACTGCTTCGTGTATCGATCGTTCAATGCCCGCTATCACTGCTTCGAACCAACTCCGAAACGATGCCAACACCATTTCAATCACCGCACCCACCAGTCCGTGATCCTCAACCTTCTTTTCCGTCGTCTTCTTGCGCGTTGTTTGTTTCTCAGTCATAGGGATTTTCTTTTTTTCAGTATATCATAATGAAGTACGCCATCGAAAATAGATGGGCACGCCATAAAAACACTCTCCAAACCAATCAATACTGAGAAATATGTTTCTCATTCTGCCGCCGTCACGGAAAGCTGTATTCGTTTTGATTACTCTCCTTTTCTGCCCGACCTTTGTTTCAGCCGATGTCTTCATTTCAGAGTTTTCTATCGGTGGGGGAACGGGCCACACCGATGATGATTTCATCGAACTGTATAATTCCGGATCCAAACGGGTTGTACTCGAACGTTGGAAACTGCGCAAACGCACCAAAGGAAGTCCAGAAAAAGAAGGCTCAGAGTCCTCGATTCGAGAGTTTGGAAAAAATGACTGTATTGCCCCGCAAGGTTTCTTCCTGTGGACCAATAGCAAGGCCCAATCTGCCTATCGAGACCTCGCCAATACGACTTCTTCTGCTACCCTCTCGGCTGATGGTTCTTTAGCGCTCTTCGACGACAGCGGCCATCTACAAGACGCTGTCATCTTTGGTAGCGGTCACAATCACCCCTTCCTCTCCACCATCACCCTCACCAATCCGGCCAGTGCTCTGGCTCATGCTCGCGACCCGCTCACCGCTCTTTGGCAAGAAAATCTTCCTCCCACACCTACCCCCGCTGCCGCCAGCACCTGCGACCCAGAACCCTCTGTTACAGAACCTCCCCTCCCGCATCCCCTATCTTCCCTGGTCCGTTTCAACGAGATCTTTCCGAACCCGAGCACATCACAAGATCAGGGAGAATACATAGAACTCTACAATGCCGGGGATACCGATACGGACCTCAGTGGCTGGAAAATTACCGATGCCACCAAAACCGGGCATTTCACTTTTCCTTCTGGAACCACTCTTAAAAAAGGAGGCTACCTCAGTATCACGGATCAAGAATTCTCCTTCTCTTTGAATAATACCCACGAAACCCTTTCTCTCTTTGATGCCAGCAATACGCTTCAAGACACTGTTTCCTACACAAAAAGTAGCGAAGATGCTTCTCTGAATTGGACTGAGAATGGCTGGCGCGGCAGCAAGACCCTCACGCCAGGCCAACCCAATATTTTGAGCAACACTCTTCCTGCCACCCAAGAACGAGTACCGAAAAAAGGCTATCGCGGAGTGTACATTGATTTCCGAGCTAATGGTACCGATGCTGATGGCGACACTCTGAAGTACGTTTGGGATTTTGGCGATGGGCACAAGAGTTATAAGGGCACCACGCGGCATCGCTACGAAAAGACCGGTACCTATACCGTCATGCTCACTGCCAGAGATGGCAGCGAAGAAACTGTAGAAACCTTTTCACTCGCAGTAAAAAATTTCGATCCACCTAAACTCCGCATCACCGCTCTCATGCCTAACCCAGCCGGTCGTGATACCGATGCAGAATGGATCGAGATCAAAAATCACTCAAAAAAATCTGTCGACCTTTTCGGCTACAGCATCGCCACTGGTACGAAGAAGAAACTTACCAATCATCCCCTGCGTGCAAGCTTTGTGATCCCTAAAAAATCATCTCGTACACTGACTCGAAAAGTCGCGCTCTTTACACTACCCAACGAAAAAGGCCGCATCGAACTCCGCTCTCCAGACGGCAGGACCATCCATGCGCTGAAGTACGCTTTCGAGACATCACTCACTGATGATACAGTGCTTCGGAAAGAGAAAGGGAAGCGGATTACGGCCAGTCTTCCAGCACCACCACTCACTAACACACTCTCGACACCCACCCAGATCGATTCCAATTCACTCACCGATATTCAACCAACACCAAACCCCCTACCAGAAACATCCACAGAAGAAGAGCCCGAAACCAGTCCTCTCGAAATACTTGAAGAACAGGCTCAGCGCGAGCGGATGACCCGACTCCTCACACTCACTACCCGAGGGACATCCATCGTCTTCTCAGACAAGGTAATTGATAACATCGCATCGCTCAACAAAAAACAGGAGGTGCCTTCTCTTGTTTCCACACCATCGCCAGAATCTCCTCTCACACACAAACTTATCCTCCGCGCCAATACCTGGCTTAATTCGCTTTCGGTTGCTCCGGAACCAGTGATTCCTCCGTCGCAGTCACCACTTCCGACACTACTGGATCCATCTGAGGAGCCACATCCAGAACCGTTGCCGCTTCCGTAGCAGACTTCCCAAGCAGCACATACGCATACGCATGCGCGAGTGATACCAGCGGTAAGGCAAAGAAAATACCGACAAAAAATGCCAGGATACCGAGCAGCGTAATACCCGCTGTCGCCAATCCAAGCCAGAGAAGCTGCCACTTTGCTCCTTCAGTGAGTGCAGCACTCTGCCGGAATGAATCCATAATGCCAGCCTTGCGCTCGACAAGAAAATATCCGAACATCCCGTATTTGATCGACCAAACAATACCCGGAACGATCAGAAGCAGGAAACCGGCGAGTACGATCAATCCATAAAGCAATGAAGCAACAAAATAATGAGGAACTAGCTTCGGATCAGCAAACAAGTCTTTTATTTGAGTCGCTTCACCACGCACCACCCGAAGCATGACACGCAAGATACCGGCCGACATAAAGACTGATAAGATTGAACCGATAAGATTGAAGAAAAAGCGGATACCACCTTCCTCTGGAACTCTCAGGAAAGATGCTGTTATTTCCGGCACCATCTGAACCAAAAAAGCCACGACTAAAACCCCCAGCACAAACCAAAACCGCCCCTGAGTTTTCTCAAAGGCGAGTGAAAGCGGCTGCTTCCATGAAAAACCAACTGCTGGCTGGCTGAGACTCTGGTTCATAGACTTCGATGTTAAGATTTTTGATGAGCGGGTAACGGGCCCGCCCCAGGCGGGTAAAAATCGAACAACTCTTGTTTGAGCGGGTAACGGGAATCGAACCCGTGTCCCTAGCTTGGGAAGCTAGTGTACTACCATTGTACTATACCCGCGATTCAGAGCGGTCACGCCTGCCTGCCGGCAGGCAGGTATTACCACTACTCGTCCGCCTGGGGCGAATACTCTACCCGCTAAAAGCATCGCCATTGTAGCATGCGGACCGTAAACGTAAAGACTTCTTTTCAAGAAGCGCAAGAATTGATAGACTAGGGAGGCTTTGATTTTTAGACTATTGACCCTATCGGAGCCATGCTCCGTTATATCTTTATGCACAAACGACTCATTATTGCCGTTATTTCTATCGGTGTTGTAGGGCTCCTGGGTTGGTTCGGATTTTCGGCTATCCAATCACACAAAACTCAATTTGCCGTTGGCTCACTTGCCCTCTTTGAAAAAGTCTCCAAGCTCCTGCCGATTGAACCGGACACCAAGAAAGAAATTGAGGTCGTCAACACCTTGGTTCAAGAAATCACTCTGCATGATGACCGAACCCGTGTCTTTCTCGTACTCCTCCAGAACAACTATGAACTCCGCCCAGGCGGTGGCTTCTTGGGTCAGTACGCTGTTATCAAAGTTAAAAACGCCGAGATTATTGCGACGACAGTTGAAGATGCTAACCTCCTTGATCAGCGCATCAAAAACGCCAATATCAAAGTCACTCCTCCCTGGCCACTCACTCGCTACGCCCAAATCAAACGCTGGATGCTTCGTGATTCAAACTTCTCACCAGATTTTCCCTACAACGCACAAAAAGCCGAATACTTTTATCGCCTTGGAGGGGGCCACGAAAAATTCGATGCCGTAATTGCCGTCAATTCAGATGTCTTCAACCACCTGCTCGATGTCACCGGACCGATCACTATGGCTGGATTTGGAACTTTTTCGAGTACCGATGGAGCTTTAAAGCTTGAGGAGGCCGTCGAGAAAAACTACCTCGGAGATGATGTTCCTGCTGAACTCAAACAAAATCGTAAAAATGTCATGAAGCAAATTGCCGCCGAAATGATCAAACGTCTCAACCACGTTGATCAGATACAGAAACTCGCTGAATTTGCTCAGAATGAACTCCGCACCAAAGATATCATGATTTATTTTCATGATACGCAGTTGCAATCTCTTGTAGAAAGCGTGCACTGGGATGGCGGCGTCGCCACTGACTGGAACAATGACTACCTCATGGTGGTCGACGCCAATCTTGGTGCCCTTAAGAGTGATTACTATGTGAAACGCTCTCTTGCTTACACCGTCGACTTCACGGGTGAGAAACCAAAGGCCAATGTTTCCTATACTTACAATCACACGGCTACTACTGGCGATTGGCGCACCAGTGATTATCACACCTACGCCCGCATCCTCGCTCCTATTGGGTCAAAATATATCGATCAATCCAGGCGTCATACCGGCGGGGTCATCGGCCAAGATTCAACTGACCTCAACAAAACCGTCTTTGGCTACAAGGTAGACGCTCTCATGGGTCGGGCACTGGAAACCGGTATTGAATACGAACTCCCCGATACCATCACTCCAGAGAACTATCATCTCCTGATACAAAAACAATCCGGTACCGGTACCATTCCCGTCACGGTTACCCTGAAAACGAAGGAGAAAGAATACACTCAGTCTTTCGAACTTAAGAAAGACCTGAATATCTCCATCCAAACCACTGAGGAACAAAAACCTTAATATAAGGTTCTTATCTCGAAAGAAAAAATCGTCCTGATCACACGTAGGCGACCAGGACGTCGAGAAAAATAAATGGGCGAGCTGCTACCTTGGAAGGAAGCTTGGGCAAAAGAGTGTCTGCTGTCACTCCTTCGCCACCTTTCCGAGGGAGCTCTTTGACTGCTTCGATGCAAGATACTTGACTCTTACAGGAAGAGAACCCACTCGACCCCGAAAAAACCACTTGGTTAAGTACGAAAATTATGGCATTTTACATTTAAAAAGTCAAGTGCATGCTTGCTTTGAGTGACTTCTCCGGGCTACTATCTATACTAGTATGTTCTCTATGTAAAAGATTCTAACTCCGATATTTCTATGCATGATTCTCTTTCGGCTCTTCGACATTCTTTTTCCCACCTGCTCGCCGCCGCCGTACAAAAACTTTATCCAGATACCCACCTCACTCTTGGTCCAGCCATAGACGATGGTTTTTATTACGACTTTGACTTCCCTGTGCCAGTTGGAGACGAACATCTTAAGGCGATCGAGAAGGAAATGCGCGTACTCCTTAAGACCTGGAAGACTTTTGAAGGTCGCGAGGTGACTACAGATGAAGCGCGTTCCCTTTTTTCCAAAAACCCCTACAAGCTCGAACTCATCGATGACATCATTGCGAGGGGAGAAAAAATCACGCTCTACCGATCAGGTGATTTTGAAGATCTCTGCCGAGGCGGTCATATTGAGGACGTTACACTCATGCACCCCGATGCCTTCAAACTCACCCGCGTCGCCGGAGCCTACTGGCGCGGCGATGAAACCAAGAAAATGCTGACTCGTATCTATGGCTACGCCTTCGAAAACAAAGCAGCTCTTGAGGCACATATCCATAAGATTGAAGAAGCCAAGAAACGAGATCACAAAAAACTCGGTATTGAGCTCGATTTGTTCACGTTTTCCGAACTCGTCGGCTCTGGTCTTCCTCTCTGGACCCCACGCGGAATGGAGCTTCGTACTGCGCTCGACACCTATGTCTGGGAGCTTCGCAAAGCCGCCGGCTACGAACGTGTCGAAATCCCTCATATCACCAAGAAAGATCTCTACATCACGAGTGGTCACTGGGACAAATTCAAAGACGAGCTCTTTCGTATCACCACTCGTGAAGGTCATGAGTTTGCTATGAAGCCGATGAATTGCCCGCATCACACCCAGATCTATAATCGTCGTCAGTGGAGCTATCGCGACCTGCCACAACGCTATGCTAATACGACCATGTGCTACCGCGATGAACAATCCGGCGAGCTCTCTGGTCTTTCTCGCGTCCGCTCATTCGCTCAGGACGATGCCCATGTTTTCTGTCGCATGTCACAGGTCAGAGAAGAATTCATCAAGATATGGGATATCATCCATGCTTTCTACGGTTCCTTCGGCTTCACCCTCCGCGTCCGCATCTCGAAACACGACCCAGCCGCCCCGGAAAACTATCTCGGCGATGCAGCTCGCTGGTCCGCCGCGGAAGCGATACTCGAGGAGATCGCTCGTGACAAGCAGGCCGACGCTTTCGAAGGCATCGGCGAAGCCGCTTTCTACGGACCAAAGCTCGATTTCATGGCAGAGGATGCTCTCGGCCGGGAATTACAGGTAGCCACCATCCAGCTCGATATGAATATGCCGGAACGCTTCGATCTCACCTGTATCAATGAAGAAGGCGCACGCGAGCGCATTGTCATGATTCACGCAGCCATCATGGGATCTATCGAACGTTTTCTCTCTATTCTCATCGAACACACGGCTGGTAATTTTCCTCTCTGGCTCGCACCCGAACAAGTCCGTATCCTTCCGATCGGCGAGAGTCATCATCTCTATGCAGAGACCCTGGCTCAGAATCTTCGTCATGCTGGACTACGTGTCTCTATTGATGCTTCAAACGAATCGCTCGGCAAGCGTATCCGCACCGCCAAATTAAGCAAACTCCCCTACCTCGTCGTTGTCGGCGACAAGGAGATGCAAGAGGGCACACTCTCGGTAGAGAGCCGCGCGGCCGGCCAAATCGGCACATTGAAGCCGACTGATTTCATAGCTCTCTTGACTCAAGAAATACAGGAGAAGAAATAACAGGTATTTACCCTGATTTTACTCACACTCGCTCGGAAACGAAAGTAAACTTTTGTTTCGCTCGCTTCGTTTGGTAATAACTCATCCTTTGCTCGGGAAAATCCTCCACTGAAAGCTTTTTCGGACCATGTCGCTTCCGATCGGGAACCGTTTCTGGTATAAGCGCCATAAGAAAATTTCCTGACTCCCGAGTCTACATAGGGGCACAGGGAATTTTTTCAGCGTGATACCAGAAAACGGTCGATCGGAAGTGCGGTGCGAAAGGGCTTTTAGGGAGGATTTCTTTTCTGAGCTACGATACTGCTCTTTTTATTTCTTCCCATCACAAGTATCAGGAGACCAGAGACCCCTGCCCGCCTGACGGGCTTCTGTCTCTACTGCTTTGAAGAAATCTTTTTTCGAGATATCGGGGGCATAGGGCGAGGCGGCAGCGTAGCCATCGCTAACCAATCGCTCGTTGACGAACGTCCCATCTTCGAGATAGACGAAGCGCAAGAGACGGCCGTATTTGTCCGTCTCGGATATGTCCTTTTCTAGCCGTACCGCTTTCCCTTCTACAAGTTCGCGATTAAAGAGCGCTGCCTCTTTTCCAAAGCATTCTACCTTGCGGCGATGATCCACAGACTCAGGAGTATTGACTCCGATATAGCGGACCTTTTCTCCATCTTCCAGTTCGATCGTATCACCATCCACAGCCCGTACCACCTTTTGAAAAACTCGGTTGTTTTCAGAAGTCTGATTATGGATGAATACCTCCTTAAAAGAAAGGTTTCGTAGTATCTGGTATTCCAAAAGCATTCCTACCGTAACCAGTCCACCAACAAGCATTCCTGCATAAACCCAGGCCTGTTTCCGATTCATACCGTTTTTCTTTCTGAGTCATGCTGAAAAATATGCGTGTAGTACCAACGCTTCACAATTTCCGTCATCAGGAAATACGCCAGCGCCAGCGAGCCGACAATACCGAGCATCGACCAGGTTGGCAGAACAAAGCGGAAGAAATCCGTCCCTATGGGTAAGAATGGGATCACAACCACCACGCTCAGGATAATCACCGAGAGCGAACCGAGAGCGAATGAGGCTGGATGGGCTTTGAAACAGCTTCTCCGCGTACGGAGAGAATAAATCAGAATCACTTCCGTGCAGGCAGAAAGCAAGAACCAGGCCGTCTGCAAAGCCCCTGGAGAAACATGCATATATATAGCAAACAAGGCGAAATCAAACAACGAACTCACTGTCCCTAGGAGAGTGGAGGCCAGAACAATGGAGTGAATATTATATTCGCGCGGTCGCACTAATTCTTCGGTATCCACCGTATCTGTAGCGATAGCGATCATAGGAAAATCCGAAAGAAGATCTAACAGCAAAATCTGTACCGGAAGCAAAGGTACGAACGGAAGAAAAAGCGATGACAATGCTACTGAATAGAAATTCCCAAAATTAGAGGTAAGGGTGACCTTAAGATATTTCAAAATATTCGCGAAAATTTTTCTCCCTTCGCGTATTCCTTCAATCACCGTTTCCAAATCGCCACGCAACAGGATAACATCGGCTGATTCCCGAGCCACATCAGCCGCTCCATCCACGACAATAGCTACATTCGCTAGCTTGAGCGCTGGTGCATCGTTAATGCCCTCTCCAAGAAATCCGACTGCGTGTTTCGATTCGAGCAGCTGGATAATATCAAACTTCTGTTGAGGAGCTACCCGAGCGATGACCACTGCTTTTTCAGCTGCCTGTAAGCGCTCCTCATACGGCAACAGGAAAAGCTCCTCGGCCGTCATTACCTGTTCCGGCCGTTCCACCAAACCTACCGCCCTCCCGACTGATTCCGCTACCTCTCGACTATCACCCGTAATGATTTTTACACCAATACGCAATGCTTTAGCATGTGCTATCGTTCCAATGGCTGATTTTTTCAGTGGATCTTCAAAGGCAATCATCCCTAGAAACTGGCAGCTCCGCTCATCGCGTAAAGAAAAGGTCGCGGCCTGTGGCATCGGCTTAAGGGCTACTGCTAGCACCCGCCGACCTTTCTTGCCTTCTTCAGCAGCAAAGCGTATCCATTCCCGTTTTTCCGATACGCTCACCCCAGACGAAACTGCCAAAATCTTTTCTGGAGCGCCCCGTACTATGAGCATCACACCTTTTCCTTCATCCACAAGTACTGCATTTCTCCTGAGTTCAGGGTCAAAAGGTAAGGCCATCATCCGCCGCGCCTGCATTATCGTCTGTCTCTGAGCCTTCGGAAGAGCCACAAGGAGAGCTCGATCAAAGGGATCATGTACTTCGCCCTTAATTCCAAAGGCTTCCGATGCTCCAAGAAGAGCCATATGCACGCACTTCTTCTCATCATCCGCTCGCACTGCGGCCACTTTCATCTTGTTTTCCGTCAGTGTTCCTGTCTTATCTGTACATAAAATATCAATACTCCCTAGATCTTCAATCGCTGAAAGTCGTTTCACAATGACTTTTTTCTTTGCTAACCGAATGGATCCCCGAGAAAGAGCAACGGTTGTAATCACCGGTAACGCTTCAGGAATAACAGATACAGCGAGCACTAAGGAAAACACAAGCAATTCAGCTATGTCAGCCTTTTCTCCTCGGATAGCTACATTGGCTACAAAAACCAACGCTATTGTAGCTACGACCAGACGCAACAGAAAGCGACTAAATCTCGCTATGCCTTTTTCAAAAACCGTTTCGCGTTCGGTGTGTTCTGCCAGAGAAGCTGTTTCTCCAAATTGGGTTTCCTGCCCCACTGCAAACACCACTCCTTCACCCGAACCACCCGTCACGACTGTCCCCGCAAAAACAATATTTGAAGCAGCGTACATTTCTGCTGGCTCCTGTTTTAAGGGAGTCATGGTCTTAGCAACCACAGCACTTTCCCCTGTGATAACGCTCTCATCTAACAACAAACCTCTCGCGGCTATAACCCGCATATCTGCCGTCAAGCGATCCCCTACTTGGAATAAAACAACATCCCCTACGACCAGCTCTTCGCTCGGAATACGAGCCTCTTTTCCCTCTCTTCTCACTCGCACAAATGTCACTAAGTACTCAGCCAGTAACTGAGCGGCACGCTCTGATTGGTACTCCTGAACAGTTTCTAGCGTAGCATTGATAAAGATAAAGGAGAGGATCAACCAGGCATCAATACGGTCTCCCAGAAAAAAAGAAATGAGAGCTGATCCCAATAGAATCAACGTAAAAGAAGATCGGAAACGTTTCCGAAGAAAACGCCACGATAACAGCAAACGATTCGTATTCTCTCGAGGAGACCTGAGTGCATTTCTCTGTTCAGCCTCAACCACCATCAGCCCCTCGCGCGTAGTCCGGCACTCAAGCAAAGCTTGGTCTTCCTCCCACGTCGCGTACTGCCTCCATTCCATAACACTTACTTTTCTATTTGTTTTGCCGCTCCGCTAAAACCTGAGCAAGCCTTGCTAAAGCAATCATACTATCTTCTCCCCCTACCCGATTCCGCCGCTCATGCTGACACACGGTACAACGCTGCATCACCAGATAGTGTCCCGACTCTTGTTCAATTCCTACCGGCGCCATCAAGCCTAGACAGGGTGCTTCTCGATCACCTGGATGTACATCCACATGCTTGCTCCAAAAACACTCCGGGCAATGATTCGTATAGCCATTCCCCACCACAAGTGCTCCGCAGTGTTCGCACACAAAATCTTCAACCTGACGCGTAAACTTTCTTCCTGTCATATCCATATAGCCACAGTATACCAGTTTTTTCTCTCTCCGAGTGAAGTCTTTACTCTTCAGTTACCTTCGTATCATGAAACAACTTCTCAGTTACTTACCCCCAAGTATCCGATTAATCACATCTTCATCGCCACAAGAATATTTCCGACTCGCGGAATAAAAATGCTTGTCTCCTCCATAGCACCCTCCATTATCCCGACTCAGCCGAGCCATCACTGGCATCAAAAAACCGATTTTTTTCTCTGTAAAGAAGCGATGCAATCTCTCCAGCGTTTTCTCTCGATCTACCTTATCCATACGCACGAATCTTCCCATATCATCGCCGATTTTTCCGCTCCAATCCAAATGAACCAGAACATTATTAGCTTTACTGGCATAGTCCTGATGCCACAGGAGCGCCCAGCACCAATCTCCTGGCTTTTTCCACCAACGAGAAAGACAGGACCCTTCTTCGAGAGCGCCCGTATCATCAATACCGACTCCTCCCTCTATAAAATCGAATTGCCGAAGATAGGCCTCATCCTGGATATCGTTCGTTTGCGCTCCAATGAAAATTTTCATTCCTCGAAATTCAGCATATTCGCGCATGGAAGCAATGACTTCCGGCATACGGGTCCGATGCAAATCGGCCGCATCTTGATAAAAAACTTGTCCAAAGAGAAAGACCTGTACCCCGAGATCCATCGCTCGCTCCGTAATGTACTCCAGATACTTCCGATATTCAGCACTTTCTAGTGATGGTTTACAGGTATGCTCTCCCCAAAAATTCCTACTCCCATCCCGACACATTTTCTTGAAATCGAAATCCCGATTTTCCATGGGGTATTCGTAATTCGCCTTCGTATCCAGAGCTTCAGCGATAAACATTCCGTAGACCGTGTTGGGTTTCGTTATTTCTTTGCGTACCCGGTAGGCTTTTTCAAAATCCGGCGGGTCAAGCCATGTTTCCAGTGACCGGTGCAAATAATAACACTGGGAACGATTGATCATGGCGGCCGAACTCCTCTCATCGCCACCGTATTCATTTAACAACCCGTCCGCCACACAGCCTTTCTTTTTAAGAAGATCCATATTCGGAGCTGGCGGTGGTGGCAGTATCGGCCAGCGAGATTCATTTTCGTGTGCACGCACCGCCACGGGCTCTGGAACATACACAGGTAGCAACGGTTCATCGAGCTTTTGCGGCGACGAAGAAACTAGTGGTGGTTGGTAACTCATCCAAACCCTGTACTCCAAAAAAAGAGCCCCTCCTGATAAGAGGAGTATTAAAAACATCGGCTTCACCCACTGACGGAGAGTCATTTTCCATTCTAGAGTACGCACTACATTATGAATATTGTCTTGCATAGGGCATTCTCCATCATACTCCATCTTTCACTCCTCTTGAAGAGAAAGAAAAAGCCGGTTTTCACCGGCCTTTTTGAAGACTGCTTTCTTTATGGCAACATTTTTTTATACTCCAACGGAAAACGCATGAGTTCATCGATATGAGTAACCGGACTCACCATAAGGCTTTCTGTACGCCATACCCAAGCCCCTTCTGTGCCCGATCGAGTACTGATCTCACTCACGGTATGCGTTGCTGGATCTAACTTGATACGCACCGTTTCCAATCCATCCGTAGCGTTGTCAACGTACGTTCCATCCGGATGTTGTACCCAAGCAATATCTCCAGCAGCGGAACGAGTCACCCAAGTATCCAAAGTGCGCCAATCCGTATTCGCCTGTTCCGAGAGTGCCATACCCTGCGGTGAAGCCAAACCGTACTCCTCGAATTCCTTCTTCGCCGTATCAATACTAAATGCCTTGCCATTCTTCAAAATGGTTATTTTGGTCGGAGTGGATGCAAATTCAGCTCGCACCACTTCTCCTTTCCGGATATACACCGTAGATACCTGTGCAGCCATAGACTCTGTACTTCCTGCTTCTTGGAACAGCACTTTATAATCACCCTGCTGCATTAATTGAGCATGTGTTAAAAGAATATCGCCTAAGGACGGTATTTGAGATGCTTCCGGGGTTTCCATCTGGGTTTCTTCCTGAGCCACTGGGAGTGATTCTGGTTGAGGTTCCACAGGGACAACACTCGGGGCCGCCATTGGAGCGAGAAAAAAGAAATATACTGCCGCCACTCCTCCAACGACTGCCACAAAACCCATACTCCACCAGAGCAGATGCCAAGAAGCTCCTTGCTTCTCGGAGGTCTCATGTTTTAGTGTTTCTACTTGAACCGGAGCCATTACTGGTTTCTCGGCTAGCGAGACAGTGTCCGCCTGAGCAAAGCTTTCTGTCCCGAGAGTTTCTGTCGTCGTTGCCGGCTCTCTCTCCACCACTGGTCGTGACTGAGCCTTGGCAATATCTTCATCATGGTATCCCGCTTCCTTGAGGGTAGCCACGAGCTGCTCCACCGGAAACTGCTTATTCTCTTCGAGATACTGCCGGACATATTCAATATTTTCTTCATGCATAGAGCTTCTTTTTTGTTCTAGTATAGCACACTCCGCGACCCTGCTCACCCAAAACAAAAATGGTCTTTTTGAGACTGTTATTTGTTGTAATCCTGAGCGGGTAACGAGAGAATCTCACTACTCGCTTCGCTGCGTTCTGTAGGACTTCCGCCCTCTAGTCCTCGAAGACTCGGTCACCCTGAACAGGAAAACAAGTACTTTCCCGACCCCTTTCCTGTTCGACTCTCGTTACCACGAAAAAGCAAAACCGCCCCATGAAGGGACGGCCTTACTTTTTTGAGCTGGCTAGTACAAGACATTAGAACTG
Source organism: uncultured Bdellovibrionales bacterium (assembly GCA_964580285.1). Lineage (GTDB taxonomy): Bacteria > Patescibacteriota > Minisyncoccia > Moranbacterales > UBA1568 > JAGOSP01. Next base: position 50,088 of record CAZOKB010000007.1, read on the forward strand.
GATTTCAGTCTCATCTCTACCAAAAACCTTAACTCTGTTTGCTTATTACTTCAATCTTCCCGTACTTTTCGCCTCGGCCTCGTCCCCAGAGAGCCAGCGCTTTCAGCACCGGAAGTAACGTTTTCCCCTCTTTCGTCAGAAAGTACTCCACCCGTGCAGGAACCTCGGCGTAGACCTTTCTTTCCACGATGCCATCTTTTTCAAGCGCCTTCAGTTGGAGCGAGAGCATTTTTTCCGTGATTTCGGGCATGAGTTTTTTCAAGGCACCAAATCGTTTTGGTTCTTTCCTCAAATACCATAGGACCACTGTTTTCCATTTGCCTCCAATCTGAGCCATGGTGATGTCGAGGGCACAATGGTAAGTGCGCCCGTTCATTTTTATGACAACTTCTTTTCCGTCTAGGATCATAAGGGATATCTCTGTATCGAAATCTGCTTCATACTATACTTTTTGACAGTTATTGTAAAGAGTATATGAATGTTGTATTCTCGCAGTAGGTATTGATGTCAACAATAATCAGCTTTAATAAATTCACATAACGAGTATGTCAGACGAAATAAAGCGTGAGGGGGAGACGGAGAGCGCATCGTGGAACTGTAAGCATGAGGATGGTTCAAAGTGTTGCCACCATTATAGTCGGGGTCGCTGTTGGCTCTGGATTATTGGAGGTCTCGTGCTTCTTTTTCTAACATTCCATCTTGGCTGGTATGCCGCTCTCAGATATCAAGCGACAAACAGTGTGATGCAAAAAAATTCTCAACAGTAAGATTTTGTATTGGTTCACGGAATCAATTAAAAATATCTCTATGAAAATTGGAATCCTCGGCACTGGCATGGTCGGTCGGGCTCATGCCGAAAAACTTACTGCTCTCGGACACACTGTAATGCTCGGCACAAAAGACGTCGAGACAACACTCACTAGCACCGAAAAGGATGTTATGGGCAATCAGCCCTTCCGTGAATGGCACAAGGCTCACGGGAACATTGTCCTCGGAACCTTCCATGAGGCAGCAAGTCATGGCGACATCATTTATGATGCACTCAAAGGTGAAGTAGCGCTGTCGGTGCTTCAAACTGTAGCCGAACCTCTCGGAAGCAAAATTCTCATCGATATCGCCAACCCTCTCGACTTTTCTAAGGGCATGCCGCCATCACTTGCTGTGTGCAATACTAATTCCTTGGGTGAGCAAATTCAAAAAGCGCTCCCGAGTGTGAAAGTGGTCAAGACATTCAATACGATGAATGCCTATCTTCAGGTTGATCCGGAGAAACTCGCTCTGGGGGATCATGATATCTTCGTTTGTGGCAATGATGCTGCATCCAAAGCAACCGTCATGGATCTCCTCAAGAACTACGGCTGGAAAAATATTATCGATTTGGGTGATATCACGAATGCGCGGGGAACCGAAATGCTCCTTCCTATATGGCTCCGGCTATGGAGTGCTCTCAAGACCCCGACGTTTAATTTCAAGATCGTTAAAGAATAAGTATGGAAATAAAGGATAAAATTGTCATTGTTACCGGCGCCTCAGGAGGGATTGGAGCCGCCACGAGTACATACCTCGCCCGAGAGGGGGCCAAACTCGTATTGGCCGCTCTTTCAGAAAAAAAACTTACAGAACTTGAACGAGAAATCCCTGGATCGCTTATTGTTCCCACAGATGTTCGAAAATCCGAAGATGTGAAAAACTTGATTGAAAAGACTATAGAAAAATACGGGCGTGTTGATATTCTGATTAACCTCGCCGGGCAAGGAATGTGGGCACCCGTCGAAAAGATCGACGTTGAAGAGTACCAAAAACTGTTTGATCTCAATGTGTGCGGATATCTTCGAGCGATGCAAGTAGTTATTCCTGTCATGCGCGCCCAGAGGAGCGGCATGATTATCAACGTCAGCTCCAAGTTGACCACTATACATTTCCCGAACGAAGCCGGCTACGCTTCAACTAAATACGCCGTGAACGACCTGACACTCACCGCACGGCAAGAACTAGAGAAAGATGGGATTGTTGTAAGTCTCATTCGCCCCAAACTTGTTCAGACTGATTTCGGGAAGCATTCGGTTGTACCAGAGCCAGACGCTCTGCGCGACGAGAACAACCCCAATCATCCGCCTATGGACATGCCCGAAACTGTAGCCCTGAAAATTGGCGAATTGATCCGCTCCGGGGACGCCGAACTCGATCTCTAACGTGTTTCGAAAAGAGGCACATCACATTTACCGCTTTCATGAGCGGTTTTTGTTATTTCGGTTCGACTCCGTTTAGGGGGAATAAAAAACAAGGCTCGAGTGAGTCTCATTTTTAGCTGAGCGGGTAACGAGAGAATCTCACTACTCGCTTCGCTGCGTTCTGTAGGACTTCCGCCCTCTAGTCCTCGAAGACTCGGTCACCCTGAACAGGAAAACAAGTACTTTCCCGACCCCTTTCCTGTTCGACTCTCGTTACCACGAAAAAGCAAAACCGCCCCATGAAGGGACGGCCTTACTTTTTTGAGC
>CAZOKB010000008.1:0-49727 GCA_964580285.1 uncultured Bdellovibrionales bacterium
GAAGATTTACTTAAGAACAGCGGTAGCACCAGCTTCCTCAAGCTTCTTCTTGACTGCTTCAGCATCCGCCTTAGCAATCTTTTCCTTGATAACCTTTGGAGCGCCATCCACAAGATCCTTAGCTTCCTTAAGACCAAGACCCGTCACTTCGCGAACTACCTTAATGACATTGATCTTCTGCGCACCAGCCGCAGTCAGTTCGACATCGAACTCGGTCTTCTCTTCAGCGGCTTCTGCAGCCCCACCAGCGGCTGGCATAGCACCCATCATCATTGGAGCAGCTGCCGACACACCAAACTTCTCTTCTAAGACTTTCACGAGTTCAGACAGATCAAGCACGCTCATCTTCTCAATTTCTGAGACCAGCTTCTCGAACTTCTCCGGAACCACTACCTCTTTCTTCTCTTCGGACATAACCTTATATGGTTAAATGATTATTATAGTTACATTGTTACACTATTGGAACGCTCCATCCTTGTTTTTTCTGAAACTCTGAAGCGGTTCAATCGTGTAACAATGCGGAAAAACGGATTATTTCTTGTTCTCTGCAACCGTATTCAGCACACGGACCAAACCGGAGAGATTGCCGGAAAGGGTTCTGACAAAACCGCTGATCGGAGCCTGCAGTGTTCCGATAAGCGTTGCTCGTAACTCATCCTGGCTCGGCAGCTTGGCCAAGGCTTTCACTTCGTCGACCGAGAGCATTTTTTCGCCCAATGCACCGCCTTCGATCGAGAAGGTCGTCCCCTTATTGGCTTTCACAAAATCCGCAAGTGCCTTGGCTGCTGCTACCTCATCAGCTGAAAAAGCCACACCAATCTGTCCCGGAAGCTCACGTACCTTACCTTCAATGCCCGCTTCTTTGAGGGCAATATTCAAAAGCGTCTTTTTCATCACCTGCCAAGAAGATCCGGACTTGGCCAATTCCTTCCGCATACCAGTGAGGTCCTTCACAGTTACCCCCTTATAGTTGGCATAAACGACCGCCTTGGAAGATTTGATCTTCTCGACGAGTTCCGACACCAACGTTTCTTTCATCTGTCTTGTCTGCATAGATCTTTGTCAGCTAACAGTAAAAAAAATAATCTGCGGGATACCGCAGATGCTTCCATCAAAGAAGAAAATGAATCCTTACTTTGACTTTGCATTTCCTCTTGAGGACTTATAGATGCCTCAGGTCTACGGATTTGCTTCTTCAACTTGTTCCTCTTATCCTATCCAAAAATCAGTCTGTCGTCAAGGCTATGCCTTCACTTCTTCCGCCGGGGCTTCTGTAGGAGTCTCAGCTGGAGTTTCTGTTCCTGGAGCCTCTTCAGCTGCCACTGGCTTTTCTGGCCGCTGCATTTTGATCACGTGCTTATCTCCGGTTATCACTCCTTCGCGAACCAGCAAATTGTGCACAGAGTCAGACACTTCCGCTCCCTGACCGATCCAATAGAGCACGCGCTCTTTCTTCAACACGGTCACCTTCTTATGTGGATCATAGCTTCCGAGCATCTCAACGTGCCGCTTGCCTGGAGCCTTACCTTTTTCCTGCAAAGCAATACGGAAATACGCCTGATTCCTCTTCCCTACCCGGTTGAAACGAATGGTCAACATATCTGCGAAAATTAGAGTTTATCTCAAAATTCATGCCGAGAGAAAATCGGAGAATTTCAAGCGAAAATTATGAGAGATTCTGAAGGAATATAGTATATTTCGAAGAATTGAGCAAAATTTGCAGCTGAAATTCTCTGATTTTAGCCGGCAAGCGAATGGCTTCACTCTTGTACGGTGAATTTTGAGATAAACTCTAACCAAAAATATACGAATTTCACTGTAGCGCAACCATGAGAGATTGTCAACCTTGCAATTGCCCTTTTTCTCCAATCTGATCCAAACGCACCGAGAGCAATTGGGAAATGCCGTCACGCTGCATCGTCACCCCGTAGAGCAGTCCTGCCTGCGCCATCGTCTCACGATTATGGGTAATAGCGATAAATTGGGTATGATCGGACAGCTCCTGGAGCATCTTCGAAAACCGGCGGGAATTCGCCTCATCGAGAGCGGCTTCTACTTCATCCAGTACCGCAAACGGTGGCGGATTGTGGGAAATAATCGCAAACAGCAGCGCGAGCGACGTCAGCGAGCGTTCTCCGCCTGATAGCATAGAAAGATTGGCGATTTTCTTGCCTGGAGGGCAAGCAAAGATTTCGATACCGATACCATCTTTCTCTTCCTCGCCATCAACCCTTTCTTCCCCTTCTTCCTCAATATCCGTTGATCGTCGTCGGAGCGCGATTCGAACCTTCTCGATATCCGCCTTACCACCGCCGAAAATAATCTTGAAATAATGTGCAAAACGCTTTTTGATCTCTTCAAAAGTTCTTTCAAAAGCTTCATCGATCTTACGATCCATTTCCTTGATCACGGACCGCAAAGATTCTATTGCCTGCTTCAGATCAGCCGACTCGTGCGTCAGAAACTCAAAACGCTTAGCTGTTTCTTCGTACTCATCCACCACCAAAGGATCAATAGTGCCGATGTGCTCCACTTCCACCTTGAGACGACTGATTTCTCTTTCCAGTCGTTCCCGATCCACCGGAGTCACGCCATCGTACGAAAGATTGTCCGTTGGGAGAGAAAGTTCCTCACGCACCAATGTGGTCAGATCTTCTTCACGCACCTCAACCCGCGCCAGGCGCACCTTGAGCTCGTTAAAATTATCCTTCAGTTGCTGCAGGGCTCGCTCGCATTCACGAGACTCTTTTTCTTTCACAAAAAAAGCCTCTCGATTAAGACGATTCGCCTCACGCCGTTCGGTAATGAGACGTTCTTTCTCGGCCAGAGTATGTCCAGCTCGCGTTAAGCGTTCACCTATCGAGACAAGCTCGGCTTGAAAAGCAGCGACTCGGGCATCGCTTTCGGCTTTTTCTTCCGGACTTGGACCGATGATACGCGTCTCACGAACACTGCCTCGGCCAGCATTCTCGGCGAGCTCATATAGTTCCTGCTTGATAACCTGGGCAAATTCACGGATATCCTGAAGATCCTCGAGTTTTTCTGCAGCCTGAATTCTTTCAATCAACCGATCCTGATCCGTACCGATTTTCTCAACACCGCGTTTCACGAAAGCCAGATCCACCGGTATGGTCTCCACGACTTCCTTTTCTTTTACCCGCTCTTTCTCGATTTCCATTCTCCCCTCAATGACACTCTGTTCGCGCGACAATGCATTCTGCTCTGTACGCAAGACCTGGACCTCTTTTTGCCATGCTTCTTCTTCACCTTGGTCTTCAAGTGCTGCGGACACCCGGACTACTTCTTCTCGCAATACCTGCGCTCGCGTTTCTAAATCGAGAATCGTCTGTTCGGCCACCTCGCGGTCTCGCTTGAGCGTTCCGCGTTCCGCCTGAAACTGGTGCCAGAGAAAGCCGTAGAGCAACAACTGCTTTTCTTTGAGTCTCGCCGCTACATCTTTTCCCTGCGAAGCCTTTTCCGCTTGACGCTTAAGATTCTTGAGATGTGGCTCAATCTCCATCGTCAACGCATCTACTCGGACAAGATTCTCCTTAGTACTCTCCAATTTACGAATGGCTCGTTCCTTTTCAATCTGGTACTGTTTCACGCCGGCCGCATCTTCAAAAATTGAACGACGTTCCAAAGGTGATGCTTGCAGCACAGCATCCGACATGCCCTGGGTAATCACACAGTAACTATCCTTACCAATCCCCCCTTTGGCTAGCAGATCAACAATATCGAGTAAACGCACCTTATTACCATTGATCGCGTATTCACTCTCACCGCTGCGGTAGATCTTGCGTGTCACCGCCACATCGGAGAACTCAATCGGAATACGCTTATCTGAGTTATCAAAATGGAGCGTTACGGCTGCGCTCCCCATCCGCGCCTTCCCTTCGGTACCTGCAAAAATAACGTCTTCGGATTTCTTACCCCGGAGATTCTTCGAAGACTGCTCCCCAATAGCCCAACGGATAGCATCAGCAATATTGGATTTCCCTGATCCATTCGGGCCAACAATCGCTGTAATACCGCAACTGGCTCCCTCTGCCATGGAGCGGTCAGGCAAAAAATCCAACACTGTCTTGTTGGCAAAGGATTTAAAACCAGAAATTTCGAGACGTTTGAGATACATAACTGAAATCAATCAACAAAAAAACTGACGCCTTCGCACAATACTTCCCTTGATTGCATTCTTTTTTTGTTGACTGTTAACTGTTATCTGATTCAGTATATCTGATTTCCAGCGTAAAAAGAAGGAGAGGCGCCCGTCATTGACGTTCGCCTCTAAACACTGTCTTTTACTCTTCCTCACTGAGTCCGGTCATTCTTCTGAAAAACCATACCCTATCTGCCTTCCATTCGCGCAGCGTAGCGCAGCACCGTTCCCACAACGCTGCCTGCCGGATATCCAGCCAGACGGAATAGGTGAAATGAAGCAAGAGCACAATCAGCACCGCTCCAAGCACCAAGGAGCACATGAGCTCCACTTTATCGATCCATTCCATGTCATATCTCCTTTCCTTTTTTCCATTCAATGGCATTCGAAACATTTTCTTTAGGACTCATGAGTATCCTCATCCTTCCCAAAATGGTGGCATACCCAGCGCCACCAGTTTTCAATATGACCCCAACCGAGGCCAATCACGACCACCACGCTCAGAAAGATTGAGAGTTGGTCCGGAGATACCTGCATGTCTGACTCCCTCTAAAAAGATTCCAACGAACCGCAGAGATACAACCCAAAAACTACCCCCACCCTACAAGAGGACTCTTTTTCTGTCAAAGCCAAAAATTACAAAAAAGCCTGGAGTCTTACCATCCCTTCACTTCCAAGGCCTGTTTGGCGGCGGCGCGCTGAGCCTCTTGTTTGGAAACCCCCTCACCTTCCGCAATCAGTTCCTCTCCAATAAAAACCCCTGCAACAAAATGCCGATCATGGTCTGGCCCCCATTCCTTTAAAACCCGATACGTCGGCGTGGTACTGTAAGCTTCCTGCGCTTTTTCTTGAAAAAGACTCTTCGCATCCGCGTACAGCTTTTGATCCAGTACTTCGGGCAGATGCGAAAGCACATGGGCCACAATAAATTTTTTGGCTGCCTCGTACCCTTGATCAAGGTACAACGCTCCAATAATGGCTTCCATAGCATTCGCCACAATATACTGCCGAGCTCGACCAGTATCTTTGGCCTCACCCCGGCTCATCAGCAAAAATTCTTCAATACCGAGCTCCTTACCAATCTTCGCCAGCATTTCACCGTTCACAAGTGCGGCTCGCCAGGCGGTCATTTCACCCTCTGGTCGATCATAGCCATGAAACAAGTTCTCGGTCACCACGAGTTCGAGCACAGCATCACCAAGAAATTCCAAGCGTTCATTATGCGGCAATTTGTACCCTCGGTGCTCATTCAAATAGGAACGATGCGTGATCGCTTCCTGAAAATAACTCTTATTCTTAATCGTGAATCCGAGACGACGCTCGAAAATCGGTATATCTAACATAGCGTTGTATCAACAACTCACGGTCCGTAATATTTCAAACCACTGAACGTGAGTTATGGATGCTTATAGGAAATTACTTCTAGAGAAAAAGCGCCCGTTAGGCGCCCTTCTTGGCATGCTTGACTGCGGTTTTTTTTGTATGCACTTTTGAAACCGCTTTCTCTTCTTCGACAACTCTTTCTTCTACTGGTACGGATGGGTTTTCTTCCTTTTCCTCCTGCCGTTTTTTGAAGTGATCGTGATTCTCTGAAACATCATCCTTGAGCGGTTCGCCCATCTCACGATAAATAGTACCCAGCACTCCATTCACAAAACGCGGACTTGAATCACTCCCAAAAGATTTAGCCAGCTCAATCGCTTCATTGATCGCCACCTTAGGAGGTACTTCATCGTAATTACCGAACATGAGCTCGTAAATACCTAACCGGAGGATATTGCGATCAATGACCGTTACCTGCTCAAGCGGCCATTCTGGCGCACACTTTTCGATCAATGCATCGATAGTCTTACGTTCACGCAAGGTTCCCTCAATCAAGTGCTTGGCAAATATAATTTCATCAATACCCGGTGCAAATTCGGCTATATTGCGGTCAAGAATCGTCATCGACTGATCATCGTGACGACCCTGAAAGTCCCATTCGAATAAGGACTGCATTGCTACTGAACGTTGAAGGTGCCGGTTTGCCATGGTATTTATTTTGAAAACCTCAGTGTTTTTTGAAAGACAATCTTACGAAAAACTATTTGCTGCTTTTTTTGAGCTTTGGAGTTGTGTCCACTGCTTCGCGACCCTTATAGGTGCCACACTTGGGACAGATACGATGTGGGAGCTTAGCCGCACCACACTTCTCGCAGGTAATCGTCTTGGTTGGCTCCATTTCAAGCTCTTTACGAGCGCGATCACGTCGATAATGGGTATGTCTCTGCTTTGGAAGGGCCATAGTATTCTACCTTTACCAGAATTATTCAATGCGATTACTCTATCAGTTTCCGCTCCTTTTGGCAAGAGAACAAGGTTAATCGACTCGATTCATAGCCCAGTGCGAGAGCATATGGATAAGTGAAAGAACTACGGCACCCAGTATCGCCGCCCAAAAGGTCTGTACTTCAAACCCTTTTATCAATCCGCCCAACAGCCAGAGAAGAAAGCCATTGATCACAAAGGTAAAAATGCCAAACGTCAGGAGATTGATAGGGAGAGTAAGGATAACCAGAAGCGGTTTTACAGTAATGCCAATGACCCCCCAGAGGAGAGCCAGAAGCAACGCCGTTCCAAAACCCTTCACGCTGATACCCGGAACCAAATGAGGCAATGCCAGGAATGCCAGCGCAGAAATCAACCATTTAAAAAGCAACATAGTCTATTGAATTTAAGAGTGTACGCACTCAGTATACTCCTTTCGATTCAGGAAACAACGAGCTTCACCTCTTCGGTTTCAATACATTCGAAAACCGCTTATTGATGTTTTCAGGTATCGCGAGCTGCACCGGTTTAAACGACATCCGATGCAGCGGGCAGGGCCCATGCTTCCGGAGCGCATCCATATGTACTTTGGTTCCATAGCCCTTGTGTTGATCGAAACCGTACACCGGATAGAGCCCCGCATATTCATCCATCATCCGATCACGTGTCACCTTGGCGATAATCGAAGCCGCCGCAATGGATTTCGAAATGCCATCACCGCCGATGATTGCCTCCTGAGCAAGCGACAGATGGGGAATCGCCTGGTTACCATCTACGAGAAGAAAAAAATCTTGATCAGATTTCTGTTGATTGTTCGTTGTTAATTGTTTTTTGATTGATGATACTGCGGCCTTCATAGCTAAGAAAGTCGCTTCAAGGATATTGACCCGATCGATCGTCTCGGGCGAGATGATGCCGATACCGGTAAAAAAATATTCCTGGATAAGATCGAAGATCTTCTCCCGCTGCTTTTCAGACAACTTCTTCGAATCGCGGATCAGGGAAAATTCTTTTTCGAGTGCATCCGGAATAACAAACAAGGGATCTTTGAAACAGACGGCCGCGGCTACAACCGGACCTGCTAAGGGACCACGACCGACTTCATCCACACCAATGACTACCCGACCCCCGTCAGGTGATTTCAGTTTTTCAATATCAAAGGTGGTTGTTTGCATACGGCTATTGTACCCCGCTTTCCTATTCCCGCCATCCTCACTCATATACGCATCATTGACAAAAATACATTCTAGTGCTATAATTGTAATTCGATAGTCGTCTTGGCGGACGTCGAAAGCAAGTGGACAGCCAGGTTTCCAGCAAAGACGGTCCTCGGTCAGCTGGAGAAACAACAGGGGTCTTTTCCAAGGGAAGAAAGCTCGATGCGCGCAGAGCAATCATCCTAAAGAAGAGAACTGAATTGTTGTATACTAGCGCGCCCCCGGGTCGTACGGAACCATCGTACTTCCCGGGGTTTTCATTTTTAGGCAGAAACAGTATACTAAAGTCACTCTAAACTTCCCTGCAGACTCCAATGGCATGCCCTGGGCTATGAGGGAACCAAGCTCTATGACCATATCTTCGTTTTTATCTGCGCATTCGCCTTCATTTTGATTGGCGTTTTTTTATTACCAAACGAAGTGAGTAAAACGAAAGTCAACTTTCGTTTTCGAACGAGTGCCGGTAAAATCAGGGGCATACCTGTTATTGGAAGAATAGAGAATATGGGATATAGAATGTAGAGTTCACTATTCTACCCTTTCCTCTTTATTCAATATTCCATATTCAACATTCTATGCAATTTACTCACCTTCACGTCCATACCCACTACACCCTCCTCACCGCCCTCGGCAAACCGGAAGAGCTTTTGGCGCGTGCCAAAGAAATGGGGCAGACCGCGCTCGCTATTACGGATACCTCCGCTCTCTATGGCGCGGTCGAATTCTACATGAAGGCTAAGGATTATGGCATCAAGGCCATCATTGGCGCGGAAATCTTTCTCTGCAAAGACCTCACCAGCAAAAACAATACCGCTGAAGACCGGCGCCGCAACACCCTGGTGCTGCTCGTAAAAAATGAAACGGGCTATAAGAATCTCCTCAAGATCATTTCCATTGCTCAGCTGGATGGCTTCTACTACAAAGCCCGCGCCGATAAGAAGCTCCTCCGTCAATACAGCGAGGGCTTGATCGCTCTCTCTGGATCGCTTCAGGGCGAAGTCCCCGCTGAATTTATCTACGGAGACTACGAGCGAGCCAAACGCGCTGCCCTCGAGTACCAGGAAATTTTCGGTCCCGGCAATTTCTATCTCGAAGTACAACCCCATTTCGACAATGAAGCACAAGCCACTGCCAACCAGGGGCTCATTGCTCTTTCTCGAGAAACCGGCATACCGCTCGTTGCCGCCAACGATGTCCACTACGTGCGCCGTGAGGATGCCTCGGTCCAAGATACTCTCCTCTGTATCCGCGACAATAAACGGGTCGATGACCATGAACGATTCTCTATGATGTCACTCGATCTCTCACTCCGGAGTACTGAAGACATGGTCGAAGCTTTCAAGGATTTTCCGGACGCTATTGAAAACACACAGAAAATTGCCGAGGCTTGCAACTTTTCCTTTACCTTCGGTGTCAATCACCTCCCCTCCTACCCCCTCCCTGAAGGAGTAACCGCTGATACCTATCTCCGCAACCTCTGTGAAGAAGGTCTCCGAAAACGTTTTCCTGAACAGGTTATTAATGAAGAACAGCGAACTCGACTCAACTACGAACTCGATGTCATTGAGAAAACTGGTTTCGCTTCCTACTTCTTGATCGTCCAGGACTTCGTCAACTGGGCCAAGAACAACGGCGTCGTCGTCGGTCCGGGCCGCGGTTCGGCCGCCGGTTCCTTTGTCGCTTACCTCACTGGCATCACCAACCTCGATCCCATCAAGTATGATCTCCTCTTTGAACGCTTCCTTAACCCGGAACGTATCTCGATGCCCGATGTCGATATGGACTTTGCTGACGATCATCGTGAAGACGTCTTGAACTACGTCCGTGAGCGCTACGGTGCCGATCACGTCGCACAGATCATCACGTTCGGAACCATGGCCGCTCGAGCAGCGATCCGTGATGTCGGTCGTGCACTCGGTATTCCGCTCCCCCTCTGCGACCAGACTGCCAAAATGATCCCCATGTTCACGTCGATCAAAAAAGCGCTCGAGGAGGTACCGGAATTTAAAGCGCACTATGACTCAAACGCCGAAGTGCGCCGACTCGTAGACAATGCGCAAAAAATCGAGGGGTTGTCGCGTCACACCTCCATGCATGCTTGTGGTGTGGTTATTACGAAGGATCCCGTAACTGAATACACTCCCCTCCAGCGAGTCTCCGGATCACGCGAAGGTGTGGTGACTCAATACGCTTCTTCAACTAAAGCCAATGCCGTTGAAAAAATCGGTCTCCTTAAAATGGACTTTCTCGGACTCAAAAACCTCACTATCATCCAGAACACCATTCGTATTATCCGCGCCCTCGGCAAACTTGATGCCTTCACTACAACCCTCGGTCTCGATCCAGAAAAAGCTTCCGTATCGGATATCATGGACAAACTTCCGCTTGATGATGTGGCTGCCTTCAAGGTACTTCAAGATGCTCATACCACTGGTGTTTTCCAGCTCGAATCTACCGGCATGAAACGCTACCTCAAGCAACTCAAACCCACCGTCTTCGAAGATATCATCGCTATGGTCGCCCTCTATCGTCCGGGACCGATGGACTATATTCCCGACTTCATTGGCGGCAAGCACGGTACCAAACAAGTCGAATACCTCCACCCAAAACTCGAACCGATTTTGAAGAATACGTATGGTGTCGCTGTGTATCAGGAACAACTCATGCAGATCGCCCGTGACCTGGCTGGCTTCTCCCTCGGCGAGGCCGATGTGCTCCGCAAAGCTGTCGGTAAGAAAATTAAGGAGCTCGTCGCTGAGCAACGCGTCAAATTTGTTAGTGGTTGCGTAAACAACGGCATCAAGAAAGATGTAGCCGAACACGTGTTCGATTTCATCGAGCCGTTCGCCGGCTACGGCTTCAATCGCTCCCATGCCGCCTGCTACGCGCTCATCGGCTACCAGACCGCTTACCTCAAGGCCCACTATCCGGCCGAATTCATGGCCGCCCTGCTTACGAGCGACCAGAACGATACCGATCGTATCGCTATTGAAGTCCGTGAAGCCAGGGAAATCGGTATTGAGGTCCTCCAACCCGATGTCAACGAAAGCTTTGAGAGTTTCGCTGTGATCCGTGGAGATGATGGTATAGAACGCATCCGCTTTGGACTCCAGGCTATCAAGAACGTTGGCTCGGTCTGCGCTGAAGAAATCGTCAAGGAACGCAAGCGTGGAGGAAAATTCAAAAGCCTGGAAGATTTCGTGGAACGCGTACAGACCAAAGATCTTAACAAGAAATCTCTTGAAGCACTGGCTAAAGTTGGTGCTCTCGATCAGCTTGGAGAACGTGAACAAATCCTCGAAAGTATTGATGCCATCGTGCGACACAGCAAACAAGCTTCGACTATCGTAGCGTCTCATACCCAAAGCCTCTTTGGATCGATGCCCTTATCCAAGCCCACCATTCACCTTATCCAGGCAGCCCCAGCCCCCAAGCAACAAAAACTTTCTTGGGAAAAAGAACTGCTCGGTCTCTATATTACCGATCACCCGGCCTCGGAATACCGTCATTACTTTGCCAAAACCACCGTTCCCTTAAACGATTTGGAAAAGCGAGAAAATGAATCCCGTATCCGTATTGGCGGTTTAGTAACAGCCGTCCGCCGAGTCATGACCAAGAATGGTAATCCTATGTTTTTCATCGGTCTTGAAGATTTAACCGGCCGAACGGAAGTCTTGGTCTTTGGGAAGACCGCCGAACAAACAGAAGGATTTTGGAAAGAAGATGATATTGTTATTCTTGATGTGCGTATTTCTAACAAAGATGGTCAGCTCCGCTGTATTGCCGAGAGTGCCGAACGTATCTCCTTAGACACTCTGAAACAGTTCGAACGCGTGCGCGTCACTCACGAGAAAACAGAGACCGAAAAGAAAATGGCTCAAGAAAAACTTGCTTCGGTTCGAAAGCTCGCTATCACCATGGACTCGACAGCTGATTCTCACCGTATCGAACACCTCTCCGCCTTTCTGAAACAGGCACCCAAAGGTGATACCAAGGTCATCGTGAAGCTTCATGGATCCACTATCGAGACCCCTTTCTGTATCGATCCGAGTAAAGATATCCTTGCCGCTCTCAGTGCTCTTGAAGGAGTAGAATCTGTTTTATAGGAATATCGAATGTAGAATATTGAATAGAGTTTCAAATTAAAAGAAATCCATATCCTACATTCTACATTCTCTATTCCCACATGAATGCGTTCCATATGCACAAACAAATGATTGCCATCGTCGGTCCGACTGCTTCTGGTAAGTCGGACTTCGCTATTGCTATCGCACAGAAATATAACGGCGAGATCATTTCCGCTGATAGCCGGCAGGTCTACCGCGACATGGATATCGGTACTGGCAAAGTCCCGCGCGACCCGCTGCCGACTGATTTTTTTTACTCTGAAGGCATCCGGCATCACCTGCTTGATATCGCTGATCCGAAGGATGAGTATAATATATCTCATTTCCTCTATGATGCTCGCCAAGCGGTTGAAGATATCCGTTCTCGCAACAAGCTCTCCATACTCTGCGGCGGCACGCATTTTTGGATTCAAACTCTTCTTGAAGACCATACCCTACCAGAGGTTCCTCCGAATCCAGAGCTCCGACTTCAACTCTCAAAAAAAACCAATGAGGAACTTCTTGCGCTCCTTGAAAACAGAGACCCTGATCGTGCTCGCATGATTGATCCTCATAACACTATTCGTCTGATCCGCGCCCTCGAGATCGTAGCTGCTCTCGGAAAAGTTCCTTCCGCAATCCGCAATCAAAAATCTGAGATCCGCCATGCCCGCATTCTTGCTCTCAATCCCCAAAGAGAACTCCTGCGTAAACGCATCGCGCAGCGACTGGATGTGCGTTTCTCTCAAGGCATGGTCGAAGAGGTAAAGCGACTTCGTACCCAAGGCATCTCTTGGGAACGACTCGAGTCCTTCGGTCTTGAATATCGGTATATCGCCTTTTTCCTCCAAAACAAACTTTCCGAAAAAGAAATGCGAGAACAACTCTTCTTTGAGGTCTGGCACTATGCCAAACGGCAACTCACTTGGCTCCGCCGCTGGGAAAAACAAGGCACTTCCATCCAATGGATAGAAAACCCTGAGCAATTTTTGAAAGAGGTAAAATTTTAAAGGCCTGGTACTCGTTGAGCTCCAGGCCTTCGGTTCAAATTTTTTTCTTACCCTTTCTCCTTGAAAAGGCGAATCAGGGGCTTGCGATACGCGATCGCCACGCCCACAAACGGAAGGAGCAGTGCTCCCACAAAAACTGCCGGACCGAGTTGATCCATCTTGTGTCTCCTTAAAAAATGGCTATTTTTAGCCTAAGTTAACCAACAAACTCCGTAACTCCGTAGGAACAACTTTTAAAGTATACCACAATTAGTCTTTCTTTGCAAGAGCTATCGATTATGCCCTAAAAAGAGCCGCTTATTGCTCTTCTTTGTGTAGGATATTTTTTTCTTGAACGAAAGCTACTGGAGTTTCTGTTTCAAAATTTCTGCGACCACAGGCGGGTTCGCCTTCCCCTTTGTTTCCTTCATAACCTGACCCATAAGATACTGGAGCGCATTCTCTTTGCCCGCTTTGAAATCAGCCACTGACTGCTGATTGGCTGCCAAGATAGTATCCACGACCCTTTCCAATTCTCCAGTATCAGAAACCTGTGCTAAATTGAGCCGTTCAACAATATGCGATGGGTCATTATCTCCGCCCTGGTACATCTCCCCCAGCACTGTCTGAGCGGCGCTCGAATTGATCCTCCCATCAGCGATCAGACCGATAAATTCAGCATAGTTTTCCGCCGTAAAAGGAAGCTCCGTAATTTCTCGTTCCGCATCTTTCAGATACTTCTTGATTTCCGTAATGAAATAATTCGCCGCGAGCTTTACACAGCGTGCACGCTCCGCTCTCACCTCTCCGCTCTCCCGCTTGGCTTCGAGCTCACTGACGACATTCTCAAAGTAACCAGCTGACTCCTTATCATCAGTCAAAATAAGGGCATCAGCCTCCGGAAGACCATACTCGCTCATGAACCGGACTCTTTTCGCATCAGCGAGCTCTGGCAATGTCCGCTGTAAAGTTTCAATGTATTCCACAGAAAAATTAAACGGCGGAATATCCGGCTCCGGGAAATAACGGTAGTCATGAGCGGATTCTTTCTTCCGCTGCGAAACCGTCTCGCCACGCGCTTCATCCCACCCTCTGGTTTCCTGTACCACCTTGCGGCCCGCCTCCAGCTCTTCGGTCTGACGCTTGATTTCAAATTCAATCGCCCGCTCCACCGTCTTAAACGAATTTAGGTTTTTGATTTCTACCTTGGTACCAGAAAGGCGATCAGCGCCTTCCGGATAGAGCGAGATATTTACCTCGCAGCGCATCTGGCCTTTTTCCATATCGGCATCAGAGGCATCGAGATAGCGCAACGTCTGGCGCAACTTCTGGCAAAAGGCTCGGGTATCCTTACTCGTCTCGAAATCCGGTTCGGTCACCAGTTCCATGAGCGACACGCCAGCACGATTGAAATCCACGAGCGTATAATCAGCGCCCGCCGGATGCATCGACTTCCCCGTGTCTTCTTCTAAATGAATACGCGTAATCCCAAAGGTCTTTCCATTTACCTCAATCGTTCCGTGCTCGCAGAACGGCTCATCATACTGAGAGATCTGATACCCCTTCGGAATATCCGGGTAGAAATAATTCTTGCGATCGAATTTAGAATGCTGCCGCAGCGTGCAATTGAGTGCCAATCCCACGCGCTGCACCATCTCGATGGCCTGGCGATTCGGTACCGGGAGCGTCCCCGGCTGGCCCGTGCAGACCGGACAGATATTCACATTCGGCTCCTTCTCGAGGCCGAGCCCATTCTTGCATGCGCAGAACATCTTCGATGCGGTCTTGAGTTCGGCATGTACTTCCATGCCTATCGTGACTCCGTATTTCATAGTTTGGATCGTTATATGGCCCCACGGCTATAATAATGGCCTGTTTTTCGCAATAAGACAACCGGCTTTTGAGAGAGGCTATCTAATGGCTTCCTGTGCTACCGAAACCGCCCTCGCCCCGTTCGCTTTCCGGCAAGACAGCGACTTCCTCGATATCCGGATGCTCGACTGGCTGAATCAGCAACTGTGCCACCTTTTCACCCGCCGAAAACGAGAGCGTCTCTTCGGAAAGATTCTTAGCGATGACCACTACTTCACCACGATAGCCCGCGTCGATCACACCGCCCATCGTCTTGAGGCCCCGTTTCAGTGCCACGCCCGACTTATCCCATATCAATCCGACATACCCCTCCGGAATAGCCAGTGCGATGCCTGTCGGAATTCCTTTTCTTTCGCCTGGTGCCAATACAATCGGCTCTTTGACACAGAGATCCAGCCCGGCATCATGTGCGAGCGCAAACTGCGGAACCTTGGCATCAGGATGGAGTTTCTTTACAAAAAGTTTCATTCCGCTTCTTTTAAAAATTCATTGATAATCCCCTGAATATCTTTTGATACCGCCTCGATACTTTGATTCGCATTCACCTGTTGCCAGGCATACCGATCACCCAAGAGCTCATGGAAATTCTTACAAATCCGGATGCGCTCACTATCCATTTCGTTGCGGTGATCCTTTTCGATAGCAGTATCAAAGCGATGCCCATGCATGAGGATCGAGAGGTCCGGCATGCGAAGATCGCTATTGATGGCTTCCAAATATTTAAGATCTGCTCCCCACGTCAGCCCCCAGGCAATACCGGTACCGGTATAATCTTCCGCTATGATCCATTCACCGGTCGCCAATCGTCGCTCTAATTCAGACTGATACCGTCTCCGATTTTCAGCATACTGCTGTTGCAGTTCTTCGGTTGATTGCGGATGCGCCGCACGAAACGCTGGTTCCCGGAGGTATTTATAAATAAATGGTCCTTCTGGCTCAAGATCATAGACCGGGTATTTCACTCGGCTCGCCTCTTTGCCTTGGGCATGCAAAAACTCGACTAAGCGCTCAACCTGCGTCGTCTTCCCGATTCCGTTGATCCCGTACACCGCGATCATCTTTCCTTGCACCATATACCTAAGAGTTATTCACCAGACATTCTCCGTTTGAGTTCTCCTACCATATCGTCTGTCTGTTTCTTCAAGTCCTCAAGCGTCCCATTGTTATCAATCACAAAATCAGCCCGTTCCTTGAGATCGCGAATGCCGATTTCAGTCTCCAATTGAGAATCCTTCTCAAACTGCATCGCCGTCTTCGAGGCATCATCGGTATTCTGTCGCCGTTGAGTGAGACGCTCAAAGCGTTTTTCCGGATTCGCTTCAACATAACAGAAATAAAAATGTTCATCCGTTTCCATATGCACCATATCTGGAAGCCGACGAATACCATCTACCACCACAAACTCTTCTGTGCTCGCTTCCGCTTCCGCAAGGATAACGCGTGATAATATATCTTCTCCAAAGGCCTTACGAATATACAGCGAGAGCTTGGCCATGTTTTCTCGATTTTGTTCAATACCTAAGCGATCCAGCATATCGCGCAGCGGTTGAGAAAAACGGAGTTTAGAAGCGCCATGCGCTTCGGCCAGATAATTCCCTACCGTATCCTTACCGGAGGCGATTTCTCCTGATACTCCCAGAATGACTTTCTTTGATGCCATACGACAACTATATACTATGAGTTAGTGAGCTCCCTCTCTAGAGTAACAAAAGAATACCGATATGTCCCGTCTTGAGATGCTCGCCAAGAGAGTTCTCGACTAAAATCTCCATAATCAGGGAAAAAGGTGTCCGCTTCATACTCCCCCTCGACAAGGGTCAGGTACAATCGATCTGCATAGGGTAAAAATTGCCGATACACACTCGCTCCTCCACACACGAACACTTCTTCGGGTTCGACCGACCGCGCTTTTTCAAGTGCTTCTTCCACTGAACGCACCACGCTACACCCTTCCGGTACAAATCCCTTGTCTTGAGATAAGACAATATTCGTCCGATTCGGCAATGGCCGACCGATAGAGCGATAGGTATTTTCACCCATAATGATCGCGTGTCCCAAAGTAGTTTCCTTAAAGTGTTTGAAGTCTTCCGGGATATGCCAGAGCAGTTGATTCTGAAAACCGATAGCTCGATCCTTAGTTGCTATGGCCGCTATCATACTGATTTTTGGTATCTGCATAGAGAAGAGTCTTCAAAAGAAAAGCCTCCCGCAAGACACCACGGGAGGTAAAAAATTTACACAGCAATAGGAGCTTTGATGGCCGGATGAGGATCATCATAGCCCTCGAGTGTGAAGTCATCAATGGTAAAGGCAAAGATATCCTTCACTGCTGGATTGATTTTCATCGTCGGAAGCTTTCGTGGTTCGCGCGACAATTGAAGTTTCACTTGTTCGAAATGATTGCTGTAGATATGCGTATCGCCACCCGTCCAGACGAATTCCCCCGGCTCAAGATCGCAAACCTGCGCCACCATCATGGTAAGAAGCGCATAGGAAGCGATATTGAACGGCACTCCGAGAAAGGTATCACAGCTCCGCTGGTACAGCTGGCAGGACAGCTTCCCATCAGCCACATAGAACTGGAAGAGGCAATGGCATGGTGGTAGGCCCGACTTGGCCATTTCGTCGATATCCGCCACGTTCCAGGCCGAAACAATAAGCCGGCGGGAATCCGGTGAGCGCTTGATCTGCTCAATCACCTGAGTAATCTGATCGATATGCCGACCATCCGGCGCTGGCCAGTTGCGCCACTGGTATCCGTAGACAGGTCCGAGCTCACCGTATTCCCGAACAAAGCCTTCGTCCGCCTTCATCCGTTCGAGAAACGCAGCCATACTAGCATTCCACTCTTCCGATCCCGTTTGCGGAATCGCCTGGCCAGTCTTGCCAAGATACGCTTTGAACGGCCATTCATCCCAGATATGGACATTTCGATCAACAAGGTACTTGATATTCGTTTCACCCTGGAGAAACCAAATCAACTCCTCGATGATGCCGCGCACGAACATCTTCTTCGTCGTCATGAGCGGGAAACCTTCCGAGAGATCGAAGCGCATCTGGTACCCAAACACGCTCTTCGTTCCGGTACCGGTTCGATCGGTCTTCACCGCACCATGATCCATGATGTGCTGCAAGAGAGCCAAATACTGTTTCATAATATTTCCTCTTTCTTAATGAGCTGTTCAGAGGGTATCATCGATTTACTTTTTCGTAAAATTGAGGTGCATCTTCGAAGCCACCGGTTTCTGATCACCGTAGTACTTGCTATTGAGGCCTTTGGAGCCATACGGCTTCTCACACGGTGACGAGAGATATTCAAATGCCATCTGCCCAATCGGCATCTTGTAATAGAGCTTGATTGGCAGCTTGCCAGCGTTATAGAGCTCGAGCGTCATCTTGAGTGAATTCCCCGGATCAAGATAGCCAGCGGTCGTATGAATGATAAGACCCAGGCGCCCGAGAGAACTCTTGCCTTCCAGTCGACCGACGAGCTTGGCGGAGACTCCGGTCTCTTCGTAGATAAGACCCAGTGCGAATTCGTTCGGATGGAGAATGAAAGCATCACCTTCTTTAATTTCCACTGGCTTCATCAAATCTTTCGCTGGCGCTTTGGGATCGATGACAAAATGGCGCGATGTATCGAAAACAAGAAAATGCTTATCCAGATGGAGATCGATACTCGCTGGCTGCACGTATTCTTTCTTGAATGGTTTGAGAATGATCTCTCCTGCTTTGATTTCTTTAATAATATCACGATCCGAAAGAATCATAGGCGTTCCCTTAAAAAAATTATACGCCCTCCCCTTGCTGCCTATTATACATAAAAAAATCCCCTGTACCAAGCCACTTTTCATCACATTTCAGAAGAATGTCAAACAAAAAAATGGCCCCAGCTGGGGTCATTTTATATATTCAACATCGCTGCTCTGGATTCCGAAAGAGATTATTTCTGCTGCCCGAGACTTCCGAGGCGATAGCGAGGAAAGAATCTGCTTTTGGAATCCAGAGATGATTTTCCTTATAGCTATGCTTACGCCTTGAGACGGATGCTCGGCCCCATCGTCGTGCAGATCGACATAGTCTCGATGAGTTTGCCCTTATGCGCTTCCGGTTTGGCCTTGTTGATAGCTTCCATGAGAGCCGTAAAGTTCTCTCCGATCTCCGCTGCTGAGAAAGAAAGTCGGCCGATAGCCACATGAATATTCGCTGTGTCATCATTCTTGAAACTCGCTTTCTTTCCCTTCTTGAGAGCTTCGACGGTCTCAGCAATCTTTGGAGTCACTGTTTCGGTCTTCGGGGACGGCATCAAGCCCTTTGGCCCGAGGATCTTGGCGATAAGCGCGAGCTTTGGCATCATTTCTGGAGTTGCCACCAAAATATCAAAATCAGTGCCTGGATTTACTTTTCCTTCTTTGATACTCGCAACCAGTTCTTCGCCACCCACAACATCAGCCTGAGCCTCTTGAGCTTCTTTTTCCTTGGTTGAGGTCACCACCGCTACCTTAAGCGCGCGGCCGGTACCATGCGGCAACACCACGGTCGCACGGACTGCCTCATCTGACTTCTTCGGGTTGATCGAGAGATGCATGTGCACCTCAACTGATTCGTCGAACTTAGCCATCTTGTGTTCCTTCATAAAAGCAATGGCCTCCTCGACTTCGTATTCCTTCTTCGTATCCAGGAGCGCTATAGCTGCCCGGTAGGTCTTTCCTCTTTTCATATGATGGTTCGTGGTACCAGCGTCTGTTTTACATTCAGACTCCCACAAATTAATGGATAGATTATTCCGTCACCTTGATACCCATGGAGCGAGCGGTCCCTTCAATAATACGCATCGCCATTTCCACATCATTGGCCGACAGGTCGACCAGTTTCTTCTCAGCGATCTCGCGTACCTGAGCCTTGGTAATACTTCCGGCTTTGTCCTTAAGGGGGTTAGCAGCACCCTTCTCTACCTTCGCAGCCTTCTTGATGAGATCTGAGGCTGGTGGCGTTTTCAAAATGAATGAGAACGTCCGATCTTCATACACCGTGATCTCGGCTGGATAAATATCCCCTATCTTGTCTTTGGTTTGCTCATTGAATTTTGAACAAAAATCCTGGATATTGAGACCGTGCTGACCGAGAGCTGGACCAACCGGAGGAGCCGGATTGGCTTTACCAGCCGGGATCTGCAATTTGATGACTGTCTTGATTGCCTTCGCCATAAACTTTGTTGAAGCGAGATGAGAAGCTGCGATAAACGCCACCCGCTATCATTAAAATATTTCTACCCCTACACTTTCTTCACCTGGAGGAAATCGAGTTCGACCGGAGTCTCACGACCAAAGATCGATACGAGTACCTTCACCTTACCCTTGGCTTCGTCCACCCCTTCAATCTTACCTTCGAAATTCTTGAACGGACCATCCACAATCTTCACCATATCACCCGTATGGACATCCATCTTGTATTTTGGTTCATCTACACCCATGCGCTTCTTGAGCGTTTCGATCTCTTTTGGATCAATCGGGGTTGGCGTAGTGCCTAGGCCGATAAATCCGGTCACATTCGGCGTGTTACGCACCACATACCACGAAGCATCGGTCACGATCATATCCACCAGCACATAGCCCGGATAGATACGCTCCTCCACCGTTACACGCTTACCGGCCTTGATCTTAATCTTCTTTTCCTTCGGTACGAGCACATCGAAGATATGGTCCTGCATATCCATCGATTCGATACGCTGACGCATATTGCGCGCAACGTTATCCTCATAACCAGAGTACGTATGAATCACGTACCAGGCACGTCCGTGGTGTTGTGTCTGTTTCGCCATAACCCTGTTTGAAAAAAATGATTGATGTAATGATGGAACCTAGACCGATTGCAGGAGAAACCTCTCCACCAGCCAGCTGAAGGTTGCGTCTAACGTACCGAGAAATACCGCTACAAAGAGACTGATTCCTACCACGAGCAGCGTGTAGCGAATGACTTCTTTGCGACTCGGCCAATTGACCCGCAACAGCTCTGATTTTGCCTCCCGAAAGAACCCGATAATAGCGTTCATATTTTCCGGATTTAAAAAAGCCCCGAGGGCCTTGTTAATGAGAGGATACCAATTTTTCCTATTCTTGTCAACGCACACTACCTTCAGATAGCGTTCTTTTTAAAAAAGTTCGACTTCATCGAAAAAGCGCTTGTATCGGTCCAAAGTCGAAAGAGCCTCCTCTCGGCTGATCTGGTATTCACGGTTCTGAATGATGGCGTTGCGCACCTGATGAGCGGTAAGTAATCCTGGTCGGGACTCAAGCTGA
This sequence comes from uncultured Bdellovibrionales bacterium, assembly GCA_964580285.1. Lineage (GTDB taxonomy): Bacteria > Patescibacteriota > Minisyncoccia > Moranbacterales > UBA1568 > JAGOSP01. The sequence continues at coordinate 20,950 of CAZOKB010000008.1, forward strand.
GCATCCGTCACTGCCGCCAACCGGACATCCATATTCTCGCCCTTCCAACCAATGCCCGAGAGAATTTCTTCTGCCAAGGCTTCGGCTTCCAATACAGCCACCTTATATTGTGATGGATTACCAGACTCAAGTCGCTCGAGAATCTTTTCCCATCGGATAATCATTTTGCTCTTTGAAATAAGTGGCCGATTGGTACCGTGAAGCATGACTTGCAGATCGCCCTTCACACCACGCAACCACAAAAGCAATATCAAATCCATCGTGAGCACCATCACATACACCAACAAAAATGACTTTATCGCTAGAAAGAGAAAAGAATGCTGGATAAAATCAGCAGCATACACCAGCCACTGTCCTCCAATGTCGTAGTATGCGAACGGATCTGTATTCATAAACTCTTGTGTATTTTTTTTGACTCTACCGTTATTGTGCTGTTTCGTATTGGTGAGCCAGCGCAAGCATACCTTCTTCATCAAACCACTTCGCCTGAAGCTGGCCTCCCAGTGGCAGATCCTTGCCATCCTCTTCTATAGTTCCGATCGGAAACGAAAGCGCTGGCACTCCAGCCAAATTAGCGGTCACCGTATAGATATCGGATAGGTACATTTTAAGAGGATCATCTGCCTTGGCCCCAAATTTGAAGGCAACTTCCGGAGCGGTTGGTGAGAAAATAAAATCCACTGTCTCATAGGCGCGCTCAAAATCCTGTCGAATCAACTGGCGTACCCGCTGCGCTTTTTTGTAATACGCATCGTAGTACCCGGCAGACAACGTATACGTTCCCAGCATAATGCGTTTCTTGACCTCAGCCCCAAATCCATAGGCTCGACTATCCAGATACGTTTCCAAAAGTCGGCTCGTCGTCGCCATGCGGTCTTTTTCATCATTCACCCGTAATCCATACTTAATGCCATCAAAACGAGCGAGATTCGAACTGACTTCCGAGGGCATAAGAATATAGTAAACCGGCAGCGCGTATTCTGCGTGCGGCAGAGAAATCTCCTTCACAGAAACTCCGAGCGATTTGAAACGCTCGAGCGCCACCTCAGCCACCGCCCGGACTCTCGGATCCAAGGCATCAGAGAAATACTCTTTCGGGATACCGACTGTCTTCCTGTGCATATCCAGATCAAGAAAATCTTCAAAGCGCTTACTCGGAAGATCAGCCGTGGTAGCATCAAGCCGATCAAAACCAGCAATGCGCGACAGCACAATTGCCGCATCTTCGACCGTCTTCGCGAACGGACCGATCTGATCAAGACTGGAGGCCATGGCTAACAAACCAGAGCGTGACACACGACCATAGGTCGGCTTCAAACCCACCAACCCACAGAATGATGCTGGCTGACGAATGGATCCGCCCGTATCTGATCCCAAAGACCACACCGCCATATCAGCTGCTACTGCTGCTGCCGAACCACCCGATGAACCACCCGGAACACGTTCTGGATCAACAGGATTCTTCGTCTTCTGATAGGCACTCGTTTCGGTTGATGAGCCCATGGCAAATTCATCCATATTGGTCTTACCCAGAGCCACCATATCAGCCGCGCGCAAATGCTCAATCACGGTCGCATCATACGGAGCAATATAATTATCCAGGATCCTCGAACCAGCGGTGGTCCGCTCACCAGCCATACAGATGTTATCTTTGATAGCACCGGGTATGCCCGCCAAGAGATCAATACCTTCTCCACGCATGATCTTCTTATCAACCGCTTCCGCCTCTCTCAAGGCAGCTTCTTTACGCACCGTAAGAAAAGCCTGGATCTCCGACTCCTTCGATGCAATCGTTGTAAAATACCGTTCAGTCAACTCGACAGCCGTCAGGTTTCCCGATTTCAGTTGTTCATGCAGTTCGCGAATCATGGAGGCTGTATTAAAATACCGATTTTACTTTGAGAAATTCATCTTTGGATTCAGGGAAGTCTTGCACGATACCTTCTCGCACTGCTAGCGGAGCCTTGAGAGCCACATCGCTCCGCGCCACATCGCTCCGACCAGTGATGTTTCCTATCACTTCCGTGTCTTCAGTCTCCACTTTTGATAATGCTTCTACCCATGCCAAAACCGTCGAAAGGTCTTTTTGATACTTTTCGACTTCCGCCTCCGACAGCCCAATCCTAGCAAGGAGAGCGATATGCTGTATTTCTTCTTTGGTTAACATAGCTTCAATATTTTTCAATTTCTCATTTCAAATATATTTTTCCAGTATCCGTCCACTCTAACACTGTTGTACCATCTTTCGCAAAGTGATGCGAGGCGTGATCGATGATCCACTCACTGCTTGTTCATTGAGCATTTTAACACTCTCTGCTTTTTCAAGCGACCACTCTGAACGGAGATTAGCGGGCGACACCAAATACGCCCTGCCTCATCGGTCGCTATTACAACCTTCTTCAACAGTATCAGTTGCAAAATGATTGTTTGAAAATGAAGAATTGCTACAAAATTTTCATACCATCAATCTTCTCTACTCTTCGAATAAATCTCTCTTCGTTAAGGAACCTTGTCTGTAGAAAAATTTCGATTGCCTTATAAACATCCTTTGTCTCAATAAAACGCGTAGCAATAGCCAATGCATTGATGTCATCGTGTTCTCTATAGTTTTTTATAATTTCAAAGTCACCGCCATACCAAACACCACATCGAACATGCGAGTATCTATTTAAAACGATTGACTCACCCATTCCAGACCCTCCAAAAACAATAGCTCTTTGTTTTGGGTACTTCGAAAGCTCACACGCGAGAGGATGTAATATATCAGGATAATCATCATGCTGATCAAATATCTCTGGACCAAAGTCAGATATACTAAATCCTCTTTCTATTAAAAACAACTTGACGTTCTCTTTCAAGAAATACCCAGCATGATCACCACCGAGATAAATTAGAGATTTCTCTTTTTCCATAGCTACCACAACTATACTTTGAATTCATTGACTAAAACTTCCGTTCCAAGACCGCTTCCAAAAAATCTTTCTTTATCATCAGAAGTAAGTTGCGATGTCCAATTTGAAGCACCGCCATCAATCAAGCTTATTTCTTGGTCATTACGATTTGTTGCCTTGATCTTGAAGCAAATTCCGTCATAATAACCTATCCCGGCAGTTCTGGATAAATCATAGACGAATCGAACATTCGGGTAGTCATTTCTCAGTACCTGAACCTGCTCTCTATCCATCTTCTTTAGTGTACTTATGGCACGATTCATGCTCTTATCCGGATTAAGAAGACTAAAACTATGAATATCATCAATTTTTCCTGGCAATCTTATACCAGCAATCTCCAAAATATCAATACCCTTCTTCCGCGTACCCTCAATAACATCCCTTCTACTGATAACCCCTTCTGCAATAAGACTGTTTATTACATTGATATCCGATAAATAGACCGTGATACTATGTAGAGAATACTCACCCATATTATTCAGTTTTTCAAAACATCCAAGCCAATAATGCAGGTGCATGAGTTGTTCGTCTTTTTCAAATTCGTATCTGCCGATATCACGACCTGCAGACGTAAGCGTAAATGATGAGAAGTGCTGACGCAGGTGTTTTTGTGTAAAAACCTGTCCCCTCAATTCTCTGTGTGCATTTGCAAGATGAACGCGATCTATGGCCCGTCTCTCGGAAGAAAACCATCTCTTGTCATCCATTCGTCTTTTCGCAGACTCTAGGGCCATCACAACTGAAGTATCATTTACAACTTCGACCGGCCTAATCGTTTGTAATATAGTTTTCGGATCGATCTTGGTCAAAACACTACTCACTCCAATAGGAGCCACTGGAGAAATCTCAACAAAATCAAAAGAGTCTGGTAAATCCTTTATTAGCATTAACTCCAATTTCAATCGCTCTTTCGCATCAATATCTGATGGACGAGAAAATCTGTTTTCGCGATAGTTATCCATAAGATCAGAAGCAGAAAGCTCCCTAATCTTTTTCTCATACATATTCATTAAGGCACTCCCAAGTTCCGAAAAACTCAACTCCCCCATCTTCTCCATAGCATTTCTTGTTGGTTCATCGAAACGTTTTTCAATAAGATCAGCATTCTGCGATTCAACCTTATCATCCTTCGCTTGTTTGACTCCTGCCGGATCCTTATAAAAAGGGTTTTCAATATTCATAAGGTACCAACATTATATGTTATCAATTCATCTAGTCGAGATTTTATTTCCTCGATTTCTTCCATATTTTTCGTAAAATAAGAAAACTCAAAAATCGGGGAAGGGGTGTTTGGGTATGTCTTCAGCGTATCCCCGATTTTTGCCATGAGTTTGAAATAATTGATGCCTTTGATTTGAGAAAATTTCTCGTATCCATATACACCCAAAAGTACCCCGGGCGACTGTATGTCAGGATAATAAAGCGCATGATAGTTTATCCCGAACGGACTGAAATCTTTCGGGATAGATTCACCAAGCCAATTCGAATACATAAGATCAATCATATCAATGCCATACACTCTATCATACGTCTCATGAATCAGCGCTCCAGCCATCCTCCCAGCAATTTCTATAAGATACGGGATGCCGTCCTTTATTCTAAATTCCGCATGAAAAGGAGCGTACCCGAAGCCCAATACGTCCACGACATTTTTTAATGCATCCTTAACGGCGGATGATTCAACTTCGCTCAGTTGAGCCGGGATATAACTTGCCACTTGAGTGAAATACGGCTCTTCCCCCATAATAAACTCTATAGAGCCGACAATCGAAACATCACCGCGAGAGACAAACCCGTCAACAGAAATCATTTTTCCTGGTATGTATTCTTCTACAAGCATATTACCTGAAAAATACCGAAATGACTCCCTGATTTCCCGATTCACTGTTTTTGAGATCCTGTCAGCCAAATCGTCATAATCAAAATTATTGTCACGAATCATAAAGACTCCGTGGCTTGTCGTTCCGAATTGTGGCTTAATAACACAAGGTTTTGGAAATCGTTCCAAAACAATACTATCCTCACGATCGTAGATATTGAACGGAGCAAACTTTGGCTGCATCACCTTCCCGGATGTAGCCACTTTTGTTCGCATAGCCAACTTATTACTCGAAGTGCACCTTGCTGCCAATTGCCCGATACCATTACAACCCAATAAAGCAGCGAGATCTGCGGTAGCCACCACAAGATCGTCACTAAAAGTTCCAATAGCATCTATCTTTAAACCATTCTTCTGAATAAAAAAGAATGTTTTCTCTACCATATTTTTGGCGTCAAATACATCGGTAATTATGACGTCGGTATCCGCAATGTACTTCTTAAAAAAATCCTTAGGCTCGCTTGCCACCATGATGATGCGATAGCCCTTCTCTTTTGCTTTCTTCAGAAGAAATTCTTTTGCCGTACAGTGTTCAACTAGAAGAATGGTTTTCATATTTGATCACATCCCTAATTTACAGCACATTCTCCGAGAGATATTATGTTAGATCGTGTATCCAGTTTCACCACAACTCCCAATGGAAAAGTCAGGATAGGTTTCGTATGTCCGCAATCCACATTCGTTAAAGTCGGTATATTATACTTTTTGGAAATCTCTAGGAAAATACTTTCTAGAGATCTCTTCTTTTCATTTATCTCTTCAAAGCTGCCGCTTGGTTTAGCAAAAATAAGTCCATTTATCTTGCTGAAAATTCCCTTTCGCTCCAGCTCAATGAGATATCTTTCATACCAATCCGTAGATAATCCTTCTTCCTCAAGAAAAAGAATGGCTCCGGTTACATCGAAGAAACCATCTTCGTGCATCAGCATCGAAAATGTCTGCAAGTTTCCGCCGAAAAGAAGCCCCTCTGTTTCCATCTTTGGGCCAAATGACTTCATTGCTGGTGATTCTTGCATAATCAGATTCTTCGTATCATCCCTCCCCCAGTACTGATTATCTATCGTGTACATTTTCGAAAATGGAAACGTATCACCGCATCCCGCCTGACCGCTGACAATTTTTTCAAAATGTTCAAACGTAAACGAAACAGCCCCTTCAAACTCACCGAAGCTTGGAAGTAGTGTTGGGCCATGAAAAGTTACTAATTCGCTTTTTGACGTAATCATCAATAAAAGAGTCGTGATATCAGAATAACCACAAAATATTTTTGGGTTCCTTCTTATAAGCTCATAATCGAGCAGGGAAAGCACCGCATTTGCCGTTAACCCCCCGGTTGAACAAACAATGGCGGAAACTTCAGAATCAAGAAAAGCATCGTGAATATCTGCCGCCCTTTGCTCGGCCGTTCCACCACTATATCCATCAGTCGCCAATGCACTTGGCATCATTTTTACCTTGTAACCTTTTCTTTCCAAGAAGCCTATTGCTCTTTGTGTTCTTTCGGAAAATCTCACAATATCAGAAGACGGGCTTACGATAGCTATCGTGTCACCCCTCTTCAGCGCTCTCGGTTTGATGTAATTTTTCATATTTCAACTGTTAAAAAAAGTTCGGCCTCATCCTGAATCAAGCGTTTCTGATATAAAAATATCGAATAGCCCGCATACTTTAAATTCTCATTAAAAAGCTTGTAGAAATATATCGCTCGCTCTCTGATTTTATTCTCCTGCGCTTCGGTCAAATCTGAAAACCTACCTCCTAGCAAGATATCAACGTAAGCTTCAATCTCATTTGCAACATCTAAATACGCATGATCTTCCTCGTAAAAAAGCTCAAGTATCTTCGCATTTTTATCAGCAACAGTCTCAAACAAGGCTTTCCAGGATTTTTTGTCTCTGATTGTTAAAGGCGTTCCAATCGTCTCCGATACTTTCTCAACAACATCCTTCGGCGGAGTTTCTCGATAATAGATAGGGACAGCTGCGAGAATGCCGCCTGGTTTCAAAACACGCAGGTACTCGGAAACCGCTTTTTCTTTATCAGATATAAAAGAAGTCACATTGCTACACCAGACCAAATCGAAAGAATCAGCCTCAAACGGGAGATCCGCAGCATCAGCTCTCAAAAAATCGACTCTCTCATGAGCCCCTTGAACTTCAGCATATACCTTCGCTTCAGCGATGGAAGATTCATTAACATCTACTCCGATTACCTCGCATCCCGTCAAGAGACTAAGATTCACACTTGTGAACCCGGTATTACTACCAATTTCAAGTACTTTTTTCGAGGCATTTAAAAAAGCATTAACCGCGACAGAATGTACCGTCTTTATGCCCCCAGATGGCCGATTTCTCTCTTTGATAAAACCAACAAATTCGGAATAATTCATTTGATGAACATTCTGCGCCATACGATATATATTTACGGTTTTGGGAGGTGATGTCCTCGGGGAATATGTGTTGCTTCCCATATATACGGTAACTGCAATACCCATTGTACATACCGCTGCCATCCGAGACCGAAGCCCGAAGTTTTTTGGTAATTCCCCTGAAGCCTCGTCTGAATATACGGATCGTAGTCTCCTTGCGGCAGATTGAATGTCTTCGCCTTTTCCTTCAACGCTTCCGAGCTCGAAATGCGCGTTCCGCTTCCGACCGTCTCACGATACCCACACAGGATAAAATCCGCGTTCTCGGCGAGCGGAGTGCCGTCCTCGTTCTCATTAAGTTCGTTGTGATAGAAAGGAATCTGCAGCAACGGGAATTTCGTCACGATGACGTGCTTGCCGAATATCTCCGTAAGTCTTATTTCTTCCCATGCACCGAAATTCTTCAGACTGAATTCCTTGTACACATCATTTCCGGTCTCCCTATGGAGAGCCTCAAGCGCCTCCTTGAAGGTGATCGTAACGATATTTCCCTCTAAAAAAGCACCTGGAAGCTCTTCAAACTTTGCATCGCCGATAAAATATTTCAGACTTTCTCTCTCATTGACTATGAGGTATTTCGTAATATGACGCATCAAACCGAGAAAGATATCGATATTCTGGTCGAAAGAAACCTTCCCCTCGAATTCGATGTGCTGGAATTCCGAAAGGTGACAAAAGTCCGCTTTTTCTTTCCTGAATGAATTGTATATGGAAAATACTTTATCGATATTCTGTTTCAGAAGCCGGAGCTCGAGATAGAATTGTGAGCTTTCCGAAAGGAAAACATTCCGCTCATTATCGAACCAGGCTACATCAACTGGGAGCGTATCGGTCGTGTAATCCAGCATTTTCCCGGCATACACTTCTCCCGGGGATGAAATCATGAGCGTCGTAAGGGGAAGATTGCACCACTCGGCACCGATCGATCGGAAATACTCCACCGCTCCGAAAAATACACCGTTGTCTATCTTATGGAGATGATAAAAATATTCTGGATCCTGAAAAATCTTTGCAATCCTTCCTGTTGTGATTCCTTCGCTGAAATCGAATTCTCTGACGTCTTCAATGGGCTGGAATACGTTATTTCCGTTGTACCTGATCTGTTTCTTGCCGCCATCGGATAGAGCTGAATACGGGCTAAGATTATTCATACTGATACCGTTGAAAAACTAAAGAATTTTTTAGCCAAGTAATTTCTTAAACTCAGATTCATTTAAAATAGCTACTCCCAGTTCCTTCGCCTTGTCATACTTACTCCCCGGATGTTCGCCAGCAATGACATAACTAGTTTTCCGGCTTACCGATGATGAGACACTTCCGCCTCGCTTCTGTATCATATCTTTCGCTGCATCGCGTGTAAAGGAAGAAAGCTCTCCGGTGAGTACGAAGGTTTTCCCGGAAAAGATCGGCACTCTTGTTTGAGCCTCCATGAATGCCAGCGTCACTCCAAGTTCTTCCAGGCGTTCCAACATAGCCTGGTGCTTGGAATCAGCGAACCAGCTCACCAAACTCTCGGCACTCTTTTCACCGATTCCCTTGAGAGCCATCCATTCCTCTGCGTTCATCGATAACAGCACCCGGAGCGCAGTACCTATACCTTCCCGTCCTACCAGCTGCTGAGACAACCCCTGGGCGATGAGGTACGCTGTTTCTTCTCCAACGTGCCGGATACCCAGTGCAAAGAGAAATTTTTGAAGAGGTACCTGCTGCTGAGCTTTCTTGATTGATTGCACTAACTTTTCTGCTTTTCTATCCGCAAAACGCTCGAGCGGAGCAAGATCACCCACCGTCAACTCAAAAATATCCGCGAGATCAGAAATCAATCCTTCATTCATCAGCTGTTCAATGATTTTGTCACCCAAACCAACAATATCAAAACCCTTACGTCCGACTGCATGAATAATACGTTCGCGTTCCACAGCGAAACAGGATGGGTTCGTACAGTACACCGCCACACTCTCCTCTCCTCGACTCCCTGTTTCTTGTTCTTCGTTTCTTGTTCTTCGTTTCTTGTTATCCGTCATCTGCCTCGAAACCGGGCTCCCGCAAATAGGACAATGTTCCGGCATCATATAAGGCTGCTCTTGTCCTGTACGAAGCGCTGTTAGTACAGAAACCACTTCTGGGATAATATCGCCGGCTTTCTGGAGAATCACCGTATCACCAATGCGTACATCGAGCCGAGCAATTTCATCGGCATTATGCAGCGTGGCTCGACTCACCGTCGATCCCGCTATCCGTACTGGCCGCAAATGAGCCACTGGTGTCAGCGCTCCCGTGCGCCCGACCTGCACCGTAATATCTTCTACTACCGTTGTCGCCTGTTCGGCCGGAAATTTATAGGCCATACCAAAACGGGGTGCCTTGCTCGTGTACCCAAGCGCTTCCTGAAAACGCCGATTATTGACTTTGATCACAATGCCATCTAGTCCATACGGTAGTTCGTGGCGCCGCTTGGTCCATTCGGCATAATACACATCCACTTCCTCGATTCCACAACAAAGCTGGTGATGCGGATTCACTTTAAAACCAAGCTCTTTAAGAAACTCAAGCTCTCCACTCTGACTCTGTATTGCGTTCTTTATTCTTTGTTCGCTGTCCGTTGTTTGTTGGTTGCTGACTGATACGTAGTCGATATCATAAATAAATGAGTCCAGCTTGCGTCCTGCTATAACTTTCGGATCGAGCTGGCGGATTGACCCTGCGGCCGCATTACGCGGATTAGCAAAGACTGGGTCACCGGCGGCTTGACGCTCCGCATTGATGCGTTCCAGCTCGCTGCCTGCCATCCATGCCTCCCCTACTACCACCGCATCCACCGGCTGTGTCAGCTTGAGTGGAATACTATGCAGAGTCCGGAGATTCTGCGTCACGTTCTCACCTACACTTCCATCGCCGCGTGTCGCTCCCTGCACTAATACTCCCTGTTCGTAGGTAAGAATGATTTTCAATCCATCAATTTTGAGTTCACAGCAGTATTCAATCTCCCCCCCGGCAGTGACAAGTCCAGCCTGCAGGAGCAGTTTCTGCACTCGCGCATCCCAAGCCTGAAGCTCTCTCGCATCAAACACATCATCAAACGACCACTGAGCCACCCTGTGCTGCACTTTTTCAAAACCCGGCAAAGGCTCCGCTCCCACTCGCTGTGTCGGGCTTTCCGGTACAATCAGTTCCGGATACTCATGTTCAATATCTTCGAGTTCGCGGTAGAGGGTATCGTAGGCTTCGTCAGAAATATCAGGCTTATCCAAGACATGGTAGGCATACCGGTGCCGATCAATCTCGGCCCGGAGGATTTCTCCTCTTTTTTTCGCTTCAATAAAGGTCATTTTCTGCATGTTTTTAGTGTAGCATTCTTACCCTAAAAGAAAAATCCTGGAGAAAGCCAGGTAAGCAAACAATACATGGGTACCTAAAGGATACCCGCTGGATACCGTATCGATAACCGCTATCTTTCTAAAGATACCGGGCAGTAATGAAATACCTAACCAACATCCTCTTCTCGCTCCTTGAAAATCGCCTCCTCTTAGAGTCCCGATTTTTTGTAATCACGAGAAGAAACAAAGCTGCGAATCTGCACCGGTTTAGTGGAGCTGTTCAGCGTAAACGTGATCTGTGCTCCACCCACCTTCCCGGGTATCGACTCATTCACGACGAGATTCAATCTTGTGTCCGCTGGTGTCACATCGATAGCTGCTCCGAAAGCACTCGAACAATCTGTCGCTATAGTGGTAAAGGTAGTTGTCGGAACCATTTTTTCTTGACGGCGGATAATTCCAGCGGTTGTCAGATTACCACTGCTCGATGTATACCGCACACATTTCCCTTGAGAGTAATCATAGTAGGTCAGCGATGAAGGATTTGTCACCTTCGCGCCCGTACTCGAACCAGTGTAATCCGCTATGGTACTGGTACGAATTTCCTTGGCCATCTGATTCATAAGGGTACTGATAGACTCCACATCCCGCTCAGTCGCCGTGTTCATCTTGAACGACAAAATACCAGACGTAAATGTTTGGGCAGCACTCACCATAAGAATCGAGAAAATCGCCATGGCGATCACGAGTTCTATCAATGTCAATCCTCGAAGATGCTTTCGTTGTTTCATAATCATCATACTGATACCCATGCTTATTTCCACCCGAGTACCTCCGCTTCTGAATACACACATTTATTGACCCGGTTACACTGAGATTTCATAGCCGTCACATACGCCGCGTTTGAGGCAAAGCCACTACTATCCGCTGGAGCCCATGTGCCCCAGTACACAAAACTCACTACCGAAACCGTATCTGGAGCTGTTGTCCGCTCAATGTTTACGTAGCGCTTATACGCAATACCATTCAGAACAACGGCATTAGTGACCGCATTGGCGCGCAAGGTTGCGTTACAGTTACTGCGGCACATGCGTGTATTTCCCAAGTATTGATCGATAATCCGCGCTCCCGTTGACCACTTTGATCCAGAAAGGTTGACCAGGCAGTGTTCCCTGGTTACGGTTGGATCAAAGAGTTCATCCGCATTACTGGTGGCCACTTCAAACCCACTGCCACCGGCAGCAAAATCATTATCCCGGATATTCCGCACAATTTCTGCTCCTTCCTGAGCGAGCTGCGTCCCCACAACATAATCCCGGTTCCCTCGTTCATTGGAACGGCTACTATAGAGCAAGCTCAGAGCAGTTAAAACACCCACGGTGATGACTGCTGCCGCCAGAATCACTTCTCCGATAGAAAAACCGGGGAGTTGCTTTGGTGGTATATGTCGTCTTAACATAATTTTTGTTTTGATTAACTCTCCTCTGGTCATTCTGATCCGCTTGCGTCAGATGTCATTCCGAGCGAAGTCGAGGAATCTCCATATTCCCTATTCATTATTCCTCATTCTCTGCCCTACGGGCACGTTGTTCCAGCTACATCCTTGACTTGTCCGCCCGGATACACGCAGACCGAATAGGTTGTTGATCCTTTGCTCAACTGGATATTGATCGGGGTCGCATTCCCATTCGGGTCAAGCTCTCCCCGCGGTACCGTAAAGAAAAATTCATTGCTATCCGAAGCAAAGGTAACTCCATTCTCTAAAGACATAGTCATGCCCGGAATAGCTGTTGAGGCGGACATTCCTGCACTACAACTAGTGCCAGTTCGGTAAACATACCTAAACTGAAAAACAACATCCATAGATGTAATAGATATCACCCCAAACTTACAGGGAACATTCGTGCCAATCTGTTTACCTGTCAGGGCATAGTTCTGCATTTCCCGAATCGCCGCCGCTACCTTTCTGGCCTGGCCCTCCACAGCCTTGCGCTCTTTACCGGAACCAAAAGAGACGATCGTAACAGCGGTAACAATACCAATAATGGCCATCACCACCATGATCTCAATCAGCGTAAACCCTCTTCTATGCATCATATTTTTTTGTATGGTTCTTTATTGGTATTGTCATTCCGATCCCCCTCCGCCAGTTGGCGGATGGCGGACGAGAAATCTCCCTATTCCACATTCTATATTCTCTCCCTTCCATTCTACCTTCTTATTGGGAGATTGACAAAGTCTCTCTTTTCTGCTATCGTGCGCTCAATTGGAAAGGAGCGTTCACGAGCGCTTTTTTCAAGAGTTTTTTCCACACCCACATGCACTCAATAGGAGGTCGTCATGCTGAAAAGACTGTTTAGTATCATCTTGCTCGCTTTGAGCCTGCAGGTCCAAGCCGCTCCGGTTCTCCTCGAGGACTGGACCGATTTTTCCGACTGGACGCTCGGCACCCTGAGCAATCCGGGTCGCTTCACCAGCCAGAGCTCGGTAACGTCTTTTGGTCACGCTTTCACCCCGACCGAGGGCAGTAAGCTGCTCCGCATTACCGGCGGGTTCGACGCTCGTGAGCCATCGATCATCTACCGGTCATTCCATTTCAATGACAGCATCCTCGCCTTCGACTGGTTCACGATCTCCCGGGACTCGCTGCCGGATAACGATGCCTCCTATTTTTTGTTGAGCAAGGACGGAGTCACTTTCACCGCCTACCTCTTGGCGGATGTGGCTTCGCTCGGCGGCATTACCGGCACGGCCACCGGCTGGAACACCAGTTACCTCAACCTCCTCGGGAGCGGCGACCTCTTTGTCGGCTTTGCGGCTATCGACACAGGCATTGAAGGTGGGGCAATCTTCTTCGGTACGGACAATCTCCGTCTCGTCGATGAGATCCCTGGTACTGCGCCATCGCCCGATGGCAAAGTGACCCAGGTGACCACGTTCGATTTTGGTCCCAGCACTCCGCCTCCGGGAGGTGCTGTTCCCGAACCGGGTAGCGCCTTCCTGGTACTCGCCGGCCTCCTGGGTATCGGCGGCGCTGCTCGCCGTAAGCAAGACCGCCTCCACTGAGACCAATGTGTCTCCCCACAAGGGCTACCCCACAAGGTAGCCCTTTTCTTTTTCCCGTCACTTTTAACTACATCCACACTAGACCGTACTGGAAAAAACCCAGACCGGAAAGAAGAAAATAAAGGAAGGTCCCTATAACCAGAAAAGGACCAAAAGGGACTCGTGTTTGCATACCTGCTTGTTTACGCAGCAGCAGAAAAACTGAGAAGAGTGCTCCGGCCGCGAACGAGAGCGTGAGAGCGAAGAGTACTCCCTTCATACCCACTGCCAGACCGATAATTGCCGCAAGCCACGCATCCCCCCACCCCATCCACGTCTCCTGAGAAAAAAACGCTAATCCCGCAAAAAATCCCCAGGCTACCAGCGCTCCAATCAAACCCGAAAGCGTCCGACCATCAAAAGAAAGCAATGTATCGGTTGAAACAGTCCAATCAAGTAAAAGTAGGAAAAAAAGTGTCCATACCACACTCGCCTGCAGCATAATGACCGGTATTTCCATCGTCTTGCCATCATAGAGTGCAATCACTATAAAGAACGAGAAGAGACCAAGGAGCCACACCGTCTGTATCCAAGCGCTTGTCTCGACCGGATTAAAAAAGAGTGCAATGGTAGCGGCATACACTATACCGGTCATCACTTCAACCGCTGGATAGCGCCAGGCAATAGGCTGCCGGCACCCTCGGCATTTCCCACGAAGCAGCAGGAAAGAAAGAATGGGGATATTATCATACCAACGGATAAGCGCACCGCATTGTGGGCATACTGACCGACCATGTACAAAATCTTCGCCCCGCTCCATGCGGAGCGCCACAACATTCAAAAAACTCCCTACAATAATCCCAAAAAGAAAAAAGAAGAGTACCATAGAGCCAACCCTATCTCTTCTTAAAAAGTTTTTCGAGTATCCATACCAACATTTCTATTCCAGCCCAACAGAGAGCTATCGAGAGAGCGAATCCGGCCACGGAAAACTCCACCATAGGTTGATGCAGATCGAGCAAGAAAGATCTCGGGAAAAAAGAAAGGGAACCACTCACTGCGGACAGATCAAAAGCCACAAAGCTGAGCGGTAATCCGAACCATACGGCTTGCAGGCCAGCTTTCGTGGTAACTGGCATACTGGATACCCAAAGCGTTGCCACAACCAGCCCCACTGAAAACAAGAACAACAGGAGGTGTTTAGGACACCTCCTGTTTTGTACAGCCTTGAGAAGACGAGACATTATAAATTTCATGAGAACACTGAGTTCAATTTAACAACCCGTTGGGTAGCCATCCGTGGTTAAGGCGCTATCTGAAAACACACCGGTCATGGAAACATAGGTGGCTACATTGCACGCAGTTACTGGTAGTCCAGCAGGAGTCACTTCGATAGACGGCAACGAAGAAGCGCAATCGGTATTTACCACATACGCCACACTCGTGGCTTTCATATCGGCCGCGTTCGGCAAATTAGAACCAATCACTGGGCTACAGATATCGCTCCCTTCTGTCGTCTGGAGCACATTCGATGACTGATCACAGCAAACACCAATGGCCTGTACCATACTAGAAACAGTCGACTTGTACGCTGCTACAGTGGCCTTGTTTCTAGCGTTGCTCAAGCTAACGAGCACGATAGAGGCGAGAATACCGATGATCGCAATAACGATCAGGAGTTCGATAAGGGTGAAACCTTTTTGGTTTTTCATAAAATAATACTTACTTATACATACAAGCTGCCGAACTACTGCCTCCCCCCCCAGAACTTGCTCACTCATTCTGCCTGCCGAGTCTCCTGAAAAAGGGTTTTCGGCAGACATAAGAACAAGCAAGCTAGCATCCAGATGGATAACCAGCGGTTGTCAATCCTGCATTACTGAAAATACCGGTTGAGGAAACATAGGTAGCTGCATTGCACCCTGTAATCGGAAGACCCGCTGGGGTCACCGTCAAGCTTGGGTTCGCTGTGTTACACGCTGTGTTCAAGCCGTACGTTACTCCAGTAGCTTTCATCTGAGTAGCAGTTGGCAGGTTCACACTGAGGGCTGGGTTACATACATCAGATCCCGCTGTCGTCTGCAAGGTGTTCGTAGAGTTATCACAGCAGAGAGTTACCGCTGGAATCAAGCTCGACAGAGTCGACTTGTACGCTGCTACAGTGGCCTTGTTTCTAGCGTTGCTCAAGCTCACGAGCACGATAGAGGCGAGAATACCGATGATCGCAATAACGATCAGGAGTTCGATAAGGGTGAAACCTTTTTGAGTTTTATTCATACATTCTCACCTCCTCTCTGTTTATATTTTTTCCGCCAGAGGCGGGCCAGACTTTGGCTGGATTTTTCTATTTATTTTCTGATTCTACAATACCATATTGTGAAGCTGTCTACAATTGCCCCGCAATGTTATAAATCGGCATCAGAATACCCACGACCATGATACCCACGCCAATACCGAGGAAGACAATGAGCACGGGTTCAATGAGCGATGTCATATTGCGGGTAATATTCTCTACTTCCGACCGATAGAAGCTCGCCACGCCATCCAGCACCTTAGAGATCGATCCCGATTCTTCCCCGATCTTCACCATCTGGGAAACAATCGGCGGGATAACCGGGGAACGGAGAAACACCGTACTCATCGCTCCGCCTGATTTCACTTCTTCTGCAGCACGAAGAATCGTTCCCTGGAACACTTGATTACCCGTCACATCACTCACGATAATCAGCGCTTTCACAATAGGGATACCTCCGTTCAAGAGAGAACTCAGATTCTCAGAAAAACGCGTGATGTAGACATAGCGCATGAGTTCCCCGATCACCGGAATTTTGAGGACGATACGATTCCAATCCGCCTGCCCCGTATCGGTATTGATGTAGTAATAAAAGGATATGCCTGCACCGATAATCACAATCAGTACCGCCCACCAGTAGGCATTCATGAAGTCCCCGATCCACATGAGCACCGCAGTGTACCATGGGATAGCCACGCCTAAATCCTTAATCATGCTTGTCAGCTTGGGCAAAATGAAGGTTACCACCAGAAAACCGATAATAAAGGCTGCGGTTAACACGAAAGCTGGGTAAAACAACGCCCCCTTGATTTTTGAGCTCAACTGGTAGTTCTTTTCAATGTTGTCCGCCACTACTTCGATCGATTTATGCAATGAACCAGATACTTCGCCTGCCTTGATCATGCTAATCATGAGCGGCGTAAAGGCTGCCGGGTGCTTTTCAAGACTTTCCGAAAATGAAGCTCCGTCCTCCACATCATCTTCAATCTCCTTCAAAATCATGCGGAGGTAGCGGTTACCGGTCTGTTCAGCCAAGGTATCAATCGAGGATACCATCGGTACGCGAGCACTAATCAGTGTGGCCAATTGACGAAAGAGCACCATAAGTTCTTTCTGACTGACTCCTTCCCACATTTTCGTGAAATCACGAAACAGTTCTGATTCCTGTTTTTCTTCCTGGACCGAAAAAGGTACCAGACCATTACTCTGAAGGATTTGGATGGCCGCCTCCCGGCCAACCGCTTCGACAACCCCTACCCGCTCTTGCCCGGCTTCTGTTTTTGCTCTAAATGCAAATTTCATACGGTACACTCTTATTAAAACGATTCGCTTAACGCTGCTGTTCTGCCATTTTTGAGATAATCATCTGAAGATAATCCTGATTCTTGGCATAGGAAAATGCATCCTCGACCGAAATCAAGCCACGCCGCACCAGTTCGGCCAGCGCCCGGTCCAGGGATACCATACCTTCCTTGAGACTCGTTTCGATTACTCCATCAATTTGGTGAACCTTGTTTTCTCGGATAAGATTTTCTACTGCATGGTTCTTGAACATAATTTCAACAGCCGGCACTCGCCCGCCGCCCACCTGAGGCAAAAGCCGCTGCGAAATAACCCCGAGAAGCACACTCGCCAATTGTGAGCGAATCTGATTCTGTTGGTAGGCCGGAAACACGTCAATAATACGATCGATGGTCTGAGAGCTATCATTCGTGTGCAACGTGGCGAAAATCAAATGGCCCGTTTCGGCAGCAGTCATGGCCGTGCCAATAGTTTCAAGATCCCGCAACTCACCCAAAAGCACCACGTTAGCATCTTCACGAAACACCGCCCGCAACGCTTCTGGAAAACTTTTCGCATCCCGACCAATTTCACGCTGGTTAATGATGCAGCGATCTTGGTTGTACACGAATTCGATCGGGTCCTCAATCGTAAGGATGTGCTTATCGTAACTATGATTGATGAAATCGATAATGGCTGCCAGCGTGGTCGATTTTCCGTGACCTACTGGCCCGGTAACCAACACTAAGCCCTGAGAATACTTGGCGAAGTTATAGAGAGAATTCGGGACATTGAGTTCTTCAAGGTTACGCAAACGATCCATAACGAAACGCATGGTCACGCTCACATACCCCTTCTGAAAAAACACATTCACCCGAAACCGCGCCCGTTCTTCAAAGCTGTAGGAAAAGTCTGAATGCCCCTTAGCTAACAGTTCCTCTTTTTTTTCATCCGTCAGAATCACTTCAGATAAAGCCTTAGTGTCATCCGGCGTTAAGACCTTCTCCTGAAGAATAGGTATGAGTTTACCGTCAATACGCAATGTTGGGTGCCTCCCTACCACCAAATGCAGATCCGATGCTCCTTGCTGACCAACCAAAAACAGAAGATTTTTTAATCGCTGTTCTGCATGCAGATTGTTTTCCATATTTTTGTTTCTTCAACTAACCCTCTCTTTCATTCTTCTTTATTGTACCGGAAAACGAAAGAAAAGAGAATTATTCTTCATCAATCAACAGCTTTCCTTCTGTAGCCCGCTCAACTTCAGCGAGAGTCGTAATCCCCAGAAGCGTTTTCAATAAACCGTCTTCTTTCATGGAAATCATTCCCTGTTCGATAGATTCTTTGCGTAACTCATGTTCATTCGCTTTATGATCGGTAATGATCGCCTTTACCGCATCGGTAATTTCGAACACTTCATAGATAGCGATACGCCCTCGATAACCGCTTTTTCCGCACTCATCGCACCCGGCACCTTTATAGACCTTCATAGGCTGGGTCGGGCTCAATTTGTAGGCCTTTTTCTCTTCGAAGGATATCTCCTGATATATCTGGGATAAACGGTTAGTTTGGAGTTCGGTAAGGGGCATTTCTTCTTTGCAGTTTTCACAAATCTTGCGGACCAAACGCTGCGCTGCTACCGCCTGCAAAGATGAGGCTAAGAGAAAAGGTTCGACCGACATATCCACTAAACGTGGTACCGAACCGATAGCATCGTTGGTGTGCAAGGTAGAAAGGACTAAATGACCCGTAAGCGCCGCGTGAATAGCTAACTCAGCGGTTTCATTATCACGGATTTCACCCACCATGATCACATTCGGGTCTTGACGGAGAATAGAGCGCAGTCCAGCGGCAAAGGTATAGCCAATTTCCGGCCGGATCTGACTCTGATTGATACCATCCATATAGTATTCTACCGGATCTTCCAGGGTGACGATATTGCGCTCCTCCTGATTCAGGATCTGCAAAAAGCCATACAGCGTGGTAGATTTACCAGAACCCGTTGGGCCAGTGATCAACACGATGCCGAATGGCTCACGAATCTTTGTCGTCAACACCTCGCGATTCCTCCCCCAGAGACCAAGCTTATCCAGATCACTCACATTATTCGTACGATCCAGCACGCGCATCACTACTTTTTCACCTTCCATCACCGGTAGAGAGGACACCCGCAAGTCTACCGACCGATCGCCAGCCTCGAAACGGATACGCCCATCTTGCGGCTTACGTTTCTCATCGATTTTCAGGTTCGCTAGGATCTTAATACGAGAAATAACAGCCCGACCTACCTCCGCCGGAAACACGAGCTGGGAACGCAGGATGCCATCCACCCGAAACCGCACACGGTAGCTTCCATCGATGGGTTCGATATGGATATCACTGGCACGGCCATCGAGCGCATGCTTAACAATCACT
This sequence comes from uncultured Bdellovibrionales bacterium, assembly GCA_964580285.1. Taxonomy (GTDB): domain Bacteria; phylum Patescibacteriota; class Minisyncoccia; order Moranbacterales; family UBA1568; genus JAGOSP01. The sequence goes on from CAZOKB010000008.1 coordinate 40,559, forward strand.
TCTACCAATTTAGCAATTGGAGCATCTTGAAAGACATCCTCTTGGAGAGGTTTCTTTTTCTCTTCCTTAATCTGCAAAGTTTTATCTTCAGATCCTTTTTTAAGAGAAAGAATGGCATCCTTGAGAGCCTTATCCGTCCCGGTATACCGCTTCATGGCCTCCTGAAAAACTGCCTCCGTCGTACCGTAGATTTCAATACTCACCATTTCCTTTTCCGCCAAGAAACGCAACACGTTCATGGCATCAAAATCTCCCGGATGCACCATGGCAATCAGCAGCGTAGCCTCTCGTTTCTCGAAACTGAAGAGGTGATGGGTGCGGGCCGTTTCTTCGGGGATAATTTCCAAAACGCGCTTCTCTAGCTGCTTGGGCAGCTCAGCAAGTATAGGTACCTCACTTGATGAAGCATCAAGTGAGACATTCATACTGATCCCTTGTCCTTGGATACCCGTGTCTGCCATAATCCCTAACCGTATTCAATATTACTGAAACAGGTTTGATTTCCCAGTATCTGCTCGTGGAAGTTCTGGTACCGCACCATCATTATTAGTCCGAACCGTTGCAAGTGTCTCAAAATTGATTTTTGGTATATCAAAAGCAGCATCCCCGAGTGCTGTGGTCACCTTGACTGGTGACAACACCGGGAGCTCTACCGTGATTTCAGATTCTAAGGTTCCGGCGGCTGGCTGCGCTGTTGCATTTGCACCTTCTGATTGAGGCAGTGTGATAGAAGATTCAGCGATTCTCAGAAAACGATGCGCCTTCATGATATTCGCTGCAAAACTCTTGACCGCATCATAGGAACCTACCGACTGGACCGTAACGGTATAGGTAGCTGGAACATAGGTCTTTTTGGTAGATACCGGCAAAGCTACCACACTCGTTTCCGTGCCAGTAAACAGCGCCGCTGCACTCGACGATTCGGTATCCTCTTGCGGCAGCACATCGGCCACTACCGGCTTTTTCATTGCCGTTACCTGAATATCCTTCACCGCTACACCGCTTTTTGACGCAAGAAAATTCAGCTGGTCAATTTCTTTTTCAACGTCCGATTGACCCGGGAAATAGGTTTTGAGAAAATCCACATCATCTGATGCAGTGGTAATCTGACCCTTCAGGGACTGGATATTATTCACAATGGTTGCCAGCCGCTCAACCTGCCCAGTGGTTTGGCTAAGCTGATCCTTTTTTTCTAGCACTGTCGCAATACCTGGCTTCACATACCCAATCGCGATAACCAACGTCCCCACGAGCATTGATGGCACTACTAATATTTTGAGACTCATACGCAATCCGTCATTGGTTTATTTATTTTTTCTCTGCCCACTTTGATTCGAAAGAAAACTGGATACCCGATGACTCCTTGTCTCGAGACAAAAGCGTGATTTCGGTATCGGAAAACCGCGCAGAGGTTTTGAGTGCCATCACCTGCTGCGCCACTTCTTTGTAGCCCGGAGCTACTCCCCCAAGCTTTACTGTACCGGTCGTATCATCATAATCAAAGGCTGTCAACCGTACGGATGGCAACAATGTATTTTCCAAAGCAATGAGTATGGTTTGCGGGTGAATCCGCGTATCAATACCATTCTCCACTAAGGAGAGGCGGGCTTCAACATCAGCGATCTCGCTCACTGCAGGACTCATCAAGTCAGCCTTTTTAGCCTCAATAAGATCATTCGCCTGTTTTATTTTTCCGTCGTAGATGAAATTCGCCCCCTCTACCCCACCCCAGGCTAACAGCGTGAGGAGAAAAAGACTGGTCATAGCGACCATGCCCCCGCTCTTCTTCTTCGGGTCCTGAACCTGCTTCTCAACAATCGATTGTGATAAATTTATCCCAGCCATGTGCGTATATTACTGTTTATAGTGGTTTTTATTACTTACTTATTTCCTTCTCGAAACTACAGCTTTTTATGAAGTGCCGTATTGATATTCCCCAAAAACGATTTCTCCTTGGACTGTTTCAGATGATTTTCAATGCCTCCCAGCGCCAAACCGATAGCCACCGCGAAAGACGATCCAGTTTCATGAATAATGGCCTGCTGTTTTTCCGTTGATTGAATCTTAAACCATGGGTGCCCAACATTCACTGGCCGACCCAAAAGCTTCGAGAGGTATTCCGGCAATCCTGCCAAACGTGATGACCCTCCGGACAAAATCACCTCGGTCACTTTTGATTCCGGGTGCTTGGTCTCATGTGATTCAATCACTCGTAAGGCCTCACTCACGATAATCTGGAGCGATGGAAACACAACCATCGAAGTTGGCTGATTCAGAAAATCTTTACCGCTCTTCTTCAGATCCTCAGCTCGTTCCCGGGTAACCTCCATCGTCTCGGCTAAAGTCCGGGTCATATCTTTCCCTCCGGTATCAATATTACGACCAAGCTTCACGGTACCACCCTCCGTTAAAATCACATTTGTCGCTCGTGATCCAAGATCAATCAAAAGTCTCGCCCCTGGTGTTGTATCAATCAACGAACGTACAATAGAGAAGGTTTCAATCTCAAGAAGATTCATATCAAGTATCTCCTTCTCTATATACCCTTGATACCGTGCGACTTCCTTCTTGAGTGCCGCCACCAAAAGCACTTCCATACCCCCCTCACCTTCGTCTGTAGACCGCCGTCCAACGATATCCCAGCTGAGTGCTACGTCATCCAACGCCATGGGAACGTATTTATGCGCCTCAAATTGCACTGCTTCATTCATTTGCGCTTCATTCATGGAGGGAAAATCCACCAAAGCGATCAGGCCTGTATACGCTGGCATCGCCACATGCGCTTTTTTGGTCTTCGGTTGCATTCTTTCAAGCAAAGCATGCAAATAGAGAGCTACTGCTTCATCGTAAGTATAGCTTGCTCCCTTTAACTCTTCTTCTAGATGGGAAAAATCCGCCACGCCATAATTGACGAGTACCGGTTTCTCTCCCACCAGCTCCAATTCGACTGCTTTCAGTGAGGCAGTACCAAAATCAATTCCGAGAAAACGTGGATTTCCAAAAAGGGACATGATCTTTTCGTTTGTATTTCTTTCCTATTTTACCATATTTTCAAAGAATGCAATATCGAAGCATCTAGTTCCACTAGCACGCTCCCCCGATTGACAGGGGCGCTCCGAGAAAATAGAATACGCCTACTCAAAATATCCTCTTTTCTTCTTATGCCTGATACCTCTTTTCTTGAAAAACTCTCCCTACATGCCCGCCACTGCCTCAAAGAGGCCCGGGACATTGCCCGCTATACCAAAAGCCACCAGATAGAACCGCGCCATCTGCTTCTGTCCCTCTTTCTTGAGAATGGCAGTCTCGGGAGCTTTCTTCTGAGTACCATCGGCTTCGAGAAAGACAAACTCGGAAAGCTTTGCCTCAAGCGCGAAAAAACCAAGAAGCTGCCTGCTGATTTTGTGCCCGCGCTTTCTCCAGCCGTAGCTTCTATTGTGCGCAATGCCTATCATCTCGCTAATGACCGCTCTTTCCCTTATGTAGGTACCGAACACATTGTCTCCGCCCTTCTCCTCTCTGAAACCGAAGATATTCGCTTCATCACCGCTGCCCTCGGCATCGACAATACCCGAGTTACGTCTGCGCTTGATATCCACCTCACTTTTGATCGTTTTCCTGAATTTCCTCACTTTCTCGAAACCTCAGAATCTTCCCCTACCAAGACATCCAAGAAAAAACACGCTAAAACACCCGCTCTTGAACAATTTACCACTCCTACTCAGGAACTATCCATGAATCACCTCTTGGTTGGCCGTACCGCCGAGCTCGATCGCCTCATTACCATTCTCTCCCGCCGCACGAAAAACAACCCCCTCTTGATCGGAGAACCCGGTGTCGGCAAAACCGCCCTGGTGAGCGCGCTCGCAGAACAGATCGCCCAAGGAACGGTTCCTCCTGCGCTCATCGGCAAACGCATTCTTACGCTTGACCTTGCTCTCGTAGTAGCCGGTACCAATTTCCGGGGAGAATTTGAAGCGCGTCTCAAAGACATCTTGGAAGAAACCAAGGCGAATCCGCATACTATCCTGTTTATTGATGAAATCCACACTCTGATTGGTGCTGGCAACACCACTGGTAGTCTGGATGCAGCTAACATCCTGAAACCAGCTCTCGCACGCGGAGACATTCGCTGTATCGGAGCCACAACCTTCAACGAATACAAACGCCACATCGAAAAAGACACCGCGTTAGAACGCCGCTTCCAGCCCCTCATAGTTCGTGAACCAGACATCGAAGAAACCCGGCTTATTCTCGAATCTTCCAAAGCAGTCTACGAAGAATATCATCAAGTCATTCTCCCTTCTTCGCTCATAAGCCTCACCACAGAACTAGCCGCTCGTTCGCTCCCTGAGCGTTTCTTTCCTGATAAAGCCTTCGATATCCTGGATGAAGCCGCCGCCCGAGCCGCAACTCGCCCCTATACCAAAAAAGACCGGCTGCTTCCGGACCTGTACCGCAAACACCAAGAAGTCCGAGTGCGGAAAGAAACTCTCGTCAAAGAAGAAAAATTCGATGAAGCTTTCGTGTGGCACAAAGAAGAGCAGTCTCTCCATGCACAGATCGAACGACTCTCCACCCTCCATGCTTCTCGTTCCGTACGACGTACTCCGGTCACTGAAACGCATATTTTTACTGCTGTTTCCCATATGACCGGCATCCCTTTTGATAAATTAAGCCATCAAGCTCCCCGCAAAAAACTCACTGCCCTCCGCCAAGCCCTTAAAAAAGAACTCATCGGCCAATCGAACGTTTCTCAAGCGATTCTTCAGGTGCTCACTCGTTCATTATCCGGCATTCAACACCCCGGCCGCCCTATTGGATCTTTTCTCCTCCTCGGCCCGACCGGTGTCGGCAAAACTCACGTAGCTAAAGTACTGGCACGAGAATTTTTTGGCAGCGAGAAACAGCTCATCCGCATGGATATGAGCGAATTCATGGAAAAACACAGTGTCGCCCAAATGATCGGCGCTCCGGCTGGCTACGTTGGCTACGGCGAAGGTGGCAAGCTCACCGAACAAGTACGCCGTAACCCCTTCTCCGTAGTACTCTTTGATGAAATCGAAAAAGCCCACCCAGACATACTCAATATCTTGTTACAAATCCTTGATGAAGGCGTTCTTACCGATGCTGAAGGCCGCTCCGTTAGCTTCAAACATACACTCATATTGATCACTTCGAACATCGGTACGGCTGCCTTTACCGAAACAGGTGCTATCGGTTTTCAAAAACACCTCAATGCGGAAAGCCTTGCCGAGCGTTTTGCCGCTATAGAACATACCGTGATGGTTGAACTCAACAAAACGCTCCGCCCAGAACTTTTAGCACGCATCGGAGAAACACTTATTTTCCGTCCACTCGACCAAGCCGCCATCGAAGCTATTACCCTCCTTGAACTCACGACTCTCAAAGAACGCCTACATCACAAAGGAACCCACCTTACTTTTGATACCCGTGTCCTTCATTTTCTGGCCAAAAAAAGCTTCTCTCCTCTTCATGGAGCTCGGCTCATTCGTAAACATATCGAAACACTGGTCGAGTACCCCCTCGCTGAAACTCTGATCAAACATCCGGGTGCACCGCGTATCACCCTCTCCCTTCGTCATAACACTTTAGTGTGCACCCTGCGTTAAACTCGCGCCCACTCTTAAGAGCACTTGCCGCGCTCAAACAGAGTGCGCTAGATATACTTTTTCCGCTCACCTGCCTTGGCTGCAACCAAGCAGAAACCCTACTCTGCCCTACCTGTCTTGCAACGATTCTCTTAGCCCAAGAGCAACACTGTCCTCTCTGTCATCGCCATATTACTCCACATGGCGAAACATGTTTCGCCTGTTCCTCAAAAAGCGCTCTCGACGGAGTGTTTGTTAGTTACGATTACCACCAAACACTCCTCGATACCGCCCTACACACGTTCAAATATCGCTCCATTGAGGCGCTTGCTTGGCCGCTCGGAACGCTGCTCGTGCACGCTGTCCGCTTGGCCGATATCCCTCTTCCTGATCTCATTCTCCCGGTACCATTGCATCCCTGGCGACTCCGTTACCGCGGTTTCAATCAATCCGAACTCCTTGCTCAGCACCTAGCCAACTCACTGCTGCCTGGCATGACACTCCCCCTGGAAACAACCCGTCTTATCCGGCAACGTTTTACGCTGCCTCAACAAAAAATGAAGAGTGCTGACGCGCGCCGGCGCAACATTCACCACGCCTTTTCTGTGCCAGCCACACATCGTGCCCAACTCAAGGGAAAATACATCTGGCTCATCGACGATGTAGCTGCCACTGCAAGTACACTTGAAGCTGCTGCTCAAGCCCTCAAAAAAGCTGGTGTGAAAAAAGTCTTCGGCATTGTTTTAGCTAGCGGAATATCTCCCTCCAACAAAAAGTAAGAGGAGGTGCCACATCGCTTTACTCCACCACCTCAATCACCCCACGATACATACCCATCGAACAGCTGAAAGGAATCTGCCCTGCTTGGTTAGGAGTAAATTCAAACACATTTTCTCCTGGCTTGAGTACCTTGCGTATGCCCGCTTTCGGGATGACTAAGCTCGCTGCACAACTATACGATTCTTCCGAATCTACGATCAGCTTCACGGGTTGCCCCTTTTTCACGGTAATCTGATTCGGAAAGTACCCATCACTCTTTTGAGTCACTCTGACCACCTGCGCTTCCTTTGAACCCGCTACATTTGCAGTACCATCAGAAGGATTTTTTTGATCCGAACCTAAAGACAAAAGTGCTACCCCATTTCCCAGATTAAAAATCCCTAGAGCGATCACCACGACACCAGCCGCTTTAAAGAAAAACCGGCGGAACCAACCCTTGGCTGCTGCTGCCACTCCACCAATCCCAAGTAGTCCCGGCGCTGTCCCCAAAGCAAATGTCCCCATTGTCAGTGCACCAATGAGCGGGCTCCCCTGGGTTACCACAAAGAGCTGTGTTAATTGCGTAAAGCCACAAGGCAAGAAGAACGTCATACCACCCAAAAGCATCGCTCGGCTGTGACTGTACTCTTTTTGAGAGTGCGATTGAATCCCAAGCGCCTTGGCAATACCTTTCGGCAGCATCAGCTTCCACATAGACAATCGAGGAAACAGCTCCAGCAGTTGGATACCCATAAGCAGCATCACGAGAGCTACCAAGAGAGTGAGCCCCCCTACCATCCAAGACGCCAGTTGAAATACCGATCCGAGCCACCCCAGTACTGCACCCAGAAAAGCAAAGCCCCCAATCCGGCCCACATTAAAAGAAAGGTGCGGGAGAAACTTCTGTCGGACACTCGCCTCGGGGTGCCGTTCACTAAATCGTGCTGACACTGCTAGTACCATACCACCAATAATCGCCATGCAAGTGGAAAATCCCGCTACCACACCGACTAAGAGTACAAAGGGTAAACGCGAAAGCTTTTCTGATGATCCCAGAGAAACTTCAAAAAGACCTAGTGATTTGGCTATCAGAAACACTATCAGAACCCCACTAACCACGAATAAGACTTCAGTCCATGCACCGATATCCCGAGAAACCCAGGGCCGCTTCCCTTCACCAATGGCATACCCAGCATTCTGTACAGCTTTTTCCAAAGCTGCCTGTTCTGGAACCTGCTCTTCGTACAACACCTCGGCCTTGCCAGTACGAGAGTTTACATGCGCTTTAATAACCCCAGGAACTTTTGAAAGTTCTCCTTCTGTAAGGAGCTCACAGGAGCGGCAGTGCATGCCAGAGATGTGAAAGGTAGTTTTTTTCATAGTAGAAACGAGAATAGATTATCCTTCTTTATTGTATCGTTAACGGACACAAAAAGACACTCAAACCAGGGTGCGCCCGCACCACAAGCCAACAAGTGCCTCATATCTCGCTATTCCCGTTTTTCTACCGAAAGTAAAACATCGTTCCAAACCACTCTCCCAAGACTTTCTCCAACAACACTCTCTTTCCCGACTAACACTTCCTCATTTTGAAAAGGTTGCGCTACCGTACTCAGAAAAATATGCATATCCGCTCCGGATTTTTTCACAACGGCCCACTGCGGCAAGATGCTTCCACATCCTAAAAGACAAAAATTGGCATGGCGCTCTCCGGCCGATGAAAGCGTTTCAGTATCCATCCCATGAGCCATCGTGCCATGCATGGCACCATGATCTACTGTTTCACTGATCGCCATGCCCATTCCCGAGGCTCCATCCGGCATAGCCCATGCTTGGGTACACACACCACCCGAGAAAAATACGAGCGAAAATACAACGCTGAATATAAAAATGTTTTTTTTGAATATCATAGACTCTAGCGATGTCTGTTGAACATATCCGAAGAAACTACTGCGACGAAACTAGGGAAATAACACCGTATTTTAATGTGTATTCTTTACTTCATACTGAAGAAGAACGCCGCCACTGTGAAGTGATCGAGATTCCAGTAATCTGAGGTTACGTGTTGTATGTGCCTCAGTAAACAATCGACGCCCCTTACCTAAGATAATCGGTGCCACGCACAAGCGGATCTCATCAATCATTTCAGCATTCATGAGGGACTCCGTGAGTTTTCCACTCCCAAAGATATACATCGGCTTGTCACCTTGTTCTTTGAGACGTTGTAATTCAGGTACTGCGTCACGGAGAATCGTTGTATTATTCCACTCCGCTTTTTCGAGCGATGAAGAACATACTACCTTCGCGATACTATTCATGAGCGCCGTTACCTCTCCTTCCGTTTCCGCTGTTGGCCAATACTCGGCCATGCCTTTATATGTATTCGCGCCAAACACCAGCATACCTGCTTCTTGCAGTTGCTCAAGACTGAGTGCTTCCAATTCCGGTCCCCACACGAGAGTATGAAAAGAGAGATCCCACGGCTTTTCCCCCTCGAAACAGCCGTCGAGCGTCACTACATTCCACACGATTATCTTTCTCATAGCATCACTCCGTCTTTCCTTGTCTCTCTCGGAAGTTAAGACAGCTTACTTCTCTCTATCATAAAACCAAAAGGAGTCCCCTACAAGGACTCTTTTTGGTTATGGCGGAAAGGGAGGGATTCCTCCTCGCTCCGACTCGGAGCCGGGGCGCTACACACAGAAAGCTCGCTCACTCGCTTCCTACTCACGCCCTTCTCATCCCTCCCTCAAAAAAAACAAAAAAGACTCCATTAGGGGTCTTTTTTGTTTTTGCGG
>CAZOKB010000009.1:0-4597 GCA_964580285.1 uncultured Bdellovibrionales bacterium
AATTTCTGGCGATTGCAAAAAAATATCAAAATTCAACTTATGCCACGAAAAAAGACCAATATCAACCGTTCCATTACAAAGCCCCTTCAACTCATCACTCAGTCATATAAGCATCCGTTTGTTACATCAAATAAAATCCGCCTCAATCGCTTTCTCGAAAAAACATACTGTGGTCCAGTAAAACCATTTGACCTTGATGAAATCGGGAATTTGCGCGCCAACGACAAGAATGGGAAATCCGGAAGGCCGAACGCGACGAATTCATGCAGGTTCTCCTGACACTTATTCAACGCGACGAGCGACTTGCGCAGACCGTGATCGCTAACAGTCCTGTTCTTCAGCGGTTGGCTTTTGACGCGAATGGCCAACTTATAAGTACCGGCATTTCGAACAGTTGTGATGGTCGAGGTACGTATCTTGGGCTTGAGCGTGGAGAAATTGCTTTGCAGCGAAGCGGCTACGTCGGAAGGGTGGAGGGTATCTAGCCCCGAGCAGCATCTATCGGATACTCACCAATCCCTTCTACGCCGGCATCCTGGTCTGGAGCGGACAGTCGCACCGGGGCGCGCATACGGCGATGGTCTCCGTGGCCGAGCTTGAGCGCGTCAGGGAGCTCTTGCGCCGCCCGGGGAAGCCTACCCCGCAGAAGCATGATTTCCCGCTCACCGGGCTCATCCGCTGCGGAGAGTGCGGATTCATGGTAACGGCTGAAAACAAAACTAATCGGCATGGCCACCGGTATACCTACTACCACTGCTCAAAACGGCGCCTTGATTACCGGTGCCAGCAGCGCTCGGTACGCGCTGAAGCACTCGACCTCATGGCCAAGGAAGAACTCTCCGCGATCGCTCTGGCAGCGCCGCTCCATGAGTTTTTCCTGCGGGACCGGAAAGGGGCTGAGGAAGAAACCAAAAAACTGAAGGAGGCTGAACGACACTCCGTTGAGAAGGGCCTCCATGAGACCGAGAGTTGGCTCGCCAATCTGCGACGGCTGCAGGTGCGGGGAAGAATATCGGAAACTGAGTTCGACCAAGAAGCACAAGCTATTCAGCAAGAGCGACGCCGCTTAGAGGAATCGTTGGCCTGCCTCGACAAAGCGACGGAACGGTTCGAATTCGAAGGAATGCTCAATTCGTTCCGTGTTCAAGCCTTTTCCCGGTATGAGCGAGGAAACAACCAGACCAAACGGATGGTCCTGCGCGCCATCGGTTCGAACCTCACCTTAAGGGACAAGAAATTGTGCATTGAAGCCAAAACTCCCTTCGTCAAGGTAACTACAGAACCCTCCTATTGTAATGGGCGGGGACGGCGGGACGCAGTTGGGAACGAATTTCCTTTGATTCTTGAGAAGATTATAGAAAAATCAGATACTTTAACTGAAAAAATAGTTTTGATGCAGAAATTGATGCTCATAAAAAAAGTTTGAGCGCGCAGGGGTTACCCATACGCGCTCATTCAAAGCTCTACCGAGAAGAGGTCAAGGAGCCGAACGAACCTCGAAGCTGATGTCCATAGTCGGAGTTCTCTCCATGATCTCAAGGACGGCTCGCGCCTGCTGCTCCGCATTCTTCCGTTCGGGATTTAGGGAGTTGACACAAGTCTTCGCCTGCCGAACAATACTCTTCACGTCAGAGTACTGCCGAAGCTGACTCATGTATACACTGACCACTTGAGCCAGTATTCCTCGCTGCGAAGCAGGAGCTGTGGCTATTGCATCACGCAAAAAAAGAATCAAGTAGGCACGAAACGCCGGAATGCCTTTCAAATACGGAATGAAGTAGCTGGAAGGATACTCATCATCTACTTCGATTTCGTACGAGTCCTGATCGACGAGTTCGCGCGTGTAGGACAGGCGGAGAATCGGGAGATTCCGATACACCGGACCAGCAATGTATCCACTGTGCTCGACGTTGCCATACACCGTAAGTTCACCAGCAACGCTGTTAAACTCCTTGAGCTCGATCGTTGGCGTTCCGAGAATAGCAACCTTAGTATCTTGCATTTGAAGCCTCCTTTGCCCTTTATGGGACGGCTTAGTTAAAAAAGGTACTGCCTTCGCTATCACCCGATAACGAATTTATATGATAGCATATTTTTTACATTTTGTCTATAGCTGTCAAAAAAGTTCGAAGTTCCGTCTTCCATATACAAAAAAGAGGCTTTCTGAAGCCTCCTTTTCTTGGCGGGAGCGACGGGATTTACCCTAAAGGGCATAAACTTCGAACCACGTCGCTCCACAATAAGAAATGAAAAATCCCAGTCATCATGACCGGGATTTTTCGTTGATTAGCGGGAGCGACGGGATTCGGACCCGCGACCTCCACAGTGACAGTGTGGCGCTCTAACCAGCTGAGCTACGCCCCCCATTCTTGTTTCAGGACCCAATCACCAAAATCCAATCACCAAGAGAATACACGACTTGGTTGTTGGAGCTTAGTTCTTGATTCTTGTTTATAAAGTGTAGCAGGGGTGGGAATCGAACCCACGACCTCAGCGTTATGAGTGCTGTGCTCTAACCGGCTGAGCTACCCTGCCCTCTTTCCCTTTGTTGCGGGGGGTGGATTTGAACCACCGACCTCTTGGTTATGAGCCAAGCGAGCTGCCAGACTGCTCTACCCCGCTATAATACCGCCATCTATGGCAGGTGTGGGCGATCCAAGATTCGAACTTGGGACCTCGACATTATCAGTGTCGCGCTCTAACCACCTGAGCTAATCGCCCGGAAAATCCAACAACAAAAAACCGGCTTATCGCCACATTGCCCAGTATACCCAAAGCATCCAAGAAAATCAAGGGTGGACCCAAGCGGATTCGAACCGCTCACCCCCTGCGTGCAAAGCAGGTGCTCTACCAAATGAGCTATGGGCCCAATACTCTTCAAAAACCATGCGTCCATCTTTCAGTACTCAGCTATTATAACGAAATCGAGAGTTTTGTCTATCCAAGTACCCTCTATGCTACAATAGCAGCATTCTTTATCTAGACATATTATAGAGAGTATGGGTACTCCAACAGATACCGCTCTTCTGCCTGATACCGCCTGGCTCTACGCCCTCTCGCGCATCCCTGGCGTTGGCAACAAAACCCTCCTCGCCCTTCTCCGTCATTTCGGTTCTGGAGCCGCCCTCTGGCAAGCACTCCTGCATGAAGATATCACTTTTCCTGGAATCAAATCCCATATTCTCATCGCCCTTCGCCATCATATCCACTCGCTGGAACTCCAAGCACTCTGGCAAGAACTCATTACCACTGGCATTACCCCTCTCGGTTACACCGACGACCGCTACCCACCACTCCTCCGAGAAATACCTGATGCCCCGATACTCCTGTACGCCCGTGGCACTCCTGACTGGAATCGTTTAGGACCTCTGATCACCATTGTGGGCACTCGCAAACCCTCAGCGTATGGTCGCCAAGTAACCCAGGATTTTTCCCGTCGACTCGTTCAAGCTGGTTTCACCATAGTCTCCGGACTCGCCTTTGGTGTTGATAGTCTGGCGCACCAAGCTACGCTCGAAAGTCAGGGTCGTACGCTGGCAGTCATTGGCAGCGGTGTGGATGATCGCTCCATTACTCCGCAGTCCCACCTCGCTCTTGCCCACCGTATTATTGAACAAGGTGGCGCCCTCCTTTCCGAATACATACCAGGAACACAGGCGACCGTAGGCACCTTTCCTGCTCGCAACCGCATTATGGCCGGCATGAGTCCGCTCACTCTGGTTATTGAAGCTTCCGAACAGAGTGGCACACTCATTACCGCCCGTCTCGCCCTCGAATACCATCGGGATGTCTGTGCTGTACCTGGATCCATTTTTTCTCCAGGATCAGTCGGTTGTCATCATCTTATTCAACAAGGCGCTAAACTCATTACTTCGCTCGAGGACATTCTTGAGGAACTCCCTGCACCTACCTTCACCTCTCAAGAGCCCTCATCTCTTCCCTTAGCCCTCTCTCAAGACGAAGCGCTTGTATTTGAGCTCCTGGCTCAGGAACCACTCCACATTGATCAAATCATCCTAAAAACAAAAAAATCGGCCAGTGAAATTACGCCTCTTTTAACCCTGCTCGAAATGAAAGGACTTGCCAAGAATATCGGCGGCATGCACTATATGAGAATACCAGTCAACTAACCAGCAACTATAAACAGCTAAAAAAGTTTTCTCTGTTTATTGTATACTGTTTACCATGTTATGAAACTTCTCATCGTTGAATCTCCATCCAAAGCAAAAACCATTGAAAAATACTTGAAGAGCGAATATAAGGTTGTCGCTTCTGTTGGACATGTGCGTGATCTCCCAAAATCCAACAAGGATGCTATCGATATCGAAGGAGGCTTTGTTCCCCGCTATGTGGTCACACCTGGCAAAGAATCCCTCGTCAACGAACTCAAATCTCTCGTCAAGAAAAGTAGCGAGGTTCTTCTGGCTACCGACCCCGACCGTGAAGGTGAGGCTATCGCTTGGCACGTGGCTCTGGTCTGCGGTATCAAAAAACCACAGCGTGTCCTCTTTTATGAGATTACCGAAAAAGCCGTCAATGAAGCCGTCACTCATCCAAGGCCGTTGGATCAAAATCTTCGCAAAGCCCAAGAAGCTCG
>CAZOKB010000009.1:4697-23652 GCA_964580285.1 uncultured Bdellovibrionales bacterium
CCGTCACTCATCCAAGGCCGTTGGATCAAAATCTTCGCAAAGCCCAAGAAGCTCGCCGTGTCCTCGATCGGCTCGTCGGCTATGATCTTTCCGGTCTTGTCTGGAAAAAAGTCCGCTATGGTCTCTCAGCCGGTCGCGTGCAGTCTCCGGCCCTCCATATTCTCGTCGAACGTGAAAAAGAAATTCGTGCCTTCATTCCAGAACCCTATTTTGTCATCACGGCCGAATGCACGACCAAGAAAAAAGAAGTGCTCATACTTTCCTGTACTGAACAACCAAACACCGCTGCTCGGAGTGAAGATATTTTGAAGCTTGCCCGAGGAAAAGATTGGGAAATCACCGGAGTCACAGCCACCGATGCCAAACGCCGTCCCTACCCGCCCTTCACCACCTCTACGCTTCAGCAAGCAGCCAGCTCGCGTCTCGGCATGTCTCCCTCCCGCACCATGCGAGCCGCCCAAAAACTCTATGAGAAAGGCGCTATCACCTACATGCGTACCGATAGCGTTTCTCTTTCAGAAGAAATCATTCCAAAAATCGCTGCTCTCGTCTCAAAAGAGTTCGGCGAACCATACCTTTCTGTCCGTCGCTATCAGACCAAATCAAAAAATGCCCAAGAAGCCCACGAGGCCATCCGTCCAACTGATCCCGGAAAAAAGACCGCTGGCTTCACCGATGACGAAAAGCGTCTCTATACGCTTATTCGCATACGTACCCTCGCTTCACAAATGACTGACGCTGCCATCCTCCGTACGAAGATTACCGCCAATACCACCGATAATGCCCTCCCAGATTTCACCCTCAGTGGATCTCAACTTCTTTTCGATGGCTGGTTGAAACTCGACACAGCTGCCCGCGGAGATGATGTAGAAGTCCCTCAAGTAGCTCCCCATGATCCACTTACTCTACGACAAATAACAGCCGAAGAAAAAGCCACCGAGCCACCGAAACGCTATACCGAAGCTGGCCTCGTTAAAGAGCTCGAAAAGCGCGGTATCGGCCGTCCATCGACCTATGCCAGCATCGTGAAGACTATTCAAGACCGTGGCTATGTAGACAAAGAAGGAAAATCCCTCATTGCCACTGATACCGGCATTGTCGTGGATGACTTTTTGTTCAAGCACTTCAGTGAAATTGTCTCCGAACAATTCACTGCCGACATGGAAAACAAACTGGATGATATCGCTCATGGTGAACGGGAATACGAAAAAACCCTCAAGGAATTCTATACACCGTTCTCTAAGGAAGTGAAGAGCAAGGAAAAAGTCGACAAGGTGACCAATATGGGTGCTGCTCCGGCAGGTACCGTGTGTCCGAAGTGCGGATCCGCTATGGTCGTCAAACTTTCTCGCAGTGGAAAATTCTTTTCTTGTTCACGTTTCCCTGAATGTGATGGAGCCCTCACTGAAGAAGGCAAACTCGTCGAACCACCCAAGGAAACCGGTGAGGCCTGCCCAGACTGCAAAGATGGTAAACTCATTGAACGCGAAGGGAAATACGGAAAATTCATCGCGTGCTCTAACTATCCAAAATGTAAATTCATTAAGAACGATGAGAAATCTATTGTCTCAAGCGGCGTTCAGTGCCCGGTCTGCGCAGAAAGCCTGCCTGCCGGCAGGCAGGGTGACATGGTTGAACGCCGCGGTCGCTTTGGTATCTTCTATTCCTGCTCTAACTACCCGGATTGCAAACATGCCATCAAGGCGCGCCCTACCGGCGCGATCTGCAAGATGTGCGGATCACTCATGATGCAAGGGACGAAAACGATACCCGATCGCTGTTCAAATAAACAGTGTCCGAATCACAACCCTCACAAGCTTGCTCAAAAATAGTAGGCGCTGACCGATCCTGTTTCAATAACATATATTCACCCTGGGGCAAGCTCTGGGCATTCAAACGAATCAAAACTCGTTTGGTTTCCGCTTTTACCTACACTCGTTCAAAAACGAAAGTAAACCTTCGTTTTTTTAGCGTACCTCCGGCACAAGACGACGTAAGAAAAAGGCCAAAAAATACATTCCCAGAGCCACCAGCACGATAGCGCCACCACTCGCCAAATTGAACTGATACGACAGAAAAAATCCCACTAAGACTGAGAAAACCGAGATAAACTCTGCGAGGACCAGAGTCGAAAAAAATCCGCGCCGTAGTTCTAGTGCCGCAAGCACCGGAATAACCATGAGCGCCCCGATCAAGAGTGCTCCCACGATCTGTATTGACGCAGCGACTACCCCCGCTGCCAGAGAAACGAAACACGCATTGAGTACAGCTACCCGCACTCCAGAAACCCGAGCCAATTCTTCGTCCAGCGAAACCAAAAACAACTCATGATATTTCAACCCAATAAATAAAATGACCAGAGTCACGATAAGGAACAGCACTACCAGATCAAATTTCGTCACGGTCGAAAGGCTTCCGAAGAGATAGCTCATAATATTCGCATTCAGTCCTCGGAGCGAAGACAAAAGTACCACCGCCAAGGCCAAGCTACCGGAAAGAAAAAGGGCTACCACCGACTCACCAGGCATGCGCCCATGAGCTCGTAAACGCTCCATGCCCAAAGCGGAAGCTACCGACAAAAATAGTGCGCCAAAAAAAATGGGGATTTTGAGCAATAACGCCAAAGCCACACCCAAGAGCGAGACATGCGACAAAGCGTCTGACAAGAGTGAATAGCGGCGTACGACGAGAAATATACCCAATAAAGGCGCGGCTATGCCTACGAGTATGCCCGCTTCTAGTGCCCGCTTCAGAAAATCAAATTGGAGAAAAACCGTCAGATCCATATTTCAAAACCTAGTGTTCATGCGAATGAAAAAGCGGTTGCTTACCATCACCATAAACCTCCGCCAGCGCTTCTGGAGAACGCAACACTTCCGGCTTTCCAAAATACACGAGCCGACGATTCAGGCAGAGCACCTGCTTCACTTCCCGAGCCACCGCATCCAAATCATGTGAGATAAGAAGGATAGTCATCCCCTCATCATTCAGTCGTTTCAGGAGCAAAGAAAATTCTCGCTCAGAAGTTCTATCAATACCTGTCGTCGGTTCATCTAAAATAAGCAGTTTCGGCTGAGTGGCTAAGGCTCGAGCAATAAAGGCCCGCTGTCGTTCTCCGCCTGAGAGTTCGCCGATCCGGCGCTTCGCCACATGATCCACCCGGGCCGAACGCAATGCTCGCTCCACACACATTTCCCGATCCTTTTCCCTAAGACGACGCTCATCGCTCCCAAGACCGCTTTCCACAATTTCCTCTACTGTGGCCGGAAAATTCTGATCATTTTTGAAAACGTGCTGAGGAACATACCCTACCTGATCCCACCCGCGAAAATCCTGAAGATTCTTTCCAAAAAGCTTGACTTCCCCCAGAGTCGGTTTCAACAAACCCACAATCATTTTAATCAAGGTAGTTTTGCCGCTTCCATTCGCCCCCAGAATCCCTACATAATCTCCAGCAAAAATCTCAAATGAAACATCGGTTAATACGCTTTCATCTCCGTAGAGAAAATGTATGTGATCAACAAGGATGATCGGTTCTTCGTTCATAGGCATTCTAGAGCTCGTCTCAGATTACGAAGATTCTCTTGCATCAACCCGGTATATGTAGCACGCCGGCCATTCACTATCGGGGCCCCCTCAATCGGGTCAAACACCAGGGTCTCAATATGTTCTTCTCGCGCTAATGTTTCTGCTAGCTTCGGACTTGCAAGCGTTTCAAAAAAGATAACGCGCACGCCGAGCTCTTGTATCTGCCTGGCGATTGCCGCTAATCGTTGCGGTGATGGTTCGGCATCCGGCGACAGTCCGGCTATTGCTATTGTCTTCAGTGTGTACCTTTTTGCTAGATAGGTAAAGGCATCATGAGACGTAACCACCGTATGCAAGCGGCACGTTGCAAGTCCTTGTCGGTATTCAGCATCCAGCGAACGAAGTTCTCCGATAAAAGCCTGGGCCTGGAATTGATACTGGTCCTGATGTACCGGGTCTACTTCACTCAACACCTCCGCTATACGTTCCACCTGAACTTCCGCCAAAACCGGATCTAACCAGAAATGGGGATCAGGCTGCCCCTGAGATATATCGTCCGATCCCGAAAGGAGATCGATGCCCTGCGACATTCGAATGACTCGGGTACCATGCTCCGGCAGGTCACGCACAGCCTTCTCAGCCCACGCATCAATCCCTGCACCATTGATAATCACCACATCAGCCCGATACAGCTGCTCCATATCCCGAGGAGTGGGCTCAAAATCATGTGGCTCAACGCCAGCCGGAACAAGTTCGGAAACGCCCGCCAGATCGCCTGCCACCGCCCGAGCAAATTCTCCATACGGAAAAAAAGAGACTGCGACTCGAAGCTTTTCAGGTTTCGTTTGAGTTATCTCTAGCGAATGCGGCCAGATCAGCCAGCTCCCCGCTACAATGCTTCCAACAACCATCATCCCGAACGCTATTTTTCTCATAAAGACAATGCTTGATGACTAGGAGAGACAGGTTCGACAGAGACCGAAAAATTCCATCGAATGAGAGTCGACACGGAAGCCTTTTTCTTGGAACAATCTACGTTCGACAGCCTCTATATTTTCTTTAGCGGGAACATCCTGTATATCTCCACAGCGCGTACAGACAATATGATGATGATGTTCACCGGTCAGTTCATAGTACTGGCACGAATCAAACAAAAGCGCGGTTGTCGCCACCCCTTCGGTCACAAGAAAATCCAAAGCGCGATAGAGCGTGGTTTTATCAAAACGCTGCTTACGCTGGGCTAACTGTTCGATCATTTCCGGTACCGACAAAGGAGATGCAGATGCCAGCAAAAGAGAAATGACAGCCACCCGAGCCCGTGTTTCTCGGAGACCTCGGCTCTTTAAAAACTCTCTGCTTGTACCCAAGTAATTCTGCATACTTCCATGTTATGCAACTCAGTTGCATTTGTCAAATCTGCTATACTAAGAAACAAATAATGTGATATATCTATGCACACCCTGACCATCAAAGAGATCCTCCAGGCAGGCGCCGCACCTCTCTCAAGCGATGACGAAAAACTCATCCATGAAGCCTACACCTTTGCCGAAAAAGCCCACGCCGGCCAGAAGCGCCGCTCCGGTGAACCCTATATCACTCACTGCCTCGCCGTCGGTCTTACCCTGCGTGAAATCGGTATGGATGCCACAACGATCGCGGCCGGCTTTCTGCATGATGTTCCCGAGGACACCGAAGTCACTCTGCATGAGATCGAGAAAAAATTCGGTCCAGAAATCGCTTACCTGGTAGACGGCATCACTAAACTCGGAAAAATCAAGCTTCGCGGAACGAAGGAGGAATTCTACCTCGAAAACCTCCGGAAAATGTTCTTGGCCATGGCTCGCGATATTCGCGTGGTCATTATCAAGCTGGCCGATCGTCTCCATAACATGCGGACGCTCGATCATGTTCCTCCAGAGAAACAAGAACGTATCGCGCGCGAGACTATAGAGGTCTACGCCCAGATCGCCAACCGCCTCGGTATCGGTGAACTTAAAGGCGAACTCGAAGACCTCTGTTTTAAATACCTCGATCCCCCCAACTACGCTCTCACCAAAAAAATCCAAGAAACCTATCTGCGTGAAGGCACTATCTATATTCAGAGAACCGTCGAACTCTTTAGGCAAGAACTCTCGGAAGAAAAAATTAATGTGCTCAATATTCACGGTCGAACCAAGCACCTCTACCGTCTCTTCCAAAAACTCAAAAAACACGATATGGACATTACCCGGGTCTACGATCTCGTAGCTATCCGAATTGTCGTTCCGGAAATCGCTGACTGCTACGAATCTCTCGGGATTATCCACAAACTGTATCGGCCCATGGTCGGCCGCATCAAGGACTACATTTCTCTGCCCAAACCGAACGGCTACCAGTCTCTCCATACCACCATCTTCGGCCCGGAAGGACGCATTCTTGAAGTACAGATTCGCACCAAAAAAATGCACGATGAATCCGAATACGGCATTGCGGCTCACTGGATCTACACCGAAAAAGAACGGCGAGGTTGGCGCAACCTCTTTTTTCGTCGACGCCCCTCTGATACCACTCCTCCTAAAGAACTAGCCTGGGTCAACCAGCTCAAGGAATGGCAGCGCGAAATCGGACGTAATGACGAAGAATTCATGCAGGGACTCAAAATCGAGTTCTTCAAAAACCATATTTTCGCTTTCACTCCGAGCGGCGATATCATCGAACTTCCGGAAGATGCTACCCCCATTGACTTTGCCTACGCTATCCACAGCGAAATAGGCAATCGGGCTACCGGAGCTAAAATCGATGGAAAAATGGTCCCACTCGATTCACACATCAAAAATGGTCAGGTAGTAGAGATTCTCACGGTCAAAGACAAGAAACGTCCTTCTCGTGACTGGCTCAATTTTGTGAAGACGTCCAACGCCAAATCCCATATCCGCCGCGAGCTCCGCCACGAAGTATTCAGGCGGTAGTATAGAGAATATTGGGTGTAGATTTTTGAATACAGGAGGATGGTGTGGAAAATTTCAAAAAAAATCACTCTGCTTTAAACCGTAGTAAAACCGAGGCGTCTCCTCGGTTTTTTAGTTCAAACTCTAAATCTCTATTTTCTACTCTCTATTCCACATTCAATATTCTGCATTCTCATTCCCCTTATTCTTTTGTGGCGCGCATGATTTCTTCGAGTGTTGTGAGTCCTTCAATAGCCTTCATGAAACCGTCTTCCACCATGGTCATCATATGATTTTCTTTGCGGGCTGTTTCTTCTATTTCTTCGGTTGTGGCTGCTTGTGTGACGAGTTTTCGGATATTTGTTTCCATTTCCAATACCTCGTAAATGCCCAAGCGCCCCCGGTAGCCTTCACCGCCGCACTGGTCACACCCTCCGTTCATATAGAACGTCAGGTCTTGCATATCCTTGGCAGCCCCAACAATCTTCTCCGTTTCTGGAGCAGTCTTCATAACCTCGAAGATACGGTCCGTATCGTAACTCTTCGCTAGCGAGGCCATTTGTTTTTCGTCAAGCTGATACGGCTTACGGCACTCATTACAGAGTTTACGTACCAGTCGCTGTGCAATGATTACATTGACCGTCGACGCGATCAAAAATGGCTCGGCTCCCATATCAAGCATACGTGGCAGCGTAGCGGCAGCACTGTTGGTGTGCAGCGTTGAAAGTACGAGGTGACCCGTCATAGCAGCATGCATGGCAATTTCCAGCGTTTCCTGATCACGGATCTCACCCACCATGATAATATCGGGGTCTTGACGAAGGAGCGAGCGAAGACCAGCTGCAAAGGTCATGCCTACTTTCGGATTAATCTGTGTCTGATTCACTCGAGGCATACGATACTCCACCGGATCTTCTACGGTACTCACATTCACTTCCGGAGTATTCAGAATATCCATGGTCGTGTACAGTGTCGTTGTCTTACCAGAACCTGTCGGGCCAGTCACCAAAATCATGCCATTCGGTTTATTGATTTCCCGATGTACACACTCAAGTGCTTTGCCATTCAACCCCATTTTTTCCAGAGTCAGTCCCTTGGAAGTCTCATCCAACAAACGCATAACCACCTTCTCGCCATCAAACACGGGCAGCAGACTGACACGGAAGGAAATTTTATACTCGTCCTTTTCGATCTTGAAGCGACCATCCTGCGGAATACGATGCTCGTCCAACTTGAGATTGGACAATACTTTAATACGCGCCACAATACCAGCAGCAGTATCTTTAGGCAAAGTCATCGCATCATGCAACACACCATCGATACGGTAACGCACGTGTACTTCTTTCTCATCCGGCTCGATATGGATATCCGAAGCCGACTGCAAGATAGCGTGCTTGAGTAGGGTATCCACAATACGGATAATCGGGAGGCCTGCCGCGAGCGCTTCGGCATTCTCTTCGTCTTTTTTCGGATCTCCCGGTTTGATTTCTCCGGTCAGAATATCTCCGAATTCGGCCTTGAGGCTCTTTTCGTATTGACGCAACGCCGTCTGAATACTCTCACGCGTAGTAAGACAGGGGACAATACGCAGACTTGTTTTTTTCTTAATAAAATCAATCGTCTGAAGGTCTTCCGGATTCAACATGGCTACCTTCAGATTATTGCCTTCCTTCTCAAAGGAAACAATGTTGGATTTTTTGGCAATCGGCTCAGGAACCACCTGAAGAATCTCAAGCGGGATCGTTTCTTTGGAAAGGTCTACGAAGGGTATACCAAGCACATAGGCATACACCTTCTGCAGCTCGGCTTCTTTTAAAAGCTCGGCTTCTAGAAGATACTGGCCGAGCTCCTGCTTTGCTTCGGTTGCCTTAACAATCGCCTCCTCAACTTTTTCCTTTGACAGCAAGCCTGAATCAAGCAAAAAATCTTTCAATTGTTGTACTGCAATACGCATGAATCTTTTTTTGGTTTTCTATGTTTTTTATTATACCACTTTTTTTTGTTCTTTTCTTTGAACAGTCCGCATGAAAAATCCAAGGTAGAGCGTGGCCATCCAGGCACCCAAAGCATCTATGAGAACATCTGAGAAATGGCTCCCTCGCCCAAAGACAAAGGCCTGGTGCAGCTCATCGAGTGCTCCATAAGCGACCGCCCATGCTGCTGCCGTTCCCAAAAGCCACACCCAGGACTCTTTCAAGAACACGCTCCGTAAAAACGAAAAGGCGAGTGTCGTCAGCAAAGCAAACTCTGCCAGGTGCGCTCCTTTCCGTTCTGCCACATACCATAGCGGAGAATCCACGGCCACACCATTCCCCGGAAGAGAGGAAAAAGAAAAAATAACTGCCATCCAGACAAAAAGCACGCCGCCCCGATACACCACAGCTCGTGTTTCCGTACACATATACTACCGCTTCGAAGAATATTCACGCAGCTCTTTTATAAGCAAGAGGAGCGCATAAAACGGCAGCCATATCCACAACGTTTTTTTGAGAAACGTATCTATTTCGCTATTCAGATTCATAGGCTTGAAGTTCCAGGAAAAATTTCGTATATAACATCTTTTTTCTCAACCACCATACGCCATCCTGCTTTCTCAGCCGCCGCTTTCAAACCTTGATTCGGATTAAAGGCAATAGGATAATCAACTATCCCCAAAAAGCTCCGGTCTGATTCCGTATCCCCGATACCGTACGAGTCCTCCAAAGTCAGCCCGTGCTCATACACATACTGCTTCACTACCTCTCCTTTATTCTTCGAAGGTTCAAAGGCGGCCCGGCCCGTATACACATCATTTCCATCAAGCTCGTAGATACTCCCAAAAGCAGCATCAAACTTAAGGTAATGATCATTGTACTCCTCAACCACCTCGCTCGGTGAGCCAGAAACCGCAATCATATGATATCCTTCGGAACGTAATTTCTTAATGAGATCCTCAGCAAAAACATAGGTGCGCTTGGCATGAAACGGGATAACAATCTTACTCGCTCGCAAA
Source organism: uncultured Bdellovibrionales bacterium (assembly GCA_964580285.1). Lineage (GTDB taxonomy): Bacteria > Patescibacteriota > Minisyncoccia > Moranbacterales > UBA1568 > JAGOSP01. The sequence goes on from CAZOKB010000009.1 coordinate 14,145, forward strand.
ACATCTTCCTTGCGACACCCTACAATATGTTCTGAATACAAAGCCACCAGTGCCCGACGATAATCTTCATAGGTGCCCTCATGCTCAATCCAGTTAGTATAAATATCAGTCAACTGCCGACGCACATCAAGCGGGAACATTTTCATCCAAGCCAGTTCGTTGATAAGCTCAAAATGGAGATTCTTGCGGAATATCGTTCCGTCAATATCAAACACGGCTAACTTGTTCGTTTTTTTCTGCATAGCATCTATTGGTTTTTGGTCAACAAGAGCGTAAAGTGCGATCCCACTCCCTCAATACTCTCAACAATGAGATCACCTCCCATTTTACGGGCAATCTCACGAGAAATCCAGAGTCCAAGTCCGGTACCAGCAATAGTTGCTGTCGCCTCCGTACGTACTCGGTAGAATTTTTCAAACAGATGGATCAGTCCTTCTGGTCCGATACCAAGACCTGTATCCGCTACCGTAATTTTTACTCGACTCCCCTCTTCTTTGATCAGCACTTCTACTTTTCCTTTTTGAGTGTATTTCACAGCATTAGAAAGAAGGTTAACGATAATCTGTTTCACACGCGTACCATCTCCAATCACCAAGAGTCGTTCCGGGACCTCGCACTCAAATACCAGCCCTTTTTGCTCAGCCAGAATTCGGTATCCTTGGGAAATTTCCTCGAGCACCGGCCGCAGATCAAAGGTTGTCATTTCCAAAGGCAAGCGATTCTGCTCGATGCGAGAAACATTGAGAATATCTTCTACTAACTCTACGAGTCGTTCAACCGAAGCATTCATATTGCGAATATACTGTTTTTCTTGAGCAAACTGCTCTCCAGCGCCTTTCTTGGTAAGCCCTTCTCCCAACATCTCGAGGTACCCTTTCAATACCGTCATAGGACTTTTCAGTTCATGACTCGCCATAGAGATAAAATCGTCCTTCATGCGATCCACCTCTTCCAAACGCGTCGCTTTGATGGCATAACGGAAGAGACGCGTATGATTCAGGATAAGCAACAAGATAATAAAGAGAGAGACTACGGCTACAATATACACCTGCTGAAGCGTTTCCTCTACATAATCATCATACTTCTCGAGAGAAAATTGCAGAAACACTAAACCTAGCCGGTGATTTTCTTGGTCTCGCACCACTTTGACAGCATTCCAGATACGCTCACCACTCTCGGTAGTATCAAGGTACATGAGCAATGTACCATCCGGCTCATGGAGGGCATTCTGAAACAATCGATCCTTAATATCGGTCAAAGCTAGGTTACTCTGATCCGTTGAGGCTTTGACGGAAAGTTTTTCATTTTCATTCGTAATGAGCGTAATGCCCCGTATATCTCCTTGTTTACGAGCATTTTCTTCATAAAGCGTGCTAATCTCCCGTTCAAGTACTTCCCAATCTCCCCATTGTCCTTGTGTCAGTTCAGCCGCAAAATCTCCGACAATAGCTGCACGACTCTTGACCAAGGTATCCACACTCTCCTCGAATTTTTTAAGAGAGTAATACGTATTGAAAAAGATGACGCTTGTCACCACAACAATAAGCAGTGCCGAATAGGCGATCACCGGATTTTTCCGGATAAAACGAAACCAGCTCGTGTCCTCATGCATGGTCGCACAACACATTAATTAGTACCACCCGCTCCTCGAGAAAAGCGCCGGATCAGGATTGCTCCCATAGAAAGAAATGAGGCTATCAGGACCACGGCGATGACGAAAAACGATGTTTTCGATCGCTCGACTGGAGACGCCGTCGCTGGAGCCGATACTGCTTCTGCCGTCTTGATCGTAATCGCTTGTGCCGTCTTGACGAAAGGCAATGGGCTGCTCTGCGCAGTAATCTTGCCTACAGTATCCGTGACAGCCACGTAGGCTTCATGATTCCCATTATCCAAATCTTTTTCCAGATCATACGTCCAGTTGCCGTCTTTATCAGTTTTGACGACAACAACAATCGGGTCACTAAAAACATACACCGTGACTAATGTATTCGGCAATGCCCTTCCGGAAAACCGGGTAACTTCCTTGCCATCATCCCGTTTCACTCGTTCAATCTTTTCGACCTGATACTGATTGTTCTGGACACGCGGAGCCACATAGGCTACGCCATTCTCCTTAGCCTGCTCCTTGGCTGCCGCGATAATCTCCTTAGGTGACTGAAATTCGATCCGGTCCCCCTTATCCCCAGTTGAAAACTTTAACGGATTGTATCCGCTCTTAATTTCATCACCATCTGAATAGCCGTCACCGTCCGTATCGTAATTTGTCGGACTCGTACCACGCTGTCTTTCTTCATCATCAGTCACTCCATCCCTATCAGTATCCACTACCCCCTCGACTACTGGCGCTGGCACAAAAGTTTTTTGCGTTGCTTGAGGGACAACACTTTGTTTTTGAATGGGCGGATTGAGCAGCGTAATAGTTTTCTGCGTTCCATCTGTTGAAACAGTACCTTCACCAATAAGTGCCGTCCCTAAAAAACTCGTGCTTGTAGACGTAGCGGTTGTCGAAGACACCAAGGTTGTCGTTTCCGCAACACTCCTTGTTGCCACGGGGATATATGTCGAAACAGTACTACTCGGACCAGACCAATTCCCCGCTGTATCCCGTGCCCGCACAAAATAAGTATAGGAAACTCCTGGCACAACAGTCGTATCGGTATAGCTATTCCTCGACGTACCGCTCAAAGTAGACCCGTTTCGATACACAGCATACCCTGCCACTGCCATATTATCCTCTGAAACATGCCAGGCTAATGCAACGGCCGGACCACCTGATTTTGGACTCGCCACAAGTCCAGCCGGTACCGAAGGTGCAAGCGTGTCTGCACCACTCCCTGAAGAAGTTGTTGCTGACTCTGTCGTTATTGGTGTTATCAGCAAAGGAGTTTCTTGCGCCTGACCCAAAGCCACAAATTCCGCTCCACTTACCACCACACCCGTTAAAAGAGAACCGAGCAATAGCCACGTTCTTTTTTCAATATTCATAGTATTTTTCTTTTCTTCATTGTACCGCGGATGCCATAAAGCGCAATGCCAGCAGCTACCGAAACATTGAGGGAATTCTTTTGCCCGCACATAGGCAGCTCTACCACAGCATCACAGTGCTTGAGAATACGCCTATCGATTCCCGTGACTTCATTACCCACTAGAAGCGCGATATCCCCTGTTTCAGGGAGTTCCTGCAATGAAAGCGATTGGGCCGCTTGTTCCAGGGCCACTATGCCGTAGCCAGCATTCCGCAAGTGCCTCAGCACCGGACCAAGCAACACCCGCTTATGCCACACCATAAATCGTTCGGCTCCTAAGGCCGCCTTCGCCAGGGCTTTTTCAGCCTTGGTGATATACTGTTGCTTTTCAGAGGCTGGTGTCGGAGTATATCCAGTCAACCATACTTCGGTTACTCCGGCACCATCCGCTGTTCGGAGCATGGCCCCTACATTAATCGCGCTCCGAATATTATGCAGCACTAATACGATACGCCGACTATTGAGCATGTCCTTTGAATAACTGCTGAGCGGTGTCCCAAAGGGCTGGGTAGTCTTTTGAAACCTTAAGCCAATACCACCATTCCGCTCCCCAAAGATAAATCTCCGGAAAGCCTACCCGTTTGGCATAGGTGACGTTCTCTACCAGTTTCTGTTCGTCCATAGTACGGAACTGCTCCTCTAATGGAACATTGGCCACCCAACCGCTCGCCCAGGGTTCTGCTTGAAGTTCAATCACTGAGAAATGTTCTTGTACGGTTAGAAATTCCACAAGCCAGCGCTTAGCAATAAAAAAATTAGGGCCTAACGGATAGGTAAAATAGCCATAACCATGTTTGTAGATATGCCGGTACATCGTCGTCCCAAACTCATCCCCCCGATGAGCCGCTTGGTACCACAATGAAAGCTCCCCGCTATCAGTCGTCAAAATCCGCCGTGAAGGATCTAATTGTTTCACCCAGGCAATTTCCTTATCCAACATTTCTCTGCGAAACGGCGGACACTGCCCGAAAAACACCAGAAATGGCTCGTTTTCTACCTGCCAAATCTTTACCACTCCCCGATCTCGATAACGTTCAACCGCAGCCTGCATAAAATGCAACAACTGTTTCTCCCGCAGCACCTCATTCTCACCCACCCATCCAGGAATATGACATTCTGGCCACCGTGGCACACGCTGACCAATCACCAATATAATCTCACCACCACGTTTGTCAGTCTCATCAACCTGCCAGTCTATATCGGAAAAATCGTACTGACCTTCCGTACGCTCTACCAGATCCCAGTACACCGGTATACGCACCTTGCGCACACCGATACCATCAAGCAGTGCGAGATAAGTCTCCTTCCAATCCAGACCGAGATCAGCCGCGTAGCGTGACGAAAAGGTGATGCCAAGCGTGACATCTTCCCGAGGAGCCGGCCCAGGAAGATTGAAGAAACCGAAAAGCAACGTGGCACCAAAACATATCCACCAGACAAGCCAGAAAAGCATTTTGAAAAGATGATACGCACCGGGACTGACTCTCATAACAGATAACAGATTAGGGGTTAGAGGTTAGGAAGATAGCGGCATACGTACTGGATAACGAAACAAAGAAAACGCCCGGGGTGTCAGTAGATCAAAAGGCGAGCACCGCTCATCGCCGCAAGAGAGACACCAAGCGCAATGAGCACGATAGCAGCAAGCTTCTGAATCCACTGTGCCACCCCGAAACGCTCCTCGAAAATATGCGGATACTGTGTCGATGTTGCCCATGCCATAAGGAAGAGGAAAACAAACTGCGCGCCAGAAAGAGCCTGAATAAATGTGACCGGCCCGAGGAAGGTCGCATAGTTCATCAAGAAAGCCGCGAGGCCGCCCGCTATCTTGTTAAGCACGAAGAGGCCGCCCGTCTTGGCATTGTCCTTATCCGCCCGACCATGCCGCTCAAGTCCGAGGAAAATCTGCTGACGAAACTTCGAAACCAAGAGCAAACTCAGACCCGCTACAAACATACCTATGCGCGACCAAACAAACCCGCTTTCGAAATTGGCATCGTAGTGATAGTAACCGTATTTAAGGATAAGCAGTGAAGTCGCCATCAGGACTCCCGCCACTACTGCGAGCCATGAAATATTCTCGTGCTTCTTGAGCGGAAAATCGAAAGCAATCAGGATACCACCACCGATGAGGACCAGAAAAGCCAGGAGCTGCATCAGGGTCATAGACGCCAGCCGGCTCCAGTCCCCTCCCGCTGGAAAAAAGTACACGAGCAGCGCTGTGAGCGCCATAATCGTCCCAACTAAAGGGGCAATGCGTGACACCTCGTTCTTTTGTACCGCCGCATAAAATGCCAGGAGTCCATAGAGAAAGAGTGCTCCCGAAAGCATAAAGATACCTGTCGGCACTGCCCCATAGAACTGAAAACCGAACGGTACAAACAGGAGCGCAAAAAGACTGAAAAGCGAAACAAAAAAAGCATACACGGACGGATGGGTAATCCGACCGGAAAGCAACAGCTTATCTAATAGCGCCGCTACCGCACTAAAAAAATAAGAGGTGACTGCAATAATGATCCACATCATATATTTTCAGTATACCCTGATGGCTACAAAACCCCAAAACTCAGTCACAATATGTTATGAGCAAAAAACCTAGATTGTTTCTCTTCTTTATATACATTTACTCACGATCGACGCTAAATGTACTCAAGAAAAAATATGAATATTCGAAAGAAAGCAAAAAAACACTCGATGGGTTACATTGAGCATTGCTTGATGTTTTCTCAAAATTCCGGGAGGAATTACTTGGTAGCAAACTGCCGGTAGTAGATATCAACATCGCTGATCCACTTCCGTACACTTTCCGGGCTATGCGCCGCACAACTTGATCCGCACTTCCATACCACCATATTCGCCGGCTCAGTAGTTGAGCGTACCTCTGAGAGCTCGATCAGGCGATTTCCAATCGTTTCAACCGCATCCGATGGATGCTCAAAACAACCATATCCATCCTCGGTCATACCGCGGTTTCCTGGTCCACGATAGCCCCAATAATTAAAACATTCTTCTCCGTGCAGCTTTGGCGTGTGCTTTCCCCAGTCGCTTTCCTTTTTGGCAATACCCACAATCAATCCTGCAATATGATTGTCGTAGCGAGAAATACTCTCCGCCATAGCAACAATCGGATAGTCTTCCGAAGCTAAGGCGACTACTTTTTCTCGAATTTCTTTTTTACCTGCGCTGGTTGATGCAAGTGCCCCGCCCTCCATCTGACATTCACCCCCTGCTGGACGAACCGTACCCGCAGTATTTTCTTGACCTAAACGAGAGAGTAGCTGGCGATCTGTTTGCCAGCGACAACGCACCAGAGCCGGATCAGCTGCTACAGAAACAGGCGCCTCTGATGATTCTACGGGTGCTTGAGCCACTGCCTTCACCTGTGTTGTTGGAAGCTGGCCAAGCTCAGAAAAGACTCCTGAGTCAGAATGAAAACCGCTGCCGCTCATCAGAAGCAACAGTGGTACAAATGCACGCATGTATTTTTGTGTCCCCCCCTCTCTTGTCCCTTGAGACTCCCCCTTATTCCCCAAACAAAAACGCATAAAAACCAGCGCGTTCCCTTATATAACCCTCCGAAAACGCAAAATCAATCTTATCACTTTTCCTGCTTTCAGTAAAGCAAAAAACCGGATTTTTTCCGGTTTTTTGGCTTATCTAAAGCCCTGTATTCTCTATCTACTTTTTTATATTATACACCAAAATATTATAAAAGTCAATACATTGAAAGCGAACGTGGCTTCCGGTGATTACACAGGCTAGAGGATTAGAATCCAAGAGAACAAAGACCCTCACCCACCCAACCAGCAACTCTTTCCTTGACTATCGCCTCGGAAGTCTCGGGTAGCAGGAAAAACTTCTGGCTGGATGAGTGAGGGGGTGGTGATACAGCGTCTAGCTTACTTACTATCGCTTCCCGGGCCAAGGTATCTCCCTCAAGGAGGTCTTTTCATCCGGAGCGGGCACGGTTTTGAGCGAAGCTCAAAGAGCGCAGGATGAAAATGAGAGAGCGGAGACGCTGGCGGAGCGAATGTACTCCGGAAGGAGATACCTTGGCCCGGGAACCCTAGATACTTCACTAGAACCCAGATATAATCCGCTCTAAAATATCATCAGACGCGGAAAACGATCACATCACCGTCATCGACGATATAGTCTTTCCCTTCGATGCGTAGCGTCCCCTGATCACGTGCCGCACTCCATGATCCGGCTGCCAACAACGTATCCCAATGGATCACTTCAGCACGGATAAACTTTTCCTCAAAATCACCATGGATAGCTGCGCCTGCCTGTGGCGCCGTGGAACCCTGGCGCACTGTCCAGGCTCGAGTCTCTTGTTCCCCGGTTGTGAAATACGTCATGAGCCCCAAGAGTGAATAAGCCTTACGGATGAGATCACCGATATGCGACTCAAGCTCCATCTCAGCGATATCTTCAGGGGACATTTCGATGAGCTCTTCTTCGATTTTAATATCGAGTTTTACGTGCGGCCGTTCTTCAAGCGTTGGCGCCAAAGTCTTCTCAATATCTGAAACATTGTACACATACAAAAACGGCTTGGCGGTAAGAAGCTGAAGCCCTCGAAGGATTTTTTTCTCTCGCTCATCAGCGAGTGACAGGAGGATCTGGTGGGCCAACACGCCATTCGACAGTTCGGTCTCGAGCCGCTCAATGAGCGCCAGCTCAAGGATTGCGTCTTTGTCTCCCCCACGCATGTCTTTAGCGGTCTTAATCTTGCGTTTAGCGAGCGTTTCCAAATCAGCCAGCATGAGTTCGGTATTGATGATATCGATATCACGGACTGGATTAACCGTCTCATAGACATGAATAATCTCTCCGCCCGAGGCGGACCCGCCTTGGGCGGGAAAAGCCCGGACTACCTGGACTATAGCATCCACTTCGCGGATATTCGCCAAAAACTTATTCCCTAGTCCTTCCCCTTCGCTTGCGCCCTTCACTAACCCCGCAATATCAACGAATTCTACCACCGCCGGGATCAGTTTTTTGCTCCCCGAAAGAGCCGAGAGTTTGGCCATGCGTTCGTCCGGCACTTCAACAATCCCTACATTCGGCTCAATGGTGCAGAACGGATAATTATTGATATCCACCGGTTTGCGCGTGAGCGCTTTGAACAGCGTTGATTTTCCGACATTCGGCAGACCGACGATTCCGACTTTGAGCGACATAGAGGTAGATAAATAGAGAGTTAGGATGATAAAGACAGATGTAGTGCAATAGAAAATGAGAATGGTAGCGGACAGAGACTACTATTTACCTCTCACTCTAAATAACTATCCTTCTGCCCTTAACAATTTTTCCAGAAAATGTATGCTCAGTCAAAAAAAAGAGGGAGGAGTGAGGAACCCCGCTCTCTCCCAAAACCACCACTCGAGTACGTCCCTATCGGAACCAGCAATCATTACTTTTGAGCCAATAAAAAAGGTGGGTCGATACCTCATTCATAGCTATGTTTCCAGATTCAATCTCGCTGATAGGGACCCAGCGGGTTTTTATTTTTGAACCCAACCCGATCGCAGCGTACTCTCTGGTAGCCCTATGCTCCATTACCCAACACCGTTGTCCATGTAGCTCGAAATTGAGCAAACGTGGCGTGCAGGCAAACTTTGTCGAATCAAGCGAGAAAACTTCGAGCATAAGAAGATCAAAAGCTGACTTTGGAGCCCCTCCTTTGCTCGGAATGTACGCCCGAGACGGAAAATAAAATACCTCTTCCAAATCTCGGCAAAGAAGCACTTTCGGATGACGATGGTCTTGCCACAACAAGACAGCAAACATCACACACGCGTCATTCATGGTAACTCGTGAAGCGACGCACTGACTATTTTCCATGATTACACCTCCGGTATAGGTAAAAAGAAACTGGTTCAATCTAACACAGAAATCAACTCTTGTAAAGAGGAGTCTAACGCCCCTTACTGTAAAGATTCTGGACTTCGGTCGCCGAAAGCGCACGGTTGTAGATACGCACTTCATCCAAATATCCATTAAAAAACTGGAGTGGCGAGTTAGGGCTCTTGGCACCAAAGAGAATATCTACTGTATCCACATCTACCGAGCCCGCTTGAACAGTCGTGACTGTATTAACACCATCGACATAGAGTCTTATCGCATTTCCATTATAAGTGCCTACCAAGTGATGCCATGTGTTCAGGGAAAACCCCAACGTGCTTTCTGCGCTATATAAAGTATTTGAGATCACAACCCCAAAACGAAAGGCATTCGCCGATGCCGCCCCTATACCTAGCCGCCAATCATTTAGTGCTACACCATCATCATACCGAGTTACAATATTATCATTAATACTGCTCGATCGTACATACACCCATGTTGATACCGTAATCTGCGAGACATTAAAAACTGCATTTGTATTAACTCTCGTATAATCATTGCTCCCATCAAAACTAAGCGCCTGCCCAATTTTCCCGATCGTCTTCGTCGGGCCATTCGTCAAGGTACCG
>CAZOKB010000009.1:23752-46624 GCA_964580285.1 uncultured Bdellovibrionales bacterium
CCGCTTGAGTCAGTGGCAGTGGTACCGCTGCCGTCGTCGAGCTTCCAGTAGCCGGTGAGGCCTTGCTCGAGCGTATCTTCAAGTGATGTATTAGTCTTTACAGCTGCTCGCGTCTGCCAATACCAATATCCCCCTGCCATGCCGCAGAAAATCAGGATAAGAATGATGTATTGAATGACACGATGAGCAGTCAGAGACATATTCTAAAGCACATATTTCAAAACCAAAAATTTCCCCTGTTTTACTTTTCTGATTATACCAGAGAAAAATAAGAATACTGCGTCTGAAGTATTGTCATTGCGAGGCTTTGCGAAGCAATCTCGTATTGAAGCCAATTTCTGGATTGCTTCGTCGATGACTCCTCGCAATGACCAAAAATGAATGTCGTTTGAAATGTGGCTTTTGAGCTTACTCCCGTGCTATACTAGCCTCGAATTAACTTACTTTCTGCTATGGATCAGAAGATTTTCAAGGCCTACGATATTCGTGGCATCTACGGAACGGATTTCAACGAGACAGACGCCTACGCGATCGGCCGAGCCACTATCGACTATCTTGACTGTAAAAAAATCGCCGTAGGCCGTGACGCCCGCGCCTCCTCCCCCGTACTCTTTGAAGGCTTCACTCGCGGCGCTATGGAAGCCGGTTGCGATGTCCTCGACCTCGGTGTTATCACCACGCCCATGGTTTACTTCGCCGCCGGGCGGCTCGATGTGGATGCCGCTATCTCGATCACCGCTTCGCACAACCCCCCGGAATACAACGGCATGAAGATCTGCCTCCGTGGTGCTATTCCAGTCGGAGAAACGAGTGGTCTTGCTGATATTCGCGACCTTGCTCTCGCGCAAGAATGGAAACCTGCCGAGAAAAAGGGATCACTTTCACCAGAAGATATCAAGCCAGCTTACTATGGTTACTTCTCTTCCTTCGCCGAACTCGGTGTCCGACATTTCTCCGTCGTCATCGATACCGCCAATGCTATGGGTGTCCTCGAACTCCCCATCTACGATCAGCTTTCCGATCACCTCTCCATCACTCGGCTCTACGACGACCTCTCACATCCCTTCTCCGCACACGAAGCCAATCCGCTTAAGACTGAAACACTGGATGAGCTCCGCGCTAAAGTCGTAGAACTCGAAGCTGACCTCGGTATCGCCTATGATGGCGACGCCGACCGTATCGGTTTCGTCGATGAAACCGGAACTCCAATTCCAATGGATCTCATTACCGCTCTCCTCGCCAAAGAAGTCCTGAAGAGAAAACCAGGAGCGACTATCCTCTACGATCTCCGCTCTTCCCGTTCGGTGAAAGAATTTATCGAAGAAAACGGTGGCAAGGCTCTTGAGTGTCGCGTCGGCCATGCCTTTATCAAGCAGCAGATGCGTGAGACTGGTGCCGTCTTTGCCGGCGAACTCTCCGGCCACTACTACTTCGAGGAAAATTCTGTCGCTGAGGCGAGCACCCTCCCAGCTCTTCTTCTCCTCAACCTCATGGCTGAAACCGGCCAGCCCATATCCAGACTGGTCGCTGAAACCAAACGCTACTTCCACTCCGGAGAGATCAATAGCGAAGTGCGCGACAAGGATGCTGTACTCGAAAAACTCCGCAAACACTATGCTGACGGCGCGCAACACGAACTCGATGGCCTGAAAGTCGAATATCCTGATTGGTGGTTCAATGTCCGCCCGTCCAATACCGAACCCCTCCTCCGGCTCAACCTCGAAGCCTCTACCCCTGAGCTCATGCAAGAAAAACAAACTGAGCTTCTCACACTGATTCGAGAGTAAACGAATACCGGTAATAAAAACATCTCCAAAAGTTTTCCGTACCCCGTCGCTTTCAGTCGGGATACTGTTTCTGGCATAAGCGCCGCAAGAAAATTTTCTGACTCCCTAGGAACGTAGGGGCACAGGAAGTTTTCTCGGCGTGATGCCGTGAAATGGTCGACTGGAAGTGCGGTACGGAAGGGCTTTTGGGGATGTTTAATTTCTCTTTTTTTCTTCAAAATACAAAAGCTTGTCAAAAAAAATATGAGGAGTATACTTTCTTCAAGCGTATGATCCATAGAAGTCAATTTCATACGGGCAAGTACACACCAGGCGAGCGTTCCATTCTCGTCACAGCAGTCATTTCCTCATAACCGCCATCGGCGGTTTTTTTGTACCCGAGACACAAGACACAACTTTCGTAGCACTTTTACAAAATCATCTCCCTGGGAGCAACCATGAAAAAGATCATCCCTATTCATCCCTGTTTGCTTGTCCCTGACTCTGTTTACCCGAACATGAGCCAAACTGACCGCCAGTGCCACGTGCCCTTGACACGTAGATGGTTCAAAAGAGACCACCCCAACACTTCTTGCTCAGAAGGTAACCGGTGTCAGGCATGCCTCGCACATCCCATCTATGCTCGGCACGAGTATCGTCTCCGGGAGATTCTCGCCCTTCCCAAGACTAAATACCGGAAGAAAGCCTATGCTCACACCTGAGCAATTTCCGAGACCGTCAACGCGCGGTCTCATTTGTTTTTACTTGCTGCCAAGCAGCATAACCACCCTCCAGATTTTCCGCTATTATGCCCGCCTCCGCCAAGATTCCCTGCGCCTGACGTGAGCGTCCACCTGAACGACAGGAAAGAATGATCCGTGCCTCCTTAAGTTTTATCCCCGCTGTTTGTGCCGTCTCTTCCAATCGCAAACGAAGCTCTTCTTTCGGTAACATCTGGAGTATTCCCAGCGGAATATTGATGTATTGTTTGGAAGCACTAGGCAGAAGCGGCGCTTTGGAAACCTCGCTTATCTCGCGCACATCAACAATCAGCACTGTCGCCGCCCCTCGCTCTAAAATACCCTTCAATGCTTCCGCTCCAATTTTTTGCATAAAAGTATTACTCAGTAAAGTTGTCCCTGTATGCCCTCACGTTTGGCTGCATCGTCAGAAGAAAAGTATTCTAGGACCATCGCATTCCGTTGGTAAGCCTCTTCGGATTCCTCTGTGGACAAGCAATCAAGCACGCGCAGCGCTCCTTTTCCAAATACTTTCTCAATACTGCGCATCCACATCATATCACCGGTATACTGCCCACGCTCTATCCGTTTCCAAGTCTCTAACTCATCTTCTCCGTACACTACCGCTAGTTTAGAGATTATTTTGACAACCACAGAGACCTGCTGCGCATAAGCATGATGTTCCATAGCATCTCTCAAACCCTCCGAAGAAACACCTGCGTTCCAGAAAAGATCCTCATACCTAGCCGCCAGTCTTAACGCGGTCATCTCCACCACGCCCTCATTAAAAGCATTGAAATGCATTTTATCCCTTCTGGGATCAACAAAAGAGCTCTCCCTGTCCATCACTGCGTATCCGTTTCTGTATTCCGGTAACCGACCTTCGGTGCCTAATTCATATGTATGTATTGCAAACGCATGCGCCGCCTCATGCAGTAAAGTCAGAAAAAACTGACCTTCTGATTCTTCAGCGACTACAGGTATCGTGTCGTACCCTCCATGACCACCGAAGGCACCCTTCAAATCAGGAAACTCTCTATCAAAACCTGCTCGGTCAAAAAAATGAAACTGCCGAGTCGAGAGCTCCTTCTGAACATCTATACCCAACCGATGCACATGCTCTTTAAAAACTGAGATAACCAACCGGGTAGCCTGTTCTTGTTTCTCGGTTCTTGGAAGCTCATGCTGGTAACCATAGGAATATACCGTTTCCCTTGTTTTGTGAGACAACTCTTCTCGAGTGTTATACTCTGATGTCATCCGGCTCATCGGATCTTTTGGCTTTGCTCCTTTTTTCCAAACGAACTTTTCCATACCTATCAGACCACGAATCCGACTTTCTTTTTCACATCGAGTATCTTCTGCTCTGCAATGACACAGGCCTTTGCGGCACCGGTATGGAGGACTGCAAGCACCTCGTCATCCGAGATAGCCGCCAACCGTTCCTGAAATGGCTCCAGAAAATGTACCACTACTTCCGCGAGTTCGGTCTTGAAATCACCATAGCCCTTACCTCGGTACAGCTCCTCGATCACTTCTGGCGTCTTCATCGAGAGGAGCGAGTAGATATTGATAAGATTCTTAAGCGCTGGTTTGTCATCACGGTAGACGATTTCCGTTCCGCTATCCGTCACCGCCTTCTTGATCTTCTTGCGTACCACATCAGGAGTATCAGTCAATGCGATGGCATTATACTCGCTCACGGCTGACTTCGACATCTTCTTATTCGGATCGTCGAGCCCCATAATGCGCGCAGAAGTCTTGCGCACTATTGCCTCTGGTATGACAAACGTTTCACCGAAACGATCATTAAAACGCCGTGCGAGAGTACGAGCCAGTTCGACATGTTGCGACTGGTCATCTCCCACGGGCACCGCTGCCGTATCGTACAGCAGGATATCTGCCGCCATAAGCACCGGATAATCAAAGAGTCCCACTCCGGCTGTTTCCCTCTCGCCTTTCGCTGACTTATCTTTAAACTGTGTCATCTTTTCGAGGTCTCCAAGTCGTGCAATCGTGTTCAAGATCCACATGAGCTCAGCATGCTCCTTCACCTGCGACTGTACAAAGAGCGTGCACTTGCGCGGATTGATACCGGCCGCTAGGTAGATCTTCGCGATTTCGAGTGTCTTCTTCCGGAGTACTTCCGGATCCTGCGGTACCGTAATCGCGTGGAGATCGGCGATACAAAACATCGCTTCGTACTCATCCTGAAGCGCGGTCCACTGGGCGATCGCCCCGAGATAATTCCCGATATGCAGATTCCCGGACGGCTGCACCGCCGAAAACAGTCGCTGTTTCATACTTATTCCTTAATACAGTACAGTTGCATAGTACCCGAAATCACATCTTCAAGCAAAATCCCCCCCTTGCTTGATCAAGAGAGAGAGAGAGTAAACTGAAATCAAAATAAACTGTAACAAAAACTATGCGCCAATTTGTACGCAACACTCTTTACTGGGGAAAAGTCATCTCTCTCGGTATCATCTTGGGTATCGGGATACAATTCGCGGAAGCCTGGACGAATCCGAGTGTCTCCGCTCCGAATGGCAATGTGGCAGGGCCGGTGAATACTGGATCGACAGCCCAAACAAAAGCAGGTGCCCTCACAGTGAATGGCCTGCGGAGCATTGCCTCGGCTCTCATTATTGGTGGTCTTCAAGTGACTGGACTTAGTGCGGCTGGCTGCGACCTCAAGGCTGATGCGGCCGGTGTCATTTACTGCGGAACGGATGCGACCAGCACTGCGTCCGGCGGAGGTTCGCCAAGTAGCGGAACAATGGCTGGATCCTGCTTTGTCCATGCTCCTGGCTCTCTAACTCCACCTGTTAGAATTATCGCGCCGGCAGTAGCAGGTAGATTCGGACTGGATTGTGCTTGTCAAAGCGGATGGACTCGACTTTACATGGACACGGTTTCATACAATGAAGACTGGTTTCTGAGTTATACTTGTCTTAAGGATTAGGCATCTGATGGTTTTTTGAATAACCTCCTCCCCGGACTATTGTCCGGGGTTTCCTTTTCCGTCATGAGGATAAACATCATCATGCAACCGGATCGTCCATAAGAATGGACTTCGTAAGAGTTCCATTCATCCCCGGACTCTTGACCGGCTCTGTGATGGCCGTCCAAGAAGTACGGGGTTTCCTGGTAGAGAAAAAAACAGCCCGATTACTCGGACTGATTTTTTTCGATGAAACACGGTTTAGACCTCGATGACGACCGGAAGCACCATCGGCCGGCGTTCTGTCTTGGTGAAGAGGAATTGACCGATATTCTCGCGGAGCTGATTCTTGACCTGTTCCCAGTCGAGCTGCATGCCCGGAGCGGTATTCTTCTTGATGACGTCCTGGACCTTGCGCTTCGCTTCGTTCACGAGATCGAAATTCTCTTTCACATGGATAAAGCCGCGCGAGGTAATCTGGATATTGCCGAGCACCTTCTTGGACTTATTCTCGATCACGACGGTGATGACTACCATACCGTCCTGTGCCAACGCCTGACGATCACGAAGTACCACATGGCCGATATCCCCAATCCCGAGACCATCAACGAACACATAGTTTGAATCGGCTTTTTCTTTGCGGATATGTGGCATCCCATTCTCTTTTTCCGGTACCTCAAGAATATGTCCATTATCAAGCACGAAGACATTCTTGGCCGGATAACCGAGCCGCTCCGCAATCTTGCCGGCTTCTACCAAAAAGTAGTGGTTGGCATACACCGGCATAATATACGTAGCTTTCACCTGACGGATAATTTCTTCGATTTCCCAGATAGTGCCGTGCCCACCGATATGGATTTCCATGATATCGCTATGGATGACATGGTCACACTTACGGTAGAGGTTATCCTTGAGCCGCTGAATGGAGCGCTCGTTCCCCGGAATGACCGACGATGAAAAGACAATCGTATCGTTCTTCTGGAGCTTGATGAAACGATGGTTATCCGTCACGATGCGCGTCAACGCGGCATTGGATTCGCCCTGCGCTCCGGTACAAATGATGACGATCTGGTTGTCCGGATACTTGTGGATATCGTTTACCGTAATCAAAGTCTCTTTCTTGACCTTTATATACCCAAGCTCCTTGGCCACTTCGATATTCATCTTCATGCTGTAGCCTTCAAGGGCCACACGTTTACCCATACGTTCCGCATACTCAATAAGGTACGCGATACGCCGCACTTGCGAGGCGAAGGTGCCAATAATAATGCGGCCGGGTGCCGTACGGATCAAGTTCTGAAGATTGGTGTGCACTTCGGTCTCAGATGGAGGTAGACCCTTCTTGGTCGCTCCCAAACTCTCCAGCATGAGAATAGTCGGCTTTGGCAACTCTTCAAGATGATTATACGTAATATCACTTTCTTCCGGGTTGACCGGTTCATTCGTAATCGTCCAGTCACCCAAATGAATAATCGAGCCATTCGGTGTCACCAGAGCGATTCCCATCGCGTCCATGATCGAGTGTTCCACTTCAAAAAAACGCACTTCGAAGACTCCCAGTCTCAGTCGATCCTTGAGGGATTTTACCCGGATCATTTTGAGATGCTTGGCTGCACCTTTATCCTGATCTTCCACCTTGCGCTGCACCAGTGCCAGAGTAAAATCACGACCAATGATGGTTGGATAGTTGAGCTGCTTTAAGAGAATCGGTGCGGCGCCGATATGGTCAAGATGACCATGCGTAAAGAGGACACCCCGGATATTCTTTTCCTTACCGTGGAGATAGTCCACATTCGGGACGATATAATCGATACCCGGCATATCTTCTTCCGGGAACTGCACCCCCATATCGATAATCACGATATCCTCACCATATTCGAATACGGTCATATTGCGCCCGACTTCTTCTTGTCCACCGAGCGGAATGATCCGTAACTTACCCTTCTCAATAGCGGGTACATTACCGCCCTCCCGCTTTTTCATGAAGTGCGGTTCAGCTTGAAAGCCTCGATTATTACGACGATTAGCACCACGCTTAGCTCCAGCCGGCTTCTGACCACCTGGTTTTCGTTCAGCTGTTTGAGGAACACCCTTTTCAGTCTTCTGATGCTGTGGTTTTCCGGTTGGCTGATGTGATACCTTGCCTGCCATAGAACCCACCAAGGATCCTTTTGGCTGATGTGGCGCGGCATGATACACCCTTGGCGGGCGAGGCGTGGACGGGAGATTCCGTTCATGTTCACGATGACTCCGTTCACGACTCGATTGTTCGCGAGCAACGATGCCTTCAAAGGCACCGATGGCCGGTGCTCCCTGAGAAGATCCTCTCGATTCTCGATGAGGAACAGATGATTGTCTTACTGGCGCAGTACGCCGAGGCGCTGCGCCGCGCGGAACAAACTGGGCTCCACGCTGATTTGGGGTACTTGGTACCATAACGATTGCTGTATGCGCGACACACCTGTTATTGTTCCCGAACAGCGAACTGACGCGCGAAGTAAAAAGGATTACGAATTAAAATAGAAAGGATTACACATCACTTTCGAAGAAAACATCCTTGAGAATCAATCAGAAAACATCTCTTGAGAGACTTCCAATTCATTCATTTTTCTTTGTGCCTCAGGGGGGACTCGAACCCCCATGTCCTTGCGAACGCTAGCACCTGAAGCTAGTGTGTCTACCAATTCCACCACCGAGGCATTTTCAAACAGAATGTAGAATAGAGAATATAGAATGCCGAATATAGATTCAGAAGAATTCGCCTTCTCTATTCCCTATACTACATTCAATATTCTCTATTCTACAGTCTACAAGAGCTTTTTCAAATCCTCGACCATATCGACCGGTGTCGGATCCTGGCCGTATTCCAGGGCCAGATAGTAAGAAGTAAAATCTCCGAGCGCAATGCTCATGAATACCTTACTATACACGCTTTCTCCTTCCATGTCAACTACCTCCACCTCTACCCCCCGCTGACGCATCAATTCAGCCGTGACCTCAAAACGCCGCAGAATCTGTGGGTGTGCCCCTGGATCACGCAGCATAATGATCGTGAACTGAGCCTGCGGATTCGTAAATCCGACCATTTCATTATGATTGAGCTCCGGAAAAAAATTCCAAAAAGCGGGAATTTTAGCGTTCTCATTAAGCTTAATTTTCCAGACCATAGCCACTGATTTGTACTGAGTTGTAGCGTACACTACCGGGGTTTTCCCGATTAATTTTTTGGCTAACTCCTGGCCAGCGGCTTCAAGCAACGGCATAGCCTGCTTGATGGCCATTGCCTCATGAGCAATATCAAGCGTTGTATCTGGCACGAGTCCCTGATTGACGAGTACCTGGAAAAGCGCTCCAAAAAAATACCCTGTCCCGACGCGCGGCTGAAAACCTGGGGTCGGGATAGGCAGTTTAATGTGCGGGACACCATGCTCCCGACACATCGCTTCGATTTTCCCGCCGCTCGAGAGACCGATGCAGGGTAAGTTATGAGCTAAAGCTTCTTCAAAAGACGCAATGGTTTCTTCGGTATTCCCTGAATAAGAACAGATAAAATTGAGACAGTTCTGATAACTTTCCGGTGGCAGACTATACGAACGGTTCTGATAAATAGCCAGCGGCTGCTCATGAGGCTGTTCTTTGCGAAACAGATCATTGAGGTAGATACGGAAAAGATTCCCGGGCAGAGCCGACCCTCCCATACCAGAAATCATCACCGATTGAAAAGTCCCTGGTACCACTATCCCGCGTGCCAATTCAAAACCCGCCTGGAATTGGTCAGGACTATCGAGAAGCATCTGACGAAAATTATAGGTATCAAGCGGGTGACGAGCCATATGGTTTTCTTGATTGGTTTTTTTATTGTAGCACACCGTGAGCCACCGACAGCCTCCCTACTTTTTTAGAATACGCTCGGTATTGATATACCAGTGAGTCACATCGCTAAAGCGATCGCTTGAAGCATTCATCTTCTCCACATGCATACCCTTCACGGTTCCATCGGTTACATAGAGATACGCTGGACTAAAAAGAAACAGGGCGGGCATCTCGGCAAGATAAATCTCCTGGAATCTCCGATACAGCGCGTGCCGCTTTTCCGGGTCCAGCTCTTCACGTGCTTGAGACAAGACATCGTCTGCTTCCTGATTATCAAACTGCGCCAAATTCAAGCCAGATTCACGCTTCTGCGTTGAATGCCAGAAAGAATAAGGATCTTGATCGAGCATCGGCTGCTCGCCATACAGCAGCGCCTGATACTCTCTGGTCTGTACGGTATTACGCTGCAAATCCCCCGGACTCATCACATGCGTATTGAGTTCCATTCCGAGCTCTCGCCACTGTGCCTTGAGCATTTCGCTGGTTTTAACGAGTTCTGGCCAATCCGGCACATACATATCAAGAGTCAACTGAGTGCCATTCTTTTCCCGGATCCCCTCCGCATTCCTCGACCAACCTTTTTCATCCAAGAGCCGGTTAGCGGCTTCTCGATCATAACCTGGCCAATTAAGATCAGTTGCGTACTCCTCCATAAACGGCAGGAAGGGCCCCATAGCCTCCGTACCTCGACCACCGAGTACCTCCGAAACAATAGCTTGGCGATCTGTCCCTTGATTAAGAGCCTGTCGCACTTCATCAAACGCAAGCGCGGCGCTTGTTGTCTGATTAAAAAAGACAGCAAAGGAACGTGGTGTAGCTATTTGGCGAATATTCGCGCTCTTTCGATCAGTAAGCCGCAAGGCGCCTTCCGAAGAAACTCCCTGCATGCCCATGACTTCTTTACGAAGGTAAGCATCAATCAGCGCTGCTTCATCCGGATAAAAACGAAGGGTTATCTTCGCAATATACGGCGCTCCGCCCGCATACTTCTCAAACGCCACTACACGATACTCCAAAATATTACCATTTGAATCCTTGACCGCATCTTCATACCTATAGGGCCCGCACCCGATCGGAGACAAATTATAATCCGCTAAAAGAAATTTATCCGCGCCAATATCAGACCAAATATGTTTCGGCAAAATCCCTACCGTCAGGTTTTCTGGAAAACCGAAGTAGGCTTTTTTCAATTCGAATATGACAGTGTAGCGATCTGCTACTCGCACCTCAACGGCCTGCCAGTTCTGCCGAAGCGGACTCTTATTCGCCGGACTCTGGATAGCCTGCACCGTAAAGGCCACGTCATCTGCCGTTACCTCGTTCCCATCATGAAAAAAAGAGCCCTGTTTGAGGTGAACCGTATAAATCTTGCCATCTTCGGATACATCCAGAGACTCAGCCAGTTCTGGCTGCAACTTTCCCTGAGTATCATACGAATAGAGGCCACAAAAAATCAGCTTCACCAGATCAGCATCAGCATCGCTCGTCTGCGACAGAATAGGATTCACATACCGCGGTTGGCCAGCTATCCCCTCCACGTAGTTCCCTCCACTTTCTGAAACCTCGATCGTGGCCGCAATATAGAGCGCACCCACCCAGTACAGGAATGCCACCGCAGCCACTATCAAGACAACCGCGACAAATACTCGTTCCCAAAAGCCGAGCACTCGGATCGTTTTTCCGAGACCCTGCCGAAACACTCCCTGTATATTTGAAAAAAATGGAATACGCTTCTGTTACTCATTAAAAGGTATCCGCGCACTCATACGCTATGCACCGGATACAAAGTAGACATTGGATACCGCTACTCCCAAAAACAAAACCCCTAGCCCTATCGCTGCATAGAGCAAAAACTTTTCAATCCCCCGCTTGGTGTAGTATCCACCGAAATCAGAACCAAATGCTGACCCAAGACCAGATCCCCGATTCTGCAGCAGGATAGACACAATCAGCAAAAGAGCAATAATCGCCTGAGCAATGAGCAATGAACGCATAGCAGAGTATGTTTAGGACGACTTTTCTCTTACCCACCCCCTCTTCATCAGCAGAAAAATCCCTTAGTAAAAAGAAAAAAGGTTCTTTAAAGCCTCTCAAGTGTAGCAAAAAACCAAGTAAACGTCAACGCGGCCGCCCTCTTAGAATACCCGGCCCCCTCCGATTGTCTTACTACAAAGAGCAAATCAAACTTACAGGAGACTCTTTTCAAGAGAGATACGCCCATCAATTCCATCCCGTTTGTGCCGATACACACTCTGCAGGAGCCCTAAAATCACACAAAAGGCTAAAAGCGAGCTCCCTCCGTACGAAAGGAGCGGCGCCGGCAAACCAGTGACCGGTAAGATGCCAATATTCATGCCGACATTAATCAGAATGTGCGTAAAGAAAAAGATCAAAGAGCCTACTGCAAGAAGGTACCCCGCATTGTCACTCGCGAGATCAGCAATACGCCGAATCCGATAGAGAATCACTCCATACAGCACCAGCACCAACCAAGCCCCCACTAAACCGAGCTCTTCGGTCACCACCGCATAGATAAAATCCGTATGCTTTTCTGGCAAAAAAGAAAGCTGTGATTGCGAGCCGTGCCCCACACCTTTACCAAAAACACCCCCTGATCCCACTGCCACCATCGACTGAAGCACATTATAGCCGCTCCCCTTGGGATCAAGTTCTGGATGAAGAAAGGTATTGATACGATCCTTCTGATAAGGCGCCAAAAGAAACCAAGCGCTCAACACAAGTACTCCTCCAAGAGCAGCGAGCGTGATGACATGGGACCAGCGAAGACCAGCCACCACAATCATACCCATCCAGATCGCCATAAGTACCAAACTCGACCCGAGATCCGGCTGTTTCAATACCAGAAAAATCATCACCGCTGAAAGAAAAAGCGAAGCGATGATACGGGTCCACTCGCCAAGCTCCGTCGTTTTTTTCCGGATAAAACTCGAAAGAAAGAGAATGAGCACGACTTTAGCGAATTCAACCGGCTGTATCTGAAAAACCCCAAAAGAAAGCCACCCGGATGTCCCTCGAATAGTCGACCCAACCACGAGCAATACCCCCAATATAAACAGCATTCCAAAATAGAGCGGGGTACTGGCTCGCTCTATATGACGATAGTCTAAAAAAGCGATAAAAAACATTGTCCCTATTCCGATCACAGCAAAGACGAGCTGCTTTAAAAAGTAATCTGTCCCTCCACTCGATGAAAGACTATAGAGCGACAACAAACTCACTCCTAATAAAAGCAGTGTCGCGGCAAGCAGTACCCAGTCAAACTGAAATAATCTTTTCGGCATCTAGGAAAACAGAAAAATAAAGTGAGCAATCAACGCGATAAGACCGATCAAACCAAGCGCTGCGATAAAAGCCGAAGAAAAGGATGTCTCTCGCCCCACAAAAGGTTCTGCCGAATGGGCGAATAACGCCAGCACAAAAGCAATCACTGCCGGCACACCAAAGAGGGCCCAGATCAGCCCGACCAAGAGCAGCGTGCTCATATGGTCAATACCCAAAAATGCCGTTATCAATCCCGAAATCATCACTCCAAGCAACAGGAATGAAACAGTGCTTAGATAGAAAAACTTTTTTCGGCTCATAGCTCAATAAATCCAAAACTCAAACAGCTTCCCTGAGGTATACGGTGCCAGCTCGGCTACAAAAGCACATTTTTTCCTTGCTATCGCCTCGGAAGTCTCGGGCGGCAGAAAAAATGTACTTTTGCATCCGATCTTCACATCAAAAAATTTGCTTTCGTAGTTCGGAATACTTGAAAAAATAACTCTTTAGAAAGGTGTCGTCGGCGAATACTGCTTGATGAAATTGGAAACATGATAGACATCCGCATCGACGAGCATCTCGTATGACACTACCTCGCCCGGGAAGGCGCTCGGCCACACCAGACGAAAATCCCGCTGCTCCTTAGATTTCATGGTTTGCATTTCGGTCATATTCACCGCAATCGGCTTACCCGCTGTATCCCGCAACACCACCTTCACTAAGATTGAACGAAAATCATAGGGACTCTCATTGATCACCAAACCCGTCGCTGCTCCGTATCCGGGACCCGAAGTGATACGCGCGTAATCCTGCCGTACCACCGAAATACGTGGTTTTTCCGCATAGCCCTCAAAGCGTTCCCACTGCACCGAAGAGAACTCCACGCCTACTTGTGTCGGTGTCCCCGGTACCATGACACCAAAAGCGAAGAGATACTTGGTTTCCTGCGGCAAAATAAACGCTGTCTCAGATCGCTGTGCTAGAATACGCCCAGAAGCATCTTTGAGAGACAGGTTCCAAGTAAATACCGAGGCACCCGCCACATCATTCGGATTATGTACTTTGATCAACACATCGTAACTCCCATTGCCCGCTGGCATAAATGCCGTTTCTTCGGTAACTAGGTCTTTCGCCTGAAGCGGCAATACACACTGTTTTGTACACATGCCTCCACAATCGATACCCGTCTCATTCTGATTTTCTATCCCATCAAAACACGTTGGAGCAGCCTTGAAAAATACCCGGTACCCTCCCACCCCAAGCAACAAAAAAAGCGCTAAAAAGATAACAGCAATAACGATACGCTTGAGTGTGCGAGATTCCTCCATAGTTCCAGAAACAAAAGACGATAGTGCCAGTATACCATATCTACAGAATGTCTTGAGACAAAAAAATTACCCGCTCTTCAAAAGAATGGCGGTCTGAGAATTCCCGAACCCTAGCTCGGAAAAAGAGCGATTTCGCTCAGCGTAAGCGCGGCCACAACCACAAAAATGCGATTTCCGAAATCGCCAGTAAAGTACCAGTTGAACCCGAGGATCAGACTAATCAAGAGCAGAAACGAGAGAATTCTATATTTTTGAAAATACAAAAACCTGCCAAAAGGCAGGTTTCATCTTTTTCTGAAAGAGGATGTTCTCGGCACTGACCTACTCTCCCCCGCGCGAGCGGGGTACCATCGGCGCTGAAGCGCTTAACGGCCGAGTTCGAGATGGGATCGGGTGTACCTGCTTCGCTCGAAGCACCGAGAACACCCCCTTCCAAAATTGTGTCTGTTGTCTTGTACTGTAACTGTCAAACAATCTTCGAAACACTTTCCACCGCTAACCGAAGGAAAACAAAGAGAAAAAGTTATAAGATTACATTAGTACCGCTTGGCTTAACGTGTCACCACGCTTCCACCTGCGGCCTATCAACCTGGTCATCTTCCAGGGAATCTCGTCCTGATAAATCAGAACCGTGACCTTATCTTGAGCCTGGCTTCCCGCTTAGATGCTTTCAGCGGTTATCCTACCCGAACGTAGCTACTCTGCAGTGCTCCTGGCGGAACAGCAGATACACCAGAGGTTCGTTCTTTCCGGTCCTCTCGTACTAGGAAAGAGTTCTCTCAAGTCACACACGCCCACAGCAGATAGGAAACCAACCTGTCTCACGACGGTTTGAACCCAGCTCACGTACCGCTTTAATTGGCGAACAGCCAAACCCTTGGGAGCTTCTCCACCCCCAGGATGCGATGAGCCGACATCGAGGTGCCAAACCTTGCCGTCGATATGGACTCTTGGGCAAGATCAGCCTGTTATCCCCAGGGTAACTTTTATCTGATGATCTTCCACACTCCTACGAGTGATGGTCGGTTCACTAAATTCTACTTTCGTAACTGATTAACTGATCGGTCTCTCAGTAAAGCTGGCTTGTGCTTTTGCGCTATCGGCCCGATTTCCATCCGGACCTAGCCAACCTTAGTAAACGCCTCCGTTGCTCTTTAGGAGGCGACCGCCCCAGTCAAACTACCCACCAGGCACTGTCCCCCCGCCGGATCACGGCGGCAGGTTAGAATTAAAATCTTTGCAGGGTGGTATTCCAGTGATGACTCCACACCCCCCTGAAGGGGCGCTTCGAAGTCTCCCACCTATGCTCGGCAACAAAAACTTTAAGTCAATACCAAGTTGTAGTAAAGCTCCATGGGGTCTTTTCGTCTTGCTGCAGGTCGACGGCATCTTTACCGTCATTGCAATTTCACCGGGATGTTCGTTGAGACAGTTTCCAAATCGTTACACCTTTCATGCGGGTCAGAACTTACCTGACAAGGAATTTCGCTCTGTGATGTTAATCTTATCGTCGCCGATAAGCACGGACTCTCTCTTCCCATCAAAACTGATGGGCTTAGCATTTGGTCTCTGAGGATTCTAAAAACCGAGAAGCTTTTCTGTGATTCATTTTTTCTACTCTCTGCGCAATCATGCGCCTACCTTTTTCTGTCAGATGTTTCTTGAGAAGCATCTCTTCGAGAATAAAAGCAAAATGATTGAAATCTTCTTGTTTCGCTGTTCGAAGCTGATTCTGTTTGAAGAACGGAATAATGATCTTTCGAAGCTCTTCTTGTGATCGGACGCAGTATCGATAGATGTGCTCTCGGTGGTTATCGCGCCACCGATTGACAAATATCTTTCCGCATCCGAAGAAGTTTCGTAGTATTTCGAGTGACATTTTACTTTTCCCGCCTTGTGTTACCACGAATTCAGGAAATACCTGCCACCCACTTTTGGTGGTAGCATTTCTGATAAAACTCACCGAAAAACATCCTTCCCCATCAACATAACCAGTAATCCAGCCAATGGTCTTTAGTCTTTCCTGCTGATTGTCTGGCATCTTCTTGACAGAAGACACGCTGAATGGTTTTTTACTTGGCATAACTATTCTCTATGGAATAATTTTACCATAGTACCATCAGATACTCCAGAGTTTCCAGCATATAGCTAAGTAATTTCGGACCTCTCAAATTTCTTTGAAAGAAGCACCTACTCTTCCTTTTTCTTTACTGTTTTACACTTCGCTATAATCGTCCCAGTCCTTGGCCAGACTTTATGGCTTATATAAGCAAAATCTAGCCAACCTTAGGACGATTATAGTTATCGCCGACGTTCACTGGCGCTTCGGGGATTGGCTTGCACCGCTCCCGTTAACGTTCCAGCACTGGTCAGGTGTCACCCCCTATACTTCCCCTTACGGGTTTGCAGAGAGCTGTGTTTTTGGTAAACAGTCGCTTGGAAAACTTTCGCTGCGGCCGACTCTCCGAAGAGAACCGGCAAGGCATATTGCAAACTTACGCCTAGCTTTTTTGCCTAGTTCCTTAACGAATACTCTCCCGTTCGCCTTAGTCTTCTCGACCAATCCACCTGTGTCGGTTTGCGGTACGGTTACGTATATATGAACCTTAGAAGCTTTTCCTGGCACCCCGCTCCCTCTTCTTTCCCGGTATCGCTACCGGAATCGTCGGATCTTTCGGATTATTGTCATACGGATTTGCCTATATGACATCCTCAAGACCTAAACCCCAATCCAATAAGGGGCAAGAGGTACAGAGATGCGTCACTCCATCGAATATGCACGCAGTGCAGGAATATTAACCTGCTGTCCATCGACTACGCCTTTCAGCCTCGCCTTAGGACCGACTAACCCTGGGTTGATCAACATGGCCCAGGAAACCTTGGATTTTCGGCGGGCAGGGATCTCACCTGCCTTGTGGTTACTCATTCCAACATTCTCACTTCCATACACTTCACGGTCGGTCACCCTCCCGCTTCAGCGCGTATGGGACGCTCTCCTACCACGTTACAGACTTCACAGAAGAGAGGAAACGAAAAGTTTCTTTCGTTCCTACTCGCGCGAAGCCCCTAGGCCCCACCCGATACACCACGACTTAGCGTCCGCGGAACGCAAAGGCCGGCCGGCAAGTGATATATCAGGCAGGAGCCTAAAGGTCTTTTGAGGAAAATTTCCTCCTCTGTGAAGTCTGTAACATCCGTAGCTTCGGTATTATGCTTAAGCCCCGTTACATTGTCGGCGCGAAGACTCTAGATTAGTGAGCTATTACGCACTCTTTAAAGGATGGCTGCTTCTAAGCCAACCTCCTAAGTGTCTAAGAGTCTTTACTTCCTTTCCCACTGAGCATAAATTTAGGGACCTTAGCTGACGATCTGGGCTGTTTCCCTTTTGTGCTACGAGCTTAGCCCCGTAGTACTGACTGCCCGGGTACGTACCTCGAGTATTCGGAGTTTGATTGAAGAGCCTACCTTGCGGCGACACCTCATTCAGTAGCTCTACCCCTCGGGTATATTTGTCCGGACGCTAGCCCTCAAGCTATTTCGGAGAGAACCAGCTATTGCCAAACTCGATTGGAATTTCTCCCCTACACACAAGTCATCCCCTAGAGTTGCACGACTAGTGGGTTCGGGCCTCCACGTCATTTTACTGACGCTTCACCCTGCTCATGTGTAGCTCGTCTGGCTTCGGGTCTAGTCCACGCGACCATATATCGCCCTATTCAGGCTCGCTTTCACTGTGTCTCCGGAGCTCTTCACCCCTTAGACAGCCGCGTAGAACTAACTCGTTGGATCGTGCTGCAAAAAGCACACTGTCACCCCGCACCTATTATGCCCCATAACTCTTGAAAATTATGGCTTCTACCCTATGAAAAATATTCACTCAGATATTTCGCTCTGAATATTTCTTGCGCTTGCGCGCAGGGCACAATAGGTGCGGGGCTCCAATTCTTTGTTAGCATGGAGTTTCAGTTCTATTTCACCTCCCTTATCGGGATGCTTTTCACCTTTCCCTCACGGTACTAGTTCACTATCGATCTGAAGCAATGTTTAGCCTTGGAAGTTAGTGCTCCCAGATTCAAACGGGGTTTCTCCGGCCCCGCCCTACTTAAGAACTCACTCATCCGGCAACTCTTCTTTTCGCGTACGGGACTATTACCCCCTCTGGTCAGTCTTTCCAGACTGTTCTGCTAAGAAAAATTGACAAACCCCGATTAAACGAGTACGTGAGCCTTGCAACCCCCAGCACCTAACAAGCTTTACAATAAACTTTCTTTGATTCTCGCTTTCAAAAGTTGTATTGCTTTTCCATATTGCTTGAGTTTTCTTTCACGATCTCGAGCATCCTTTTCAGATGCATACGCTTCGTAATAAACCAGTTTCACTGGTAACCGAAAACTTGTTGCAAATGACTTTCCACTCTGGTGCTCTCGCATCCGTCGCTTCAAGTCACTGGTATATGGTATATCCAATATATATTTGACCATCGAATAATGATTTCAAAATATATAGATAAAACATAAGCTTGTTAGGTGCTGGGTTTAGGCTATTCCGATTTCGCTCGCCACTACTCTCGGAATCTCTATTGATTTCTTTTCCTCCTGGTACTGAGATGTTTCAATTCCCAGGGTTTGCTTCGTACCCCTATGTATTCAGAGTACGATTCTTGTGCACGCACAAGAGAGTTTCCTCATTCGGACATCCCCGGATCACAGCTTGGTTGACAGCTCCCCGAGGCTTTTCGCAGCCTCCTACGTCCTTCATCGCTCGCTTCAGTCAAGGCATCCACACCATGCGTTACGTAACCTTCTCTTTTTCCATTGTCCGCAAATGCTCTACTTTTTATGAAACCCGCCTTGGCTTACGCTTCGGCGAGGCAAAGCACTCACGGACAACCGGTTAACGGTGGAAAATGTTTCATTCCACCATTAGTGTTGTTCGTTAATTGCTGCCACTATCGTTTTGCGAACGACGTGGCTTGACCTTACATACAATAATCATGTTGTCGTGTGACAACAACATGACTGACTATTTCAGACATCAAGTATCGATTCCGCAATACCTGTCGAGAAGAGACATCTGAAAAAGACACATAAATTGTCAAGGCGCTTCTGCGGAAATGGGAACGGCAGACGCTCATCATTTCAGCACAAGTCATTTTCTTAAAATTTCCCGCCCCAGAAACAAAAAAAGCGCTTTTTGTGGCAGTAAGATTCATCATAGACAATCAAATGAATCCTGTCAACACCCCAAGCACCACTCAGAGGATACGGCCTCATAACACCAAAACAACACCCTCTTAAGTGGTACCTGAACAACGCCTTTCACTCTTCATAGAAACAAAAAACTCCCTCATCGACGAGGGAGTTTACTGCCCGTGCTCTATGGTGCCGGCGTAGAGAGCGGAGAAGCATTCGGATTTGCTGGGGCCTCTGGAGCCTGTGTTGGAGCAATATCGGCTGGCTGCATGGCATCGGCTGCCGTATTCTTCGTGATATTTCCCTTACCCGAACGGAGGTTCTCGATAAATTTTTCCACCTGGGAACGGGTTGACCGTACATTCTCAGGACCATCAGCTGGGAGATAGTCCATAATCTTGCGGTATTCCTCAAGCGCCTGATCCCGCTTATTCCAGGTTTCGTAGAGAAGACCGAGTGAGAGACGTACATCAATCAACTTCTCATTGGTCTTTAGGACCTCTTTAAAAAGCGCTTCCGACCGCTCCTTATCCCCCTCCTTATCGCGGATCTGATAGAGCACTCCGAGATTAAACTTGAAATTGATATTGTTACGGTCATACCTGAGCGCTTCCGACACACTCTTAATAGCGTCTTCTGTTTCTTTTAGTCGGGACTGCGTCACCGAAAGGTTGTAGAGAGCCGCTGCCAGATCAGGTTTCTTTTCCGTCGCCGCTTTCAACAGAGTTTCTGATTCCTGGTAAGACCCTACCTTATCCGCATCACCCTCTTTCTTAGCATCTCCCAGCGAACGCTTCATCTGACCCTGCTTCACTAAAAGAATAGGGTTCGTTGGTTCGAGTTCGGAAGCACGTGCATAATTTTCCTCAGCCTTCTCAATCGCATCGCTCGCATACAAGGATCCGTTCTCATATACCAATGCAAGCGATTCTACCGCCAACACGTCATTCGGCATATGATTCTTCCCTTGAGTAGCCAGAGCCACCGCGCTTCTCAGGTTCTGCTCAAGTTGAGCCTTATCACGATCTTGTTCTGACTTACGCGCTTCAACATTAGCCAACCCTAAAAGTTCCTGGCCTAAGCGGGTATAGTACCGACCTTCTTCCGGATTCTTCGCCAAAGCACCCGTCAACAGAGCAACTGATTCCTTTTGTGGACCATTCGCCGAAAGGCGTGCCGCCTTGCCCACCGCTACGTCTGCCATATAGGCTTTGCCGACAAAAACGAAGAGAAAAGCCACTCCAGCGCTCACGAGCATGAAAATAAAGGCGAGTGCCAAGGCATACTTCGGAGACGCTTTGAGCGAGAGGCTGTAGTACCGTTCTTCGGTACCACTTTCCTTAAAGAGCAGCGCCCACGCAAGCGCTGAAAGTAACGCACCGATCATAACCAGCGTACCGTTGAGCGGTGCGGTAAACGCCGCTATAAATAGCATCACGCTCGCCGTCCATAAACCAAGGGAAAGGTACTTATTCTTTTCCTTTTCGCTTGAGAGGAGATAGAGCCCCACCGAGAGAAATGAGAGCCAAATTACAAAAAGTAATGCGGTTCCGATCAAGCCAATCGTGGAGAGGGATTCAAAGAAAATACCCGTTCCCTGATAAAAACGGAGTGAATAGAGTGGACCCTGGTTATACTCTTCCGGACGAAACATGGAGAAGGCATATCCGTAATTGGCCGGACCTACACCCAAGAAAAAATGTTCCTTTAAAGATCCTTCCGCTACTTGAAGGGAGAGGCGTTGATTCGGAGAAACTTCCACCGGCAACGTAGCACGTACCAATGAATTCACCCCAATCATCAAGAAAGCCAACACGGCTACGAACACCAGCATTGGCACCCAGGTCAGCTGCTCTGGGGGTCGGACAATCTGCGCCAAAATATACACCAGAAAGAAGGCGATGCCGCCAAGCGGTACCATCCACGCGAGCGAATCCTTGGTATCCAGAAGAAAGGGGTAGAGTGCGAGCATAAGGTAGAGCGCCCCAGAAAGACCAATCCCAATAAGCGACAGCACCGTGTATTTTATTGCAGGCCGCATGAACTTCTGATTCCAAACCAGATAGAGCGCGGTTATAAACAAAGGCACGAGGAGAGTCAGGAAAATACCCAACGTAGAGACTGTTCCAATGAGTGACAGCGGCGCATACTGCTCAAGCGATGCCGGCAAAAACTTAATCTTCGTGAGAGCTAAAAAGCTCCATAATACTACCAGAAAACCAGAGGCTAAAAATCCCGAAAACATGATATAGAACCGCTGCATCGTAAAATGACTCATGAGGAGATAGTAGGCGAGCGTCAATGCGAGAACAGAGATAAGACCCCGCGACGGATCACCAAAGAAACCCCAGAAACTGTGCCAGCGGTCCACTGAAAGAAAAGTGGATAACGCATAGGTCGCCAGAAACAGGAGAATGAAAATATCAATCGGGGTACGACGGATATGCATTTCCCCCGTAATCACTCCCTTCGAAGCCCAGGATACAATCCCTACCAGGAGCCAGAAATAAAAATACATCTGCTTTTCAAAGACAATCCCCTGGAACGTAAAACCCGTAAAAAAAAGAGGTACGCCAAAAAAGAGGGCGAACAACGAGATAGATATGAGCATATCAAACACTCGCACGCTTGCAGAAACCTGCTTAGACACCACTGAATCTTCGTGCCGCGCTCGAATACCACTCGCCGAAACCGGACGCGGGGTCATGGGCGCTATCGGCACTCCCTGCGACACGGAAGCATTATGTTCCCCTCCTACTCTCATAAATGACGGTTTTTCTGACATACATTTTAGATACCCTACTGATTAGCGTATAGGTTAACTGAACCAAACAAATCTCCTTACTGAAGATCTTTCCTATTATAGCAATCTTAAACCGAAACCCAAAACTATCCTTAGTTTAGAATAAAAACAGCTACTTTTCTATTTTGTTATTGTTTCAAAAGAAAGGTTCCTTTTATTTTAACGTTGCCTTTGGCAGTCACGTTATTCACCCCTTTTGTCTGCGCTTCTGAAAGGATTACATATACTTGGCTCATTTATTGTGTATCGCATTTTACTTTTTTAAGAAAAGACACCGTATCCTCAGAAAATTTAAGAGTACGTTCATGAAGATCGTATACTTTGGTTTTTTGAGTCTGAATTTGATTTGTCATTTGAAATTTGAGCTTTGGGTTTTATAAGCTACTTCTGTTCAATCAACCACCAGTCAGCCTTCACTGGAGCAGTGACTGGCTGCGAGAGATGGATCTTGAATCCAACATACTCCCCTTCCACTACTATCTTTTCAACCCAGCTAAAACCATTCGGATTTCCCTTAAAGCTGGTGAATATACGTGAACCATTAATCATTGGGATCATAGCTTTCGTCATCACTTCCGCTGTTTGACCATCACGAGCAACTACTTCTGGCGCTGTCATAGGGAGACCGGTGAAAAAATGAGTTTTTCAGAAAATCATCGTCACTGAAGGGAGGTGGGGCCCTGAAAATCGAAAGTACCGCGAAAGTAGAAATCCGGAACAGCGGTCGTAATACCAGAACCACCGAACATGACCCAGGCGGAGCCGGAACTGGCGCCGTTGTTGTCGGCTAAATATGCCCCTAAGACCAGGTCCGGGAGGCTATCGCCATTCACGTCACCGATAGCGAGGGCACCGTTAATCGTGAGCTGATCACTCGCGGCCCCGCCGTCGTAGCGGAGATTGTAGTTGGTACCGGTGCTTAAGGGTTTCGTGTTACCGGTGGT
>CAZOKB010000010.1:0-46418 GCA_964580285.1 uncultured Bdellovibrionales bacterium
GCTCCGGCGGCAGGGTTCGAACCTGCGACCAAGTGATTAACAGTCACCTGCTCTACCACTGAGCTACGCCGGAAATGGTAGATAATATGAATTCTTATTGTCTCAAGACAACGGTCCTATGGTATCGAAAAGAGCGAAAAAAGGCAAGCGAGCGAGAGACTCTAAAAAAAGAAATCCCCTGCTCTCTTTAGGAACAAGGGGATAAGATGGCTCTCTATGAGCCGAAAGCAGCTGCAAGACTGCCGGATACTGCCGGAGGAAACTCCATGCCGGCCATCAGCGCGAACGTCTTCTCGGCCTCTCCGATATCCAGCTTCTGCAGTGCGTAGCCGACATGGACGATGACGAAATCGCCAACCGCGACATCTTCGACAAGTGCAAGCGAGATTTGTTTCTTGACCCCGCTCACATTGACCGTCGCCATATCGGATCCGTCATTGTTCAAAGCGACGACTTCTGCCGGGATACTGAGACACATAACAAACTCCTTTCTTCAAAAAACTACTCCTTTTCAGGCTTTACCAGACGGATCATGGATTGTGGAATATCGACTGGCTTCTCGAAATGCTGATAATCCTTTATCTCTTCCCAATGTCCTCCCCACACAAAGCCGTGATCGAGAAAGACTTCGACCACTGGCGACCCATGAATGATCGTTCCGTACACCGTTGGATCATAGCGAGCGCCACGCGGGAAAACTTCCTGGCCACGAATACACGGGTTGCGGCGTGGGTTGATATCGATCGCCAAACCGTACCCATGGAGCGACAAGCGATCAGTTCCCGCTATGGTTCGATAATTAAAACCACTGGTGTTGTCATCGTTCATTGAACGTTCGTCGTTCCAATCGTAGTACGGGTCCGACAAAGGAATCATTTTCGTGATGGGAAAATCCATGTAGAGCAGTTCACGAAAAACATCCCGTACATCATTCGTAATGAGCTCGTGCACCATGAGACGTCCCTCATGGCAACGGCCATCAAACGAATGATACTGGATAGTCAAGAGACGCTGTGCCCGAAGAATTTCCTGTGGACACGATGGAAATGTTATGCGCGGGCGCACGAGCAGAGTACTCAAACGCATCATGAAAACCTCCTCATTGTTAAAGATCTGATTTTCCTAGTGTAGCATATTTCCTTTGGCTTTAAAAAAGCAAAATCGGCGCCAGAAAAGACGCCGATATTCCTATTACGCAAGGGTTCTAGTAGTCCTTGAGCTTCTTCAAATGTTCATGCTCACGGATCTTTTCTAGTGCTTTCGCTTCAATCTGACGAATACGTTCACGTGTAACACCAAATTCTTGTCCGACCTCCTCGAGAGTATGCGTTACTCCATCTTCCAGTCCGAAGCGAATCTTAAGTATCTTCTGTTCACGCGGAGTCAGTTCATTCAAGATATCCGTAATGTGCTGCTTCAAGAGCTTGCGTGAAGCGGACTGGTGTGGCATCACTGTTTCCGTATCCTCGATAAAATCACCAAGCACCGAATCATCTTCACTGTCCCCCACGGAGGTCTCGAGCGAGACGGTCTCCTGGGAAATCTTCTGGATATGGCGTATTTTTTCAACTTCGATATTCATTTCGGCAGCGATCTCTTCGGCCAGCGGTTCACGCCCTAACTCCTGCACCAACCGACGAGTTACCTGAGCATACTTATTGATCGTCTCCACCATATGCACCGGGATACGGATGGTGCGCGACTGGTCAGCCAAGGCGCGGGTGATCGCCTGGCGGATCCACCACGTAGCATAGGTCGAAAATTTGAATCCTTTCTGGTAGTCAAATTTCTCCACGGCACGGAACAAACCAATATTCCCCTCTTGGATAAGATCAAGGAGCGAAAGATTATGCGATCGACCGACATACTTTTTCGCAATCGACACCACAAGACGCAAATTAGCTTCCGTTAGGCGTTGTTTCGCATTCAAGTCTCCCTTTTCGATCGCCTTAGCAAGCTTGATTTCTTCCTCACCTGTTAGCAAGGCTACACGACCGATTTCTTTCAAATACATCTGCACGAGGTCGGCCGATACTTCGTCTTCACCCATGTCAATCAACCGCTCCTTGGCTTTGATGGATTCTTTATCTTTCTCTTTGTTTCCGTAACGTTCCCCCTCTTTTACGGTTTCAATCTTGAGCATTTCTTCTGAACCCACAATGCGCACTCCGCTGGTCTCCAATTCTTCATACAGCGCCTCGAGTCCTTCCAGATCCTGCTCTACATCTGGAAGAATATGGATAATTTCATCTTCGGTCACAAAGCCCCGCTGCTTTCCGCGAGCCAGTAACTCATCCACAGCATTCTTTTTCGCTACCGCCTTGCTTTCCTGCTTTGCTGTAGCTTTCTTCGTAACCGACTTGGTCACTTTCTTTTTTACCGCCGGCTTAGCAGCTTTCTTAGGCACTGTTTTCTTCGGTCGCGGTGTCACTTTCTTTTTTGCGTGCCGCGTTCCCTTTTTTACTGCCTTCTTTGTGGCTTTCTTAAGGGGTTTCTTGGTGACTTTTTTCATTTTTGGCTTAACCGACTTCTTTTTCACTACTCCTTTTACCACTTTTTTAGCTGGTTTTTTTCCGTCTTTCTTGACAACTTTCTTCATTTTCTTCGCCACTACTTTTTTCTGCGCCATAGGATTGTCTCTTTATTAAGAACATTATTATATAAAAAACACGAACCAGCTACCGGCCCGTCTATGCATGATTGGGGAGCATATCAAAAATATATAAAAATTGGAAGTCTCAGAAAAATCTACGGTCATTAAAATACCTAACTTCCCGAATCAAAATCTTTTCGTCTTATTACTGATTCTCTCGTGAAAGCAGCATGAACTTGGAAAGCAGTTCTTTTTCTTTTTCTTTTTCCCCGGCCCGTCTCGCTGCTTCAAGAGCATGCTCAAGCGCTACTAATTCTTCGCTACGGATAACTTCTTTCTTCATATCCACCACCAACCGATCAAAGAGGGCTCCCGCTACCGGCCCACGTTCTTCTTCTGACAGCACCGAAAAATCCGGTCCATCGAGAATACGGAAAAGGAGTTTTCCAGCTAGAGCCTTTAGATCTTTGTCTTCTACCAAATCAATTGGGTTACGCTCATCACCCGCTTGGACGATAAAAAAATACAAAGGGTGTTTCTCAAGGTACTTGAGGACAACTTCATCCACAAGTTCTCTCCCGCAAGCACGCACGGTTGCGAAAGCCAGCATGAGACCGATCATTTCTTCACGCAAACGTTCGCTCCGTTTGGTATACAGGGTGGCTGTCTCTTGAAAAGCGTTTCTGTCCGTATTCGGGAGATGCTGTACGCGTTTCTCTCGTTCGACACGAGCAGTATGTATTACACCATATAAGTGTTTTTCTTCCACCCGGATCGCTTGCGCTAATTCCTTGATCCAGTAGGCTCGATCAATTTCATTTTTCGCGACAGCAACAAAGGGTACAAACTGCGCCAGTATCTCCTTCTGACCAGCTGGTGTTTCAATATCGTGCCGACTCACAAGTTGAGCCAGAAAATACTGGAGGGCTGGTTGTGGGTGCGCAATGGCTTCCCGTAAAGTGTCCGGGTGTTCTCTGGCCACATCCGCCGCATCCTTGCCTTCCGGAATCGATATAATGAGCGCCTCAATATCCTGCCCCAGTGCCAGCTCTGTGCTCCGCCGAGCGGCTTTTTGCCCAGCTTCATCCATATCAAAGAAAAAACGGATTTCCTTGCCATACCGGCGCAGGAGCGCTAGCTGCTCTTCGGTCAAAGCGGTCCCCGATACTGCCACCGTATTTTCAATACCCGCCTGATGACACGCAATAACATCCATATTCCCCTCAACCAGCACAGCATACCCTGCCTGTTTGATTGCTTGGCGCGCCTGCGCCAACCCATAGAGCACCTGACTCTTTTTATAAATCGGTGTTTCCGAAGTATTGATATACTTAGCCTGACTCTCATCCGCTCCTGGTCTTACCCGAGCCGAATACCCAATCACCCGGCCGATAGTATCGGTAATCGGAAACATAATCCGATCCCGAAACCGGTCATAGTAGCCATCGCCATTTTCTTTTTTCAGAGCTATGCCTGCTTGAACCAGTTCTTTGGCATCAAAACCGGATTTGATAAGAAAATCATACAGATGCCGCCAACCTTCCGGAGCAAAGCCTAAACGAAAGGTCCGGATACTTTCCTCGGTCAGTCCTCGGTCACGCAAATAACCCAGTATAAGCTCTTTACCTGATCCTTCCCAGAGCTGCTTCTCATAGAACTTGGTTGCCAATTCATGAATTTCATACAACCGAGCCTTCTCATCGCGTGCCTCTTGATACTGTTCTTGCGCCGCCTGACTATACCGTGGTAACTCCACATTGGCCCGTTCCGCCAGCATAACAAGCGCTTCACGGAAGCCAATGCCTTCCATTTCCATTACAAAAGCGAAGGCATCCCCACCCTTGTTGCAACCGAAGCAGTGCCACATCTGCCGCTCTTCATTGACCATAAAAGAAGGCGAGCGCTCACGATGAAATGGGCAGCACGCCTTCCAGTGACTGCCTGATTTGTCGAGCTTGACATAGCTCCCTACCACATCAACAATGTTGAGTCGGGCCTTGATTTCTTCAGTTGGTGAAAGCATATATTTTGTCTTTCGACGGTAGCACACAATTGCTTATCCGTCACCACTCGGTACTGAGAGCGCATAGCATAGTACCGTTTTGGAACCAAAGAATTTTTTTCCTTGCTTGGCGTCGGAACAAGGCATCGGAAAAACCACTTTGACTCCAAAACGATTCACTCTAAAGCAAAAGCCGCCTGACGGCGGCTGATTCTTTTTATTGTTTTTCAGTTGATGCGCCGCTGTTACCCATAATCACCAGTATATCCGCCTCACCCGGTACGGTTTCACCTTCAGGCAATGACCCGACAGTGCCTTTAAATTGAGCGGCGATAGCCTGCGCCTTCTCCTGAGCCTTGTCTTGCACTGCCACCACAAGTACCCCCTGATAATCACTCTTGAGAGCTTTTTCTTTCGCAGTGACCGTCACGTCTTCCGGAAAAGCCGCTAATAGCTTTTCTTCTGCTGACTGCGTTACCCCGATCTTTGTCGAACCGTTTAAAAAGGCTACTCTCACTGTTTTATTTTGAACTGGTTCCTCTGGAGGAGCAGCTGCGGTATCTACCGTTGGCTGCTCCGTTGTGGAAGAGGAAGTGGCATTGTTTTGAATGTTGACCGTGGTCACATCCACAATTTTCTTGATCGATGGCCGATAGAGAATCGCCCGTCCAGAATTGGTATAGATAAGCACCTTGTCACCATTCTCGGCTTTCTGGAAAAACGGCTGTTCGGCGAGCTTGTCTTTATCAGCGACTGTGGCTAACGTTGGCGTCTCCCCTGTTGGGAGCTCTATTAACGCACCGATTTCTGCCGTTACTTTAGTCACATCATCGGCTGGTGTTTTTTCTGTAGATGCATGCCGGTACTGATAGTAAAAATAACCTGCGGCAGCAGTTGCCAACAAAAAAAGTACGGAGAGTATGATATTCCCTATACCCACCAAACGCCGAGAAGGAACTTTGTACTCAGAATTTTCTTGTGCAGATGACATAATACTCTTTTTTTAACTTCAACACCCCTCTAGTATACCAGATTTTTTACCAGCCCATCCCTCTTTAATACTGTTCATCAATCTTCTGATACATAAAACGTGAGATATCAGCAATAGATTGCTTCAGAGTCCCTGTATCTTTCCCACGAGTCATAATACATGCGAGATATGGATGACTCGGAAAATATACGATCCCGCAATCGTGCAGCTGCCGCTCCACATCACCTGTCCCTGCCTCGCCAAACTTATGCGCTACCTGCACTTCCTGGGGTACTCCCGCCACAAGAGCCTCATTGAAATCTGTTGAGGTCAGCAGCATCAGGGCCTGTTCAGAATTTTCCCTGGAAAGGTACGAGCTATTAAAGAGGATGCGGAAAAATCCCGCATATTCTTTTACAGTCAGTTTCGCCTCAGGATCAACCAATATATCATCACCCACGCCAAGCATCGAGAATAAATCCTGTATTTTTTCTATTGGCAAGCGACTCGTCAGCAACCCTAGCGACTGATTATCAGAATAAACAATCATGCGGCGAATCAACTCAGTCACTGTATAAGACTGACCTGAAACAAGTTCTTCTTTCGGAATAATAGAAGGTGTGACATCAAAATCTTTCGGCCCCTCATACAGAATCTTTGTGCTAAAAAGGTTTGGTTCAGATTCAGACCAATGATAGTAAACCATCATGACCGGTACCTTGAGAAGCGAGGCTGGAAAAAACTCTCCCGATAAGTTAACACCAAACGTCGGTCCATTATTCAGATCTCGAAAATAGACCGCGGCATCAGTCAAATGACGCTTCTTTTTCACTTCATCCACAAAGCCCTCTAGGTCATCATGAAAATTCTCTTTCCGGGCATCGATCGATCCTTCAGCCACGTCACATTCGAGTAACGGATTGATATATTGAAACGACCCCATCTGACGTACTTGTTTAGAATCGCTTTCTCTCGTACTAAAAAATTTTTTCTGGGCCGATGCATAAGCGAATAATCCCACCATTACACCAGAAAAAAATATAACAGCTATCCCTAACAAAAAACGAGGTTTCATACTTTATTGAGAAACGGAAGATATGGTCTCGTCCGTCGAATCACAAGATCGGACCGTAACGATATTATTACTGTCTATCTGGATGGAATAATGCGTCCGCTCGGATGAACCATTGGCTGGATCGTAGGGCAACGACTTGAGATACTTCGAAAGATCACTCGATACATCAAGGCAGTATGGGAGTCCACCGCTACATGGTCCATACCCCATCTCACACCCCGTACTGGCTGTACCAAGCTGCTTTTCATTCGTATCCAATCCATACGGAATCTGTCCCTTATTATCAACAATATATTGCTGCACAGCGCTCAGGATACTTTGCATGTCCGAGAGTCGGCGTGCATTCCGCGCATCTGCAAAACGCTTGGCGGGATCAAGCGCTACAATCACCACAGTAGCTAAAACGGCAATGATACCAATAACCAAAAGAATCTCTATCAAAGTAAAGCCTTTCTTTGGAGAGAAAAAGTATTTTTTTTTCATAAAAAATGCCCTACTCTAAGGAAAAATCTGTATCCAGAGTACCATACATGAGATCTTTTGTTGAGAAAAAGCAGCATACACCCTATGAGTGCATGCTGCTTTTATCTTGATTCAAAAAGAGGAGGCTACGGAGTATCTGTTCTACTTTCAACATTCGATGGTATTTCCGTTGATACACTAGCATTCCCCACAGTCTCTGTTACTGGACTTGTTACGGTATGAGGTGTCGACTCAATGGTAGACTGCTCACTCACAGGCACTATTTCCGTTACAGTTTCTGTAGGCGGTGACACTACAGCATCATCCTTCGTACCCTCATCTTCATTCTCATTATCCGAAACTGCCGTAGCCGCTTTTTTCACAGCAATGGCAACCCAAGAGAAATGGAGATCGACCGGCGCCTTCTTACTCAACACAATCGTAAATCCCTGCTTACTCTTCTCTGTGACCACGTATTTCAGGTCTGTCCCAAATACTGTTTCCAAGTAATCTTTCTCCACAAGTGCGATATCCGCTTTCAGGTCTTTATCCGCCTGATCATCCAGAAGCGGCGACACATCATTGGTCAGGCTCACGGCCACAATGGGTTGCTGTGCATAGGCAGTCTCAAAAGAAACATATACTTTTTTACTGCCTTTCTGAATGACGGCAAATCCAGCGGTATCTGATCCAAAAGTCGGTGCTTTTTCAAACGACACTTTTCCTTTGAAGATCGTATCCCCGACGAACGAAGCCAGCTGTGAAAAGACTGTCTCACCGTCAAATTGAGCATCTCCGCCAATACGCAATGCTCCATCTACCGAAAGTTTTCCCAAGATACTTCCATCCATCTGCACTACCAAGGAATCAACGGAAAGTTTCTTCATGGCGATGGCCAACTGCTCCTTAATAACTGATGATGTTTCTTGAGAAGTGTTTCCTGCGTTTGTGGCTGCTTCCAATCCGGCATACTTTTCCTGCAAGCTCCCAATTTGATCGGTAAAGATCTGGAGACCTTCAATCGAATCGGCTTTGATGCGCTTGGCACGGATCTCATCCACGATAAGTGTCGGCGTAATGACTTCATCCGATGCCGCAACACGGCCGGTAAAGATTTCCGAAGGAGTTGTGTGGTTCTTGGTATTCGTATCGCGTACTTCTTTGAGAAACGCCATAATCTTTTCTTCATGCGTTGGTTCAGCAGCCGCCAAACGAATACTCATTCCTTCAGCATCCAAGCTGTCCGCTATATTTGCAACAGAACTACCCGAAACGATACCAGACTGATCAAGAGACGCTTTCTCCTGCATAGCGAGGTCCACTGGGATACCAGAATAATCAGTCAAGTTAACAAATACTATAACCGTCGTGCACAGCGTGGCGTTCATATCATTCGGATCCTCTCCTTCACAAACCGTCCAGTCAGATGCATCTTGCAAAGCCGCGCCCAACACGTGTCCGCCTTGTACCGCCCGCATAGCATAGCCTGATCGAGAGGCTGAAGTGATGCGGTCGCCGGCATAAATATGCCCGTTCTCATTCGTCACTTTGACTGGTACACGACCAGCGAGCGCAATGGGGTAGCCATTCGTACCTGAATCTCCCAGCACAATGCCCGGACTCGTCGCCACGATACCAAGCATATCTTTCTGATACGCCAATCCTGTTGGATTCACATACGCCGGCTTCTTGGTATCCATCGCCACGACCGTCCCTGCCTCGAGCGGCACATCGGAATAATAATTTTCCGCCAAGTCAGCGCCCCCGGTAAGACCAACCCCTAAACCAGGCATACCCGCAAAGTTCGGAATATTGCCTAGGGCCAGCACCTGCATACGAACCTCGTTCAGCTTACTTGAAACATAGTCAAGTCCCTGTCCAAGTCGGACATCTTGGGTTTCAGTAAAGAAGTGCGCCATAGAACCGATCACGAGTGCGCGACCAGAGAAGTCAATGGATTGAATATCATCATAGTCTGTACCCGTCCACTCGGTACCACCGTCATCAACTTGCTTCGCATCAGCATGGAAAACTTCAGCGACAAGACTCGGACCTGCCTGATGATTGAAGCAAGTCACTCCTCCCGTATCCGTCGTGCTATTCGTTCCGGCGCAAAGCATCCTAGCTTCGCCTATCGGAGACTCGGCCGTAATACCGATAGATGTCACACTATCAGAAGCTCCGTACAATTTCTCTGGCTGAACCTGAAAATCGGTCGTCGTATCCGGCGTAGTCGTGAATGCCGGGCTGACCGTCATGACTGTCGTTGTATTACCAACAACGCGACGTGTCTGTCCGGATCCTGTACCACCGTTCAATTCCACGATCATCCCGGCAAATTCATTAGGAATCCAGGCTTCTCCAGAATCTCCGATTGTAGTTGATGTAGCAGTAGTCGCGTCCGTAACGGTAATTGTCTTCCTGTTCACAGTCGGTCGAGCATCATTATAGAGTCGCTGGGCATAAGGATAGGAAAGAATAGCGGTAGTAGAGAAGCCGTCAGTCGTACAAGCGGCAGTTCCACAGGCACTAAAAGTAAAGTCATCAATTTTCCCATCCCAGAAGTTGCCTCCCGTACCGCAAGCCGCGCCCGTACTGCAATCCGTTCCCACTCCAAGGATCTGACTGCCGCTCATCGTAGTATGCGAAGCTGCCGTACCAGCATAGCTAATCACTTTTCCATCAATCATGGATAGCGGAGTACTCGAAGCACCGTTTTTCGAGAAGGTAAGAAAGTGCCACTGGCCATCATTAAACGTTTGTGTTGATGTAAAGGTAAAGTCATTGTTTGTAGCAGCACCAATAGACCATAACGCATCGTCGTCAAACGTGAAGACCATCTGGCCGCTTGCGTTCATGGCAGCTGCGATACAGCCCGTCGCGGCAGCCGGGGTAGTGGTATAGCAATCAGCGAAGAGCGTATCGACTCCCGTCACAGTGCCTGCCGTATGGTTGAACCACATCGTGAAATTGAAACTGCCAGTATTGATGGCATCATTCGCGCTGTTCGCACAGGTGCCTGCTGATCCAGAGCAGAGATACTGAGATGTACCATTAAACTGCATTGCCTTACCACGAACACCGTTCACACCATATGTTGGTGTTCCTTTCGCTACCAAAACATCGCTCTTGGCCGCATTCGTGACATCGCCCGACGCATCATCCATAGGATGCATGCGACGGATGGTACCCGGCATGATCGCCGTCTCTCTGGTGGTATTATAGAACTTCGACCAACCCATAGCCGACGTGAAGTGGTCATGTATCTCCGTCATCCCCTGGTTGGTTCCGACATAAATGAGGTCGGACGATCCCGGAACCGTAGCACTCGATACCGCACCGCCATCCGCCAAAGATCCACGCTCCACGACTTCCAATGCGTCCGGCGCCCCGGCGATGATAGTAGGCGCAGCCTTTGAAAGGAGCGGCGTCGTCGTCTCATCCCAAAACTTGTTCGGCGTGCCGTTCACTCTCGAAGCGATGTTCTCATTATCAATGTATCTCCACTGCTCCGCCTGGCCGAGCGTTTCATTTAATCCGTACAAATACCCGCCTCTCGTGACATAGACCGCATTGTAATCATTATCGGTTGCATCCGAATACTGGAATACCTTTTGAGTCGAGAGATTGATGACCGTAAGTCCGGAGTCCGTCGCCAGCGCAACCACCGTTGAACCATTATTACGGCCTTGGGTGGTGCTATCGATGGTCATGCTGTTCTGTATGACGGTCGCCGAAACATCGTTGATACGCGCCCAGTCTGCCACAGTACCGACAGTTCCAAGATCAAAGTTCGTGTTGTTGTCACTGTTATAGGTCACTGCGCTATTGCGGCTCCCGATGCCCACATCAGCTCCGGAACGATCCGTCGCATCATAATTCCACATACGATCCGAAGTGAAATCGATAGCGTAGAGACCGCCGGCAGACGTGCCATTTGTCCCGACATAGATGACGCCGTTCTGCGCCGTAACGCTCGACGGGTCGTTGTTCGTATCGACGCCGAGCGCATAGCCGGATGCATTCTGACTGAACTTCATCCACATCGTATTATCCTGAGCATCGAAGATATAAAGCGCATCGCTCGTCACGACGAGAATAGCTTTGCGCGGAAATGAAGCCTTATAACAACGATCGTCAGTCGCAATATTGCACGGATCGCTTGGTCCATCATCCAAGGTTTCTGTATACCAGGAAAGCTTGTCAGTCGTAGCCCAGTCGATCCAGCGTCCGCCATCGCTATCTGCTGTCGTATCATAGACATAAATATCCTTGATATTGGTCAAGGCCGTGATATCGCGCTGACCTTGAGAAATAACTTCACCATAAATAGCCGTGTTTCCACGATTCGTCTCTGAGCCGACCTGAAGGAGCCGCTCTGTGGCAGCAGTCGCACTGATAGAGCTCGTTCCGATACCCACGCGGCCATCTGCATCCACAATAAAGGGAGTCGTATCACCCGACTGATCATCTATACGCAAGCCATTACCCGTACCGCGGTTATCAATAGAAACAGCATCATTAGCAATACCCGTATTGAGCTGCTCCACCTTGAAGGTGAAGGTGCTGTCCGTACCGGCAGAGGCCGGATTACTAATGACTACCGAGTCATCTGCCGAGGTGAGGGAAATGGTCGCGTTGGAACCGTCAGCATCAGCACCGTAGGTAGCTTGAAGATCACTTGAACCGCCGCCACTGATCGTACATTCTGTCTGCGATCCACTGTCGGCGCAGGAAACGCCGGCGCCAAGAAAGGCAAGTGTCGTTCGTGCGGTGAGCGAAGTCGTTTCATCTTTAATAAGATTATAACCACTACCTCCCGAAAGAGTCGTCCACGCCGAACCATTGTAGGTAATCAGCTGGTTGCCCGCGGCATCCCAGGCCAAATAACCTTCACCTGAAGTCGGATTGGAGGGGGTAGCACTGGCCGCATTGGGAAGGCGGAGACCCTGATTAGCTGTGGTGCTGTGGGTAATAGCCCCGAGATCGACATAGGCAAGCGCGGCGGCTGATATTGACTGGCTGGCTGAGAGACTAATGCCTCCGTTGGCTGTTAATACCCCGGCTAAAGTTAAAGCCCCGGTAGAAGCAATGAAATCAGTCCCGGTATTGCCGATATCCTGAAGAATGTTCGAGTTCATCAGGATAGTGCCGGACGAAGTAAAGGAACCGACGGTATCGGTTGAGTTATCAAAAGTAATGCCTCCATTAGCGGCAATAGCTCCGGAAGAGGTGACTGAGGTGAACGATGCAGCACCACCAGTACCAATACTCCAGTTGTCATCCAGTAAAGAAACTGCGGATCCGGCCGTAGTAGTACCAATAGTGATCACGTTCGCCTGAGTCTGGTCTCCGATCTTGATCGTCTTG
Source organism: uncultured Bdellovibrionales bacterium (assembly GCA_964580285.1). GTDB lineage: Bacteria > Patescibacteriota > Minisyncoccia > Moranbacterales > UBA1568 > JAGOSP01. The sequence continues at coordinate 12,473 of CAZOKB010000010.1, forward strand.
ACTGCCGCGCCGGTATTGCCGATATTGATGGTCTCAGCGGAGGCATCGGTACCGATATTGATGGTTCCGGTCGTTCCGGAGTTGAGCGTCAAGGCAGTCGCTGAACCAGAAGCAATGGTGAGCGCGCCGGAATCGGCGATATTGTTGGTCGTGAAAGTCTGCGAGCCGATGACCGTACCCGTAATGAACGAAGCGACACCAGCGGTCGTCACGGACCAGTTGTTATCAACAATCGAAACACCGGTCGAAGCTGCGTTACCGATGGTGATCGTATCGGCACCGCCATTGCCTACAATAATTGTGTCTGCACCCGTCGAACCGAAGGTGATGGTTGTCGCTGAAGTAGCGGTGAGCGAAGTACCAGAAACCGCGAGTGCACCAGAGATGTCCACGGCGTCGTTGAGTGTTAGATTGCCAGTTGAGTCAGAAATATCACCCTGAGCATCTACTGTCGAGGAAAAAGTACCCGTAGTGGAGGAGACACCGGTCGCACCAGTGATAGCTCCCGCGCCAGTGATATCGAGAGAAGAAGAATTAAGGATATTGCCGAGAGTGCCAGTGATAAGGATACCGTCGGTAATCGTCCCAGCCGTTTCCGCGATCTGGATACCGTTGGTCATGGTACCGGTACCGGTATTCTCAATAAGCAAACCATTGGTCACGGTTTCATTGGCATCACGGTTCACTATCTGAGTGATGGTTTCGGTCGTACCGGTCGAGGCAGAATCATCCTGATTAGCGACAACAAAAGCACGTTGCGTCAATACATCGGTCGCTGCGTCATTCGTAATCGTCACTGTGAGGCCATCCATCCCGATGGCCGTCACATTATTGGTATTCCAGTCGAGCGTCTGGGCCCAATCTGCCATCGCGACCGCGCCCGTCGTTACCGCATCACCGATCGTATCCCAGGTCGTCGATCCTGAACCACAACTCAGATCCGTGGTGTTACAGAGGACTTTGGTAGTGCCATTTTCATTAACCTTGAACTTGTTATCTGAAGAATCGTACCAGATATAGCCTGCGGCCGCGCCCGATACACCCGAACGGGAAAGCGACAAAAAGTCGCCAGTTGCAACTGTGACGACTCCGGAAGCAGAATCTAGTGTTAAACCAGAGGCCCCTCCTGAAGAGAGCGTGACTGCTCCCGCACCCGTATAGGATTGCCCCGATGCAATGGAAACTCCCCCCGTATCAGCCGTGAGGGAGTCCACCGTGGTCGCATCCTGAATATCGACGGTACCCGCTCCGGCGGCCACGATAACCAGTGATTCGCCGGATGCCGTGGTGATATCGGTCGTTGCGCCCGAAAACGTGAGGCCAGTCGAACCGATGGTCTTATTAGTAAGCGTGTCTGTCGAAGCCCGCCCTACCAATGTCTCAGTACCGGAAGGGAGAGTAAGCGTTGACGAAGCAGTCGTCGTAAGGGTGAGCGGGAAAGCGCCACTCGTAGTGAAAGCATCCGCAAAAGAAATCGTTTTACCATTTGGAACGGTGAGCGTACCCGTTGTATCGGTGACCGAGAGGCCGTGTATTTTGTCCGCATTGAAGGCATACGGGGTGGCCGTAAAGCGGATAAGCGGGGTCATCTGACCATTACTATTAAAGTTAATGCCTAAATAAATATTATCGGTATTGAAATCGACCGAGCCCGGAAGCGCCGTGGTGTCACCAAGCTCTGTTTGAAACACGCCATCAGTCACGGTCAGGCTTTTTGATTCGCGCCACACCGCATCGTTATTCGCACCAGCCGTACAGGCCGTGGCTGGGCTTGCCGTCGTGTAGAGACAGAGCAGAAAGTTGTAGCTCCCATTCGTCACGTTGGTCCCATCGGTATTCACGACCTTGCCCTGAAAATTGATTTGCTTGTTGATGCCTGCAGCAGCCTCGGCTGGGGAAGAAAACGCGAGAGAACCCATGACCATCATGAGTGCTGCGAACGCGTATTTGATTGTCCCTCCCTCTGCACGAAACATAGTTTTTGTTTTGGCAAAAAGAAAACGGATGCCAGTTTCCCGGCCACCCGTACTTTTATATAAATCTATTATAGCACCAAAAAACCGCTAAGTCAAGCCATAAATAGGACATTAGAAACTTGACTTTCCTATTTGGTCCATTCGAAGAGTGAGAGGGTTTCTGAAAAGTCGCCGATTAATTGTTCCGGCGTCTCGTAAGCGGAAACGATGGCTACTGAAGCCATGAAACGATCCTCATGCGGCAGATAGGCGACGATCTCGTAAACGGAATCGATTTTTTCAAAGGCGACGACTTCCTGGTCGTGCCAGCGGATATGAGTCTCCCGATACGACTCCGGATGTGTCTTCCGCAAGGTGTATGAAGTCAGCTGCGAGGGGATGATGCCAGGAGCTTCATCGATGGTGACCGCGACCTTACGCAAAGTACCCGTCGGATCACTCCAGTAGGCCTGCTCGCGGAGCGTCGTCCCGGGAGCAGCGTTCGTCTCGCGCGCCTTGTCCTCATACTTCTCCGACAGGGTGAGCTTGAAATACTGCTTCTCGTGTGTCACGAGTGCTGGTGGCAGATCAGGATTGGCAAGATCCGCTTTCGGAGAGACGACCCGGACCGTGCCTTCGGCCGGCTGCGAGAATTCCTGATAGAGATACCAGAGTCCGAATCCGATCAGATGGAGCACGATCAGGATAAGTATTTTCTTGCCGAGCTTCCACTGCTTCGGCGTATCGGATACTGCTGGCGTATTCATCTCATCTTCAGAGAGTGTGTCGGTCATAGTTTTTTGGCCAGCTTTGATTTCCGCCTGAGAGCGCGTATCCCGAGAAATATAACAACGATACCCGCCAGCCACCAGAAAGCTATCCCCCAGGCGAATACACGCTGCTCAGGGATGGCCTGGAAAGCGTCTTGGCCATCAAAACGGTATTCTGTTGATACGGTATAGAAACCAGGAACCAGACTTGGCATAACTGACACTAGTAAAGTGTGATAAACCCTGAAGCTCTCTGGCAAAATACGTGCCGAATCTTCATTAAGCACTCCTTTAGCCACTAAACGACCAAGCGGATCTGTAAGGGTTATACGCCCGCGTGGCGTCAGATCAACATTGCCACTGTTCTGAAAGCGCCAGAAAGCCTTTTTTGGCAATCCTGATATCAGATTATACATATCCGTGCCATGCTCTTTCAGGGTAAGTTCCTGTATTATCCCACCCTCTTTTTTGGCGAAAATAAGGGCCGAAAAGGTAGAATTGAGAGCAATATTGGTATCGTGAGTTCCTGCGGTACCACCTTCTGTTTCTATCGAAAAAAGTGCCGCGCCATAGTGACCACCCGGTGAGAGCGATTCACGATTTTCAACAGTAAATTTGAGCTTTTCCTCGGCGCCTGGTAAAAGTGTAACCACGTCTTTTTCTGGAGTAATCCAGGATGCCAAGGCATATCGACTCGTGCCATTCCCTTCCTTCCCTAAAAAAGCAACCCCTCCAGATTCATTGAGTGATCCAAAATCTACCAAAGAGAGCCTTAGTACTACCGGCTCAGCGGTTGTATTCGATACGGTAAGAAAAAAATCCTGAGCTGTTTCTGAAGGACTTAAGGTAATGTCGGTAAAAAGCGGAGAAACCGAAAGCGATCCTTCTCCTTCGGCTTGTACAGAGGCCGCAGAACAGATACTTAAAAGAAGAGAGAGGATCGCGGTAATTAAGGCTGTTTTGGTGTTTTGAAAAGACGACGCCATATTTTTTCGAATGTTGATTTGATACCTACAAGAGCAAAAAGGAGAATAAACAAACCTCCGATAAGTAGCCTCCATGGTATCACCCAAAACTCAACCACTCCCTCAATCGGTACATCCCGCTGACCATCATCATAGACCAGCACCAGTTTGGCTTCATACTTACCAAAACGGAGCTTGGAAGCATCTTTCCAGTTCCAGACGAGCTCTTTGACAGCCTTCCCTTGAGCATCTAACACGGTTTTTCCATCTTCCTCCTTGTTTTGGTAGACTGGAAAACCTTCTGCCCAAGATGACTCAAATATGCGGCTTGAATCAGGCAAAATATTCCCCTTTCCGAGGTTCACTTCAATGATAGAATCTGCTTTTTTCCCTGGACGACCGATGAAAATATTGCCACGCGGAGCAATATGAACATTACCGGTATTCTTAAGCTTCACCGTGAACGTTGTTGGGAGAAATTCGTACCACTTCCGATCAGCTGAAAAGGAAGTTACCGTAACTTCACGCTTAGCATTTGGAACCTTCGCCTCAAGAAGCACGAGGATAGCGGTACCACCAGCAATTTGACTTTCTCCAGGCTTACCTGAAGCTTCGGTTGCTCGCGAGAAAACAATGGCATAGTAGTAACCAAAAGCAGCCGTATCGGGAACGTCAAAGGTAGCATTAATAGTCTTCCACTGGTTCGCTTCGATAGGAAAGGTTGTTTCAGAGAAATGCACCCAATCCAGGAAATCATCTCCCGGTTCACGATCGAGCGGAAGCGGGGCACCACTCTCGTCATCAGCCTTAAATTTCATGAGGTTGATTTTGAGCGTTTCTTTTTGAGTACCATCATTCTTGATACGCAGTTGGGTGGAAACTGAAGATCCTGGTTCAACTGTGAGATTGATAGGGAGAGGAGAAGTGGTCAAACGGAGACCATTGTCAGCGGTTTGAGCGGAGGCAGAAAAAGGAAGCAACAAGTAACTGAAAACAAACAGAAATATAAACGTGGATGGTTGTGATGCAAGATTTTTCACGATGTTCAAAGGAGAGGTCATAGGATACACGGCTTTATTTCTGAGCAGCAGTCATACGCTGAATGCGCCGACGCAGACGAATCACATACACAATCAACCAAAGAATAAGCAGGAAATTGAATGCAATAGCACCGACAAGCCTCCATGGTATCACCCAAAACTCAACCACTCCCTCAATCGGTACATCCCGCTGACCATCATCATAGACCAGCACCAGTTTGGCTTCATACTTACCAAAACGGAGCTTGGAAGCATCTTTCCAGTTCCAGACGAGCTCTTTGACAGCCTTCCCTTGAGCATCTAACACGGTTTTTCCATCTTCCTCCTTGTTTTGGTAGACTGGAAAACCTTCTGCCCAAGATGACTCAAATATGCGGCTTGAATCAGGCAAAATATTCCCCTTTCCGAGGTTCACTTCAATGATAGAATCTGCTTTTTTCCCTGGACGACCGATGAAAATATTGCCACGCGGAGCAATATGAACATTACCGGTATTCTTAAGCTTCACCGTGAACGTTGTTGGGAGAAATTCGTACCACTTCCGATCAGCTGAAAAGGAAGTTACCGTAACTTCACGCTTAGCATTTGGAACCTTCGCCTCAAGAAGCACGAGGATAGCGGTACCACCAGCAATTTGACTTTCTCCAGGCTTACCTGAAGCTTCGGTTGCTCGCGAGAAAACAATGGCATAGTAGTAACCAAAAGCAGCCGTATCGGGAACGTCAAAGGTAGCATTAATAGTCTTCCACTGGTTCGCTTCGATAGGAAAGGTTGTTTCAGAGAAATGCACCCAATCCAGGAAATCATCTCCCGGTTCACGATCGAGCGGAAGCGGGGCACCACTCTCGTCATCAGCCTTAAATTTCATGAGGTTGATTTTGAGCGTTTCTTTTTGAGTACCATCATTCTTGATACGCAGTTGGGTGGAAACTGAAGATCCTGGTTCAACTGTGAGATTGATAGGGAGAGGAGAAGTGGTCAAACGGAGACCATTGTCAGCGGTTTGAGCGGAGGCAGAAAAAGGAAAAGTAACGAGAAGAGCCGTGAAAAAAGAAAGGCCGAGTGAGCGAGAGAAAATCGTACGAATCATACAATACCTAAACGAGAATAGAAATAATCTAATTTACCCCAGTATACGCCTTTTTTAAAAACTTGGCGAGCAAAAACCCGAGAAAATCTCGGGCTTTAAAAGCTTGATTTTTCAGGCTCATTGTAGCCTAAAATCGCCCCGCTGCTACAACCGTTAAGGTATCAGTATAATCTGTTGCTGCTGCCTGGACTGAAGAAATTCTTGCTAAAGCCTTTAGAGTAACCGTATCGTTGTCTGTGGTACCACTTGAGGCGGCAATAGGCTGAAATGATGTAGAGAGAGTGCCTCCAGTGTTGCTTGAGTTTCCATCATATTCCTGACCATAGTTAGCAGCCTGTGACACTGTACCAGTACCTGTACCACTATCAGTAAAAGTTACATCCAACAAGTACCCATAATTAGTGGTTGTCAGTGAGGTTGTACTATTATCTACTGAACCAAGCGTAGCGATGGTAGCCCCCGTAGATACTGAGTTCAAGGCCGCATTAGCACTCTTTACCCACGCCACCCAACCAGAAGCCGCATTCGTGGCAATGGTTGCCGTCACACCGTTTGATAACTGTGCCGTAGTAGACAAATTACTCGCAAAAGTATCTGTATTCCCAGAAAGGCTGAATGTAAAGGTTGATGGAACGGTTGCGGTTATAGCAATTTGGTCGTCTGGAGAAGAAATAATTGAGGTAGCATACGTAGAGGAGTTTCCCCCACTTGCAATAGTACCCGTCTTATCATTCCCAGCAGTGCTTGTTGTTACTGCCGTAGTACTCGTCCAGTTAAAACAGTACAAGGTATTAGCAGTCAAGTTAGAGCTTGGAAAAGTAACCACTTGCCCGGTAACATCTGTTGCGGTACCAATTCCTAGCCATCCCGTAGCTCCTGAAGGAAGGTTTGAGGTATCAACTGTAAATGTAGCCGCTAAACCTAATGTAAAACCCGTAGGAAACGTCACTACGACATTGGATTCCGTAACATCCGTTACCGCTGTCTTTGCGCATATAAGACCAGTAGTGGCTGTAGATGCCTTCATTCGATCAAACCGTACCCACGCTTGCTGCAAACTAGCCGCCTGTGCCTTGTTTACAAATAACATCGGCACCGCCAAAGAAAAAACAAACATGAGCAGTGTTACCGACCCTATCAAACGATTATGTCTCTGCATATTTTTTTATTTCGACGATCAATTTCCATTATTATATCATTCGGTATTTTTGCGCGCAAGTAACATGGAATAGAGTCTCCGTTCTCTTAACTTATTTTTATTGTGTCATTACCAATATTTCGAACATTCCCCTCTAAAAAACTTCTTTTAGAATCGTCCGGCAGCAATAATCGTGAGCGTTTCCGCGTAATCTGCCGCGGATGGAGTCACGGCTGATGGTTTGGCTTTGAGCACAAAAGTGCCCACTCCTCCCGTAATCGGCCCCACAGAATCAAACATGCTTCGAATAGTCGTATCAATAACGCCCACTACGTTACCCGTAAGCGTACTGTACGGAGACACCAGGGTCAGCGGTCCGCCAGCAGACTGCGTTACCGAAACCCCTTGTGCTCCAAATCCTTCCGCCAAGGAACTCAAATCACCTGAAACAGCACCAATCGTATGGCTCGCTACGGCACTCGTTAAGCCAGCATTGGCACCAGAAATATACACCGTACCGCCACTCGTAGCATTGGTAGCAAAGTTCGCATCAATATTGGCCGGGCTACTATTGACCGTATTCACAGTCAAACTTCCGAAGTTAACTGTATTGGTACTTAAACTAAAGGAAAGTTGGGAACTCACCGTAGCCGCAGAAGCAGTCGGACCGTAGCCGCTTTCACTGAATTTCCCCTGAAAAGCCTTCGCTTTCACCTTATACGTGGTACTCGGAGCGAGACCAATGATATCAAATCCTGTTCCCCCGCCCCAAGCAGTGTAGGTCTGGTAGTCCTCAATACCTAATGTACCTCCAACCGTATTATCACTCTGTACATAATTTGTGGTCGTGAAATTATCGGTACTGATAGCGATAGCAAACTTCGTATCGGTCGGGTTGCCGCCCGTAGCAAGTACGAGGTGTAACTTGTTGTAGTAATTACTTGGATTGGTAAAGGTCGGTGCCGGAGGGACATTAGCCATGATCTCAAAGGAGAGTCCGGCACCGAGGTTATAGCTGGTACCCGAAAGCTGATCATCACTCACTTCGCCGGTTATGGCATCAGCCGCATAATTAGCTGACGTCATGTTGTCCTCACCGCCGGCGCCGAAACCATAGCCTTCGAGCTGGTAATTGGTACTCGCTGGAAAGGCAAAGAGAAAAAAGCCCATAAAACAGGCAAAAGTCCCTCTCGTGAACGAAGCGATACGCATAACAGTCCTCCAAAAACAAAAACACTTTCATCCATATTATATCACGCGCCAGAAATTTTCGAAGCGATATCGAGTATATACGTGCCCCGGCCTCCTCCCGGGAGTACGTGCACTCCGCCCAGCGGCTCCGCTTACTCTTTTTTAGCCTAAGCTCTTCCGTGCTCTGCACGGAAACCATGCCCGCTTAGACTAAAAAGGTCTCCCTTAGAGGAGACCAGACCGCCGAAAGCTGCTGCCATTATACCGCACGGCTTTCCGGGATACAAAGATGTCATCATCAAGCCATCTCATACGTCATACTGATCAGTCTGTAAAAGAGGTTTTCCCTGATGCCCGAGACTTCCGAGGCGATAGCGAGGGGAAAATCTGCTTTTGCAGGCTGATCAGTACCCTTTAATGGAGGGCGGAGCGCACGTACTCCCGGAAAGGGAAGCTTGCGTGCTGGAAGCGATGCTCTGCCCTAATCTGCCAAAAATGAGCTATTCAGGCTTCTCAAGTTCGCCATCCTCTTTGCGCACGACATCGCGGACAAAGTAAATACTTGCGAGGAAAGTCACACCGAATATCGCTCGCAACACATCGCCTGCGAGAGCCGCCTGTTCGAAGAAGAGCGGCGAGAAGACCCGGAGCATCTCGGAGAGGAGCAGCACGGACACTGAAACTGAGAGGAGCTTATACGAAAGATCAAGTTCACCTTCGACCCGCCAGACCACACCGATCACGTAGACCGTCGAGAGAAACAGTGATGCAAGAAGCATACTTTGCAGGATGATGCTGATATCCATAAGGTTTATGTAATGAAATTAAGACGTTTACATTTTCTGAGCTACTAAAATTTTTTTGATGCCCTACGTTTCCGAACGTACAGCAAAGAAAAGTTTTAGTAGCTCAGAAAATAGCGTGTTGTAACCCTTAATAATACCCGGCCTTATGAAGATCGTGTCCATCGATATGCCGCTCTGATTGCGAGTAGAGATAGTATTCCCGGAGGAAGAGGAGAAGCCACCAGAAGAACAGGAACAAGAGGACGAAAGAGATCCAACCGACCTGGCTCACCGCCTGTTCATACGTCACTGTGTGCCCACCCAGTTTAAAAAGAGGGAGTTCAAGAACTTGAAAGGCGACTTCGTGAGAGGCGCGATACCTATGCGTGGCTATTTCAGCCACTAAACGATAGCTGCGCCCGGCCATTCCATACGGTACCTTAAAAGTCTGATGAAGTTCAAGTCCTTGGCGTAACAGAATGTCTTGAGTCTCACGATCAATCACTTTCCCATCACCATCCACAATCATAAACGACGCTGTTGCCTGACTACCAACCACATCTTTCGAAAGAGTGTCTAGAGAAAGATCGACTCCGAGAGTATCCCCCGAATGTAGTTCTGTTCCCGAAAGAATCACCGAAAAATTGATGCGGGAACGTGCTTGTACGGGCTTTTCAGTTGTATCAATGCTTGATGAAGTTATTTCTGCCTTATTTGAAGGATGAATTGCCTCTTTTTCAATACCTATCTTTACTCTCTCACTCGCTGAAAGCGAACTATCAGAGATATCTGTCGCGGTAAACGTCACGGTATACGTATCAAAATCGAGTCGTCCGCTGTAACTCCATTCGAAATACCCGTTCGCGTTAGCATAGACCGTGGCCGTGATAGTTTCTTGATCGCTTTCTGCAGTAATATCAATACGAGCACCCATCAAATTAGTAACTCCCGTAAAACGAGGGTTCCGATCGGTAGTAAAGTGGCGCTCAGTAGTGCCAAGAATATTATTCCCTGCAAACGTTTGCACAGTCACACTGGGAACAATATCGGGTTCACATTCCGCTGGTACCGTTACGGTTATGGGATCGGAATCGTTGAATCCAGGTCCCATAGGCCCGAGCGCGGTTACGACATAGGTAGCGGTCTGACCCAGAACGACTGTGCTATCTGTATAGCCAGAAGCGACTACCCCTGTCGTTAAAGGCAAACTATCCCGCGTGATATCATAACTGGTTGAATTTTCATCATCTGCCCAGTCCAGAACAATGGCTGGACCGCCACCCAAACACACCCCCGTTCCACTCACCACTGGTTTTACTGGAGGAGCAAGTACTCGGGCAAGCACCGTTATCGTATCGGCCACCACCCGAATTTTCTCCCGAATATCACTCACCAAAAAAGACGGGTGCAGAAAAAATCCAGCTGAAAAATAAATACTGAACACCAGAGTAGCCAAAATACCATACAAACGAGCGAACTTGCGTGCCCGTACGTGACGTTTTTTTTCTGGAGACATTTTTTTGGACATAACGTTCTTTCAGTATATACCAAAAAAACGCCCCTGGCGTTTTTTCCTTTTTTCTTTTCAGCTACCTAACGCGAGACCCGAGAAATATCCTGTTCGGTAGAATCACACGCTGTTACCGTAATAATATTATTGCTATCTGCCTGTATGGAATAATGCGTTGTCTCAACCGCACCCGTAGATGGGTCGAACGGCAAGGATTTGAGGTATTTAGCCAGATCAGCGGAAAGATCCACACAACTTGATGCGCTCACGTCACAGTAATTTCCACTCACCTCACAACCGCTACCCGCAGTACCGATTTGCCTTTCCGTGGTATCAACACCCGTAGGCAAAATACCCTTATTATCAATAATATATTGTTGCGTGGCGGCTAAAACACTCTGAATATCCGAAAGTCGCCGCGCATTGCGGGCATCCGCAAAGCGCTTGGCGGGATCAAGCGCTACAATCACCACTGTAGCCAAAACGGCAATAATACCAATAACCAAAAGAATTTCTATCAGGGTAAAGCCTGGCTTGTGTTGCATACGATACTCACATTATATACGGGATTGCCACTGAGACCTCGTCGATACGACAGTATAGGAACGAAAAAATTATACCACGCACCTACGCTTTCCAGAAATATTTTTTCCAAGAAAAAGTGGGCTTTGGTACCTTGAGATCAAGTACGAGAGAGGCTTTTTTAAAATACCCAGATAATTGCCCTGCTCCTAACCAAGCTCCATCGGGTAAATGAGTCCATTCTTTCTGCAGATTCTTCTCTGCCGAAAAAAAATCTGTTTCCCGAGAAAAATCGACGTAGATAATTTTGTGTATTTCCCCTCCTGGTTGCCACCGGACGTATTCAAGAAAACCAGCTGCCTCCTGAGCAGGATCAGTCACAATCTGTGAGGTCAAAACCGCTCCCTCATGCATATGAACCAACAAAGCTTTTCCTTGGCGTTCCTGCACAACCACTATATTACCCTGACCAAGAAACTGCTGCGCTAGAGCATAGGATTCCGGAACTATGCATTCTGCTGAAAAATGATACGCCTCAAAAAGTTTTTTCAGCTGCTCGCCAAAATCCTTGCGCATGCCCGATACCTGAATCAAAAAGCGACCATTTTCTTTCCGCAAGACCCGATAATCCCAGATCAGCGTCGCTATCTCTTCGGGAAACCGTTCGGCGCAGCAGGCCTGTAAGCGCTCTGCATCCTTAAGTACTTCCTCGGAAACCAGTACAGAGAACACGTACACTAAAGATTCTTCACAAATAATCTTGCCTGTTGTTCCATACGCCTGCACCGCCTGAGAAAAAGCCTCATGCACATCACCTTCTGTCACAGGAAAAGTGCGCTTATCTTCTATGGCGCCCCGAAAAATACGCGCAGCCTCTACCGCATTGTTTCGTAGAAAAAAAATAGCTTTATGACGAGTGTTCCACCACATATTCCTATTGTAATCGCTTTTCGTAGCTCTTCAAAATTTCGTGTGTTTATTACCAAACGAGGCAAGTACAATGAAAGCCCACTTTTGTTTTCGAGTAAGTGTCGGTAACATCAGGACACATACCTATTATTCTTCCTGCCATGAACGGAGCCAGAGTCGATCTGCTTCTCTGTCCACTACCAAACGCAACGCGCGAGTATACGTATCTTTCGTGGCCTGCACCTGCAACACAGATTCGCTCCCCGTTGTCTCAATACTTGTCGCACATGTCCCCTCTAACAAATTCAGAGGCTCACCGGTATAGAGCGGATTGTTTCTTAATTTAAGCAAAACCTCCTCGGCGCAGCTCTGAGCCAACGCGAGCACCTCTTCGCCGGCAGCCGGAGCCACACTCACCCGAGAAGCGTCAAGCGACAGGTACATCATCGAGAGCGAAAGCGACACCGAAAAAACTAAAAGACTAAGTACCGTGAGAATAGCGATAAATCCTTTTTGCATAGACCTCCTTTACTGAACGCTGTTTATTTCTGCACCCGAACGTAGTGTGGTTTCTGTAGCAAAAAAACCCGGTGCCTGTGTTGCATCTCCAAGGTTCAGCTGAAATCCAATAAACTCCGAACGACCGTCTGGCGCATGACTTTTTTCAAAAGTAAGTGACCGCACCTGGCTCCCACTTCCATTCAAAGCCGCTGTTTCACTCCCATCTTCTAGTATCAGTTTTCCTGCGACGAGCGAAAGTGTTATCGTTCCACTCGATCCAACTTTTTTCAGCACCAGTCGACCGTTCGGATCCGAGAAAACCGAGGCCGCCTCATCCACGCCATCCGCATTGCGGATTAAAAAACGTATGCGCTCATTCATATTCCGTGCGTCAGAAAAAACCGTACGCGCACTCCGATCTTTATTGGCTATCCCTCTTATTTCCAGCGTAAATGAAAGAAGTACCGTGGCAATTACTGACACCAGCGCAATATACAAAATCACCTCAACAAAGGAGAATCCTCGACGCAGATGACGACGTGAAAAGCGTGCTGGCATAGAGCTAAAAAAGTTCTTCCCACTCAGTAAAATACCCGACTAACTGCACTGACTGGGGTCGATTCTGTGTATACTCCCACGTGACCGTAACCGTCACCTTCTTGGTTTTTGGATCTTCACTTCCGCTCGAAACAATCTCCCCGCTCCCATCACGCTCAACGGTTTTAATACCTATGGTTCGTGTATACTTTCCAAACGTATCATCATTCCCTGATAGTTCCCAAAGATCATCGGCTCCTTTAGTAAGGCCAGTAGCATTCGTATTCGTTAACAAAGCAAAGTCCCTTTTCTTCAAGGAATGAACGGCCTCCATCCCCTCTTCCGCGTACGCCGTCGCTTGAATCTGTTCCTCAGCCAAGCGCTCATTACCTAAGCTTTCCAGCACCGTAAGAATCACTCCTGATGCGAACACCAAAAAAATCGCTCCCGCTATCAGCACTTCCATCAAGGTGAATCCTGCTTGTTTTCGCATACTTCAAAAATCTTTTTTGAACCAGTCTTATTCCTCCACGACCCCTTCGCGATTCACACTCATGGTCACTGAGGTATTCCCATCCGAAAGAATAAAGGTTGCCGGACTGGATAGCGTTCCTTGTGGTCGATTAAAAACCACTTCATCAGTACCGCTCACACCCACTCGTGGGTGGAGAGTATACACTTCGTCAAAACGCGTGTCTCTCAGAGAATAGGTGTCTCCCTGAAAAAAAACTATGGTACCGGAACGAATCGCTACTCCAAAACGGGAATTATTTTTTCCGAGCAAGGTAAATAACTGCGCCTGCCTCAAACTCTCCGTGAGTTCATCCTGAGCAATGGGAAGTTCTTCAGAATACACAAAACGCCCATAGAAAGGCACTGCCATAGTCCCTATCAGCAAGACCAAGGCGATAGTCAAAATACTTTCAATAAAAGTAAACCCTTTGATAAATCTGTGCATGGAGCTAGAGCTTATCTCAAAATTCATGTCGAGAGAAAATCGGAGAATTTCGAGCGAAAATGACGAGAGATTCTGAAGGAATAGATTCTATTTCGAGGAATTGATCATCATTTGCAGCCGAAATTCTCTGATGTTGGCCGACAAGCGATAACGATGTACTGGTGCGGTGAATTTTGAGATAAGCTCTCATACCTTAGCGATGAATTGATCCGGTCAACGAATAGATCGGGGTCAAAATAGCCAGTGCCAGAAAAGCAACAACGCCACCAATTACGAAGAGTAACATTGGCTCCAACAGAACGGTAAAATTTTTAGCACTCCGGTCTACTTCGGCATCAAGAAAGTCGCTCAAGTACAAAAAAGTTTCATCGAGTTTTCCACTTCTTTCCCCAGCGGCGATCATTTTTACTACAATTTCCGGCAGGAGAAAAGTATATTTACCTGCCATACCTTCCGCAATGTTTTTCCCTTGTAACAGCGCTTCTTTCCATTCGCGGAGCATCCGCGCATAGGCTACATTTCCTGCCACCGCACTCTCAATGTCTACCGCCCGTGAGAGAGGCAAACCACTCTTCAGCATGATACCCAAATCCCGAAACAAGAGCGCCAAAGAAACATTTTTTAAGAATGATCCAAGGAAGGGTATGGAAAGCAGCGTTCGGTGCCACAGCGGCCGGATAAGAGGAAACCACACCACTATTCTGAAAAGTACGAGCACCCCGAATGCTCCGAGCAGTATTTCTTGGCCAAAATCCCGCATAAGAGCAGAAAACCACAAAAGGGCTCGCGTCGAAAGCGGTAAGGTTACGTTAAAAGAATCAAAGAGACGCACGAGTTTCGGTAAGATAAAAACGCTGATAAGAGCTCCCAGTAACCCCGCCGAAGAAAACACGATGGTCGGATACAAAAGTATTCCCTGAATCTTCTTCCGTAAGAGATATGCTCGATCCAGCTGATCCGAAAGATACTCTAAATTCATGACCAAACTCCCTGATTGCTCACCAATCGAAAGCAAATTAACGTACAGTGCATCAAAAACCTTCGGATACTTACCGAAAGCATGCACAAGAGTCTGCCCATTCTCTACATCCACAATCACGCCCTCGAGTATCCGCTTCATGGAAGAAAATTTGGATTGATGCGACAAAGATACCAGCGCTTCATGTAATGAAACACCGCTTTTCAATAACACTGAGAGTTCCTTGGTGAGAAGCATTTTCTCCACCTGGCTGATCCGCTCAAACATACTCTTTCTATTCCTTGGATATTCGGATAACTTCTTCTAGAGTCGTAAGGCCTTGTTTCATTTTGGATATACCATCTTCGAGCATAGTTTGCATCCCTTCTTTTTGAGCTAACGTTTCAATCACCTGAGCATGTTCTTCTCGAGCAACGGCATCACGTAATGCATCATCAAATACCATGACTTCAAAAACACCGATACGCCCTTGATACCCAGTACCATGGCAAGCATCACATCCTTTCCCATGATAAAGCCGCACGGTTGAGGTATCATTTTTCCCAAATATTTTTTCCAAAATATCCGCACCTACGCTTTTCACGACTTCGGCTACCGGCACCTCTTCACTCACCCGACAAGCCTGGTGAATTTTCCGCACGAGACGCTGAGCAATAACTACATTCACCGTAGAAGCGATCAGGAAGGGCTCAATGTGCATGTCCCGCAAGCGAGGAATGGCCGTGGCCGCATTATTCGTATGCAGAGTAGAAAGCACCAGATGTCCTGTCATGGCCAGGTTTGTGGCGATTCCTGCTGTTTCATCATCACGGATTTCCCCTACCAAAATAATATTCGGATCCTGTCGGAGAATACTCCGTAGCCCGGTAGCAAAGGTGAGTTGTGCATCTGAATTCACCTGTATCTGGTTCACCCCTTCCACGTCATATTCAACCGGATCTTCAATAGTGACGATATTGACATCACGGTGATTCAAAAGTTTCAGTATCGAATACAACGTGGTAGTCTTCCCTGAGCCCGTTGGACCAGTCACCAGAATCATGCCAAAGGGTTTATGGTAAGAAGACTGCACCTTTTCAAGCGAAGCCCCATCTAAACCTAAATTACCTAACGAAAACTGCCGTGATCGTTCCGACAAAAGTCGCAAAACTGCCTTTTCTCCATTCGTTATCGGGATAATCGACACACGGATATCTACCTGATCATTATCCACTTCTACCTGCAGCTTACCGTCTTGCGGTGTTTGATGCTCATCTGTACGCAGAGAGGAAAGTACTTTGATTCTGGAAATAATTTGCGGATGGAGTTCCAGCGGAAGCTTAACAATATCGTGGAGAGCCCCATCGATACGGAAACGCACCAGAGCATCGTGATCCCGTGGCTCCTGATGAATATCCGAGGCCTTGTTCTGATAGGCATACTGGATCAGCGCATCCACAATACGAATAATTGGTGGGTCAGTCTCCTTAAAAGACCCTCCTTTTGTTTCCTCAATGCTTTCTTTCAGAATATCATCAAAGGCCTGTACTACCCCCTTTTTGTAGCGATGCAGCGCTTCGGTAACATCACGCTCCGTAGCATAGTACTTAATAATCGGCACACCGGTTTTCCGTCTCAAAAACTCAAGGATTTCTATATTTCTTGGATCAGTGAGCGCCACATGCAAACCCTGTGCGTTCTGATCAAAAGCAATGATACGCTGACTACGCGCCACAACTTCCGGGATCACCTTGAGAGTTTCATCTCCAATTTCTTTTTGAAAAAGACTCGCGTACGGAATACGAAAATGATCCGCCACCACTTTTCCCAACTCTTCATCAGAAAGAAAGTTGAACCAGAGCACGGCATCACGCAGCGTTGTAGCCTCGAGCTCGGCCCGTTCTCGGGCTAAACGGAGCTGTTCCTCATTAAGAAGCCCGAAATCCATCAGCGTCTCACTCAGAGCCTCCGGAGAGAGAATATCCTCTTTCATATAGTCTTAGAGATGACTCTTTATCTTCTGAATCAACTCTTGAATCGGAATGTTAGACTTGATAAGGTATTCAGCTGCCCCTAAATCCATCACCCGCTTAATGTCTTCATCTTGGGAAAGGTTGGACAAGACAAGCACCTTGATATCCTTCAATGCCGGATCTGCCTTCAACTCCTGTAGTGTCTGAAAGCCATCCTTGCCTGGCATAATGAGATCCAAGACAATCAAAGCTGGCTTCTTTGCTCTGGCCGCTTTGAGAGCTTGGTCTCCATCATGCACAATCTGCGCGTTAACACCATCCTTTTCAACTTTTGTTTTGTAAATACTCGAATAAAACGGATCGTCCTCTACGATCAGTACATAGGTATCATCACTCATAAATGTAAAGCCAAAGCACGCGGATTACTTTTCGGTCCGCAACGGTATCGATACAAAAAAAGTAGTCCCTTTGTTTTCCTTACTTTCGAATCGAATTGTACCGCCGCTTTCCTCTACATAGTATTTTACCACAGAGAGTCCGAGGCCGCTGCCATCTGTAAAGAAACGAACCGCATTGGCTGCGCGGAAAAACTTCGAGAATATCTTTTCCTGGTCCTCCTTGGGTATACCAATACCATTGTCACTCACGGCTATTTCCATGGACTCCTTTCCTTTTTTGAGCGTAACTTTCACTTGTCCCTTTTCATGGTTATACCGAATCGCATTCGCAATCAGATTTGAGAGCGCCTCAAACATATGTCCTTTGGCTATCCATAGCTTTGGATACGCCCGTTTTGGCGCTTCATACACCATCGTCATAGCCTTCTTCTGCGCCTCGCCATTCAGAGTCTTAAGAGCTTCCTGAATCAGTTCGTTCAAATCAACAGCCTGAAACTCTTCCTTAGCCCGCCCCTGATCAATCCGTGAGACATTGAGCAAATCATTCACAAGTGAAATCATCCGATCGCTGTTTTCGTGGAGCTGCTTGATAGTCTCAAGCGCTGCTTTTGGTAGTTTCCCTAAATCGCCATTTTCCAAGAGTTCCATGCTCCACCGCATACTCCCGATTGGCGTCCGAAGCTGATGCGCAGCTACCGAAAGGAAGCGATCTTTCATACGCTCAAGCTCATACTTTTCTGTAATATCCTGGAAAATTACGATCACACCCAAGAGCTTCTTCGCGTCATCAAAAATAGGAGAGGCCGTACCAGTCACTGGCAGCTTCGTATCACCTTTGACTACAAAGGTATGGTTTGGAAAAATGACTGTTTTGTGCTGATCGATAACCGTCTTGATAGGAAACTGCCGCTCTAAGTCATCCGTACCTCCGGATTCGAAAATAAAATGATTGGATGTATGCGTACCGATAATCTCTTCTGGGTGCTTACCAATATATTCAGCTGCGGTTTGGTTGATAAAAATAATTTTCCGATCAGCATCCGTCGCGTACACCGCCTCACCAATCGACTGCAAAAAACGAAGGATGCCTTCCGAACGCTCTTTTTCTGTGCGAATACGCTCATTGGCTTCCTCAAGCTCCTGCGCGTGTTGCTCTATTTCCTTCTGGTGCTTCCGCTCCTCGGTAATATCCCGTTCGATACCTACAAAGAACTTTACTTTCTTCTGTTCATTAAGAATAGGGGAAACGTTAACCGTAGCCAGATACTTTTCCCCGTTCTTCCGGCAATTCGTCACTTCACCTAAGAAAGGTCGTTTCTCATGTTTGATGGCGTACCAGAAAGCTTCATAAAATTCATGTGACATCTGTTTACCCCAGAGCGCCGGGGTTTTCCCTCGCATTTCCTCGAAAGAAAAGCCCGTTAACCGTTCCGCCGCCTCATTAGCGTAGAGAACCTTCCCATCCGGATCAGTAATCACAGTATGATTAAAACTACTGTCCACAGCGAGTTTAAACTTATCCAGCTCTTCTTTTTGGATCCGGAGCCGCTCTTCAGATTCTCGAATATCTTCGAGAATATTGATCATGGCATGCTTGTTGCGCTCCAGAAAACGATTCCGTTCCTGCAACAACGCCAATGCCTCTTCTTCACGCGATAAAGGCTCAAGAAAGTTCATTTCAGGCATTTGAGACACACCAAAAGCCCCCTCCCCTCCTTGGTCTGGTACCAGTTCGTTCTGCGTTGATACTTCAGACATATATGCTTTATGCCAATTTGGATCGCAATTGAGCCAATTCCTTCTTCATTTCCAGCATCTTTTCTTCGCGTGCCATCAAGAGATGATTCATTTCTTCCACCTCTTTGGTAAAGGCTTTCGTTTCAATCTGAATTTTCTTCTGTGCATCAATATCTGTTACCACACCTAAATACCCCACCAGCTTCCCTGAAGAGGTAATATACGGGACTGCGGCTTCCGAAACCCATATACAGGTTCCGTTTTTCTGACAGAAGCGGTACTCCAACCGGAAAGGACGCTGCTTCGCGCGTGCTTCTTCTATCAAGGCTTTGCGCACACCCTTGTCTTCGAGCGAAATACCCGCTTCCCACGTATCTCTACCAGTCGCATTTTTTACAAAATTCTGCGCACTCTGATTGAGATAGGTATACCGGCCCATCTCATCGGTCATCCAGATCATAACCGGAGCTAAATTAGCGACCACTTCAAAACGGCTCTCGCTCCGCTCTGTACGCTCAATCAGCGCCTGCAGCGTATCAAGCATGGCATTGATATCGCTCGCTAAGGAAGCAAACTCATCTTTGCCACCTACAACCAAACGCTCCCCAGCGTTTTTCTCATCAGCAATACGCTGTACTTCTCGCTTCAACCGGAAAATCTTGCCCAGTACCAGCCAATAGGAAAGCAAAAAAATCAGCCCCACAAAGGAAAGTGACAGCAGCACGCCAGCTTTCCAAAACAAAGTGAGGCTTTCATTTCCCCGTACTACAATACTACCTTCATATTTTATTTTGAGAATAAACGATGCGAAACCCGCTGAATCATAGAGAAGATGCGCTCCCATAACCTGATCGTCCTGATGATTGATCTCAATATATTCTTCCTCTCCATTCTTGAAAGCTGCCTGAGCTAAAGCCGAGAAGCCCTGGCTAACCGTTTGATCATTATAAGGATCCAAATTCACCTGAATATGCGAGAGCGCGCCAATATCATCAAAATAGCTCTGCCCTAGATAATGCCCGAAATATAACCTTCCCTTTGGATCCCCTATACCATTACTGGTAAGGATCGGTTGTACCGTAAGCAGAACCGGTTGCTGGTCATAGGCCACAATACCGGAAAAAATAGCTTGCAAAGACTGGAAACGTGCATCTTCAAGCAAAAACTTCTTCAATGATTCTGGTATACTCGTCCCAGCCTCACCTGTTAGAACCTGCTTCTCAAAAACGACCTCCCCATTTTTGTCCACAAAGAACATAAAATCCACCCCGAGAGCCGCTAAGCTTTCATCATTGAGGTTTGATTGAACAAAAGCTTCATCACGAGTCTGAATAAAATCATAGGTATCATCCCAGTGCGACCAATCAATAGCTTTACGCTCAAAAGACTGCGTATCCCGATCAATGATCCCGCCTACAATACGAATTTGAGTCGAAGCATCGTCCTTTTGTGCTCCCAAAAATTCCCGTTCCAAACGGGTACTTATAAACCAAAAAATGGCGCTAAAAAGCACCAAAATTGCTGATCCGACCACCAAGAACACTTTAGCCCGCAAACCCATACCCTCTTTTTATTTTCCAATAATCACCACGATTTCTGCCAAGGAAGCCTCCGCATCGGTTTTCGGAGCTTCTTTGCTCAGTGTTTTTGGATACTGCTTTAAAAGTAGCTTTTTGATTGTTGCTGCCGCTGTATCCTTTCCAGGGGCAAAATAAACCGTCATACCCGTATAATCCTTTTGCGTATTCCCGGTTGAAACTTTGGTATACCCCGTCTGTTTCAAGAGAGTAGCTACTGCGGCTGCACTCCCCTTCACCCCACCACCGTTTAGAACCGCAATAACCAGCTGCTTCACATCTTCTGTTTCCGTTTTTGGCTCTACCCCCGGAGCAGCTACGGCTGGTATTACCGGTGTTTCCGTTGTTATTTTCTCAGAGACGGTTTGAGCAGACACCTCACCCTGAGGAATATCGGTAATGGAAACTTTCTTTTGATTCAAAGAAGGATAGATCCGTGTATACCCCCACCAGCACACAAGACCCATTAAAACAACTCCCATACCCACTAAAAACACCACCAGCCAGACTCCATACCAACCTTCTTTCGAAGTTTGAGATGTAACCACTTGCTCTCCTGCTGCGATAACCTCTTGTTCGGGTAAGCTGTATCCTTTCTCCATAGACAAGAAAAATGTTCTCTTCTAGTATACCACGCCCAAAGAAAAAGAGGGTGAACTCAATCACCGCTCTTTCTCTCTTTTCTTTTTCCACATTAGCGGATCGCCGATGCTACCGCTTTCGCAACACGCGGATCAAACGTATTTGGAATAATCATTTTTGCCACAGGTCGCTTCACGAGTGCAGCTAGCTTCTTTGCCGCTGCTAAAAGCATCTCATCGGTGATATCACGTACGCCATGATCCAACGCTCCACGGAATATACCGGGAAAACCGAGGGAATTATTAATCTGATTCTCAAAGTCGGATCGCCCAGTAGCCACCACCGCTGCGCCCCCTGCCTTGGCTTCATCGGGCATGATTTCTGCTACCGGGTTCGCTAAGGCAAAAACAATAGGCTGTTTATTCATACGGGCAATATCTTCTTTTTTCACCGTTCCACCCTTGGAAACACCGATAAATACATCCGAACTCACAAAAGCGTCCTGTAGGGTACCCGTGCGATTCTCCTTGTTAGTCAGCTGCACGATCTCGAGTTTGTGCCGATCGAGATCCCGGCGAGACGGCGAGAGGATACCCCGACTGTCTACCACCAGAATATCTCCCACTCCAAAAAGCAGGAGTAGCTTCGTGATGGCCTGGCCCGCTGCTCCCGCTCCCGATACCACAATACGCACCTGATGCGGATGTTTCTTCACTACCTTAAGGGCATTGATCAGTCCGGCCAATACCACCAGCGCCGTACCATGCTGATCATCATGCATTACCGGAATAGGAAGTTCCTCTTTCAAGCGTGCTTCGATTTCAAAACAGCGAGGCGCAGCAATATCTTCAAGGTTAATCCCACCAAAGCCAGGAGCGATATGCTTCACTGTTTCAATGATCGCCTGTGTATCTTGTGTAGCGAGCACAATCGGAAAAGCATCGACGCCCGCCAGTGCCTTAAACAACATCGCCTTCCCTTCCATCACTGGCAGAGCTCCTTCGGGACCGATATTGCCGAGGCCAAGCACCGCCGAACCATCCGACACAACCGCCACAGTATTGGATTTGATAGTATACTCTCGCGTTTTATCTTTATGCTTCGCCAAAAACAATGACACAGCACCAACACCCGGCGTGTAGTACACAGAGAGATCCGCCTTGCTGGCTACCCTAGCTTTTGGTATGACCGCAATCTTACCCCGAAGCTTCTTGTGTATGCGGAGTGACTGCTCGCCGATACTCTTTGTCGCTGTTTTTTGCTTCGTGGCCGTCTTGGCTGATTTCCGAACCACTTTCTTAGTAGTCACCGGCTTCTTGATAGTTGATTTTTTGATAGCTGCTTTTCTGGAAGGTGTCATAGATTACTTGTCTTTCTTCTTATCAAAATTCTCGAGGCCAAGACCCTTCACTCCGAAATAGACGACCGCCGCAATGACCATGAAATCGATCATGACCGCCAAGAAATCTCCCCAGAGGATCGCGACAGACCCCATCTGGAGCTGGGCGCTCTTGAGACCTTCTGCCACCCCGAGCACAACACTAAGTATCGGATTGATGATATCCGTCACCAGAGCCGAAACCACCCTCGAAACCGCCCCACCAAGCACAAAACCGACCGCCAGACCAACCACTCCCTGATTCCGGATAAATTCCATAAATCCTTGCATACAGGCTTTACATTATTTTTTACCGCTCCTAGTATACACCCTTCATGCGAGTAGAAAAAACAGTCTAAATATGCTACTCTGGCAGTGAACCATTAATTAACCCTCTGAATATGGAAAGTCTTGATTTTACACCAGCCCCACAAGAACGCCCTAAAACACCTGCTGAGCTTGCAGAAATCCTCCGTCGGCAAGGTGAAGAATTTCGTCAGAATCAAGAAGCTGCACAAGATCTCGATTTTACCGCGAAGCAAGCTGCTGCCGAGGATGCCGAAAAAGCTGCTGATGTCCTTAAAAAGATTAACGGGATATCTGATGATCGAGTAGTTCCAGATAACGAAGATCCTTTCAGCTCAGCCGTCAGTCGATCTGGTGACCAAGCCAACCGCCGTGGTATTCACTAGAGACTATCTCAAAATAGCACCTCAATAAAAAGCAGCCCCGGTTATACCGAGGCTGCTTTTACTTTTTCTCTCAACTACTCTTCTGTCACTTCCACCGTACGGATCTCAATGGGGGTCACTGGCTTTGAACCTTCTCCTCCCGGCTCGGTTGGCGCTGTAGCGATCTTATCAACTACTTCCATACCGCTCGTCACTTCTCCAAAAATGACATAATTTTTTGGCAAGCCCGCATCGGCATGCATAATGAAGAACTGGCTACCATTGGTATCTGGTCCGGCATTAGCCATCGCCACGATACCGCGCTTGTATTCCCCCGTAAATGGCTCGTCGTTGAAACGATATCCCGGC
Organism: uncultured Bdellovibrionales bacterium; assembly: GCA_964580285.1. Taxonomy (GTDB): domain Bacteria; phylum Patescibacteriota; class Minisyncoccia; order Moranbacterales; family UBA1568; genus JAGOSP01. Next base: position 35,987 of record CAZOKB010000010.1, read on the forward strand.
CCACCCATACCCGTACCCGTTGGATCACCCCCCTGAATCATAAATCCCGGTATTGTACGGTGGAAAATCACGTTGTCATAAAATTTTTCTTTCGCTAAGAAAACAAAATTATTCACCGTAATCGGTGTCTCATCAGTATGAAGCTTTATCGTAATATCCCCGAGAGCAGTCTTGAGCACCGCTGAATATTGCTTTGACTTATTGATCTGCATCGCCGGAGCGGCTGCATAGGTTTTCTTTCCGTGCATATCTTTTGATGGAGAAGTTTGATTAACAGGTTGAGTAGCCTGAGTTTTTGGTGTAGCGCTCGCTGTATCCGCTTGCGCATCCCCTTGCTTATCGTAGTCAATTACCAAATCATTTCCTTGACCCGTTGTTTTGGTTTTGACTTCTGCGGTATCCAAAGAGCACCCTACTAGAACCAGTGCACTCGGAAGAATAAGCCACTGCCATTGTTTCATATTTTATTCTCAACTCATCATATTACTGCTCTAGTATACCAGCCCCTTCTCTTTCTCCTCAACTATCTCAAGAGACTCTGACTTTTTTCTTGACCGAGACGGCTTTTTTTGCTATACTAAAGGTGTTGAGAAATGCGAAAGCGGGTGACCTCACCCGTCTTTTCTTTTTTCAGCGTAGTTGTTTGCAATAATCATTAACACCAATTCTATGGCGGAAATCCGCATGGAAGAGGGTACGACAGAGACAGTCGCCTCACAGGAGGGAGACGCCTGTCCGCACTGCGCGCAACACGCGCAAGAGGCAGCCGAGAATCACGAGAATTCTCTCGCGTTTCTTCTGGCACTGATGCCGCTGATCGTACTCACCTTTTTTGGTCAGGTAGGATTGCTGTAAAAAAAACAAGCAGCCCTCGCCTTAACCAAACAAAAACAAAAAGCCACGCACTAAAAAGCCTGGCTTTTTAAATTTCTCACACACGTTCAAAATACTAAAAAACCTTAATAAATACTTCTCTGATTTTTATTCTGCCATGCTTTTCTAGACGCTAGCGTTTCCGGCGACGGTATCGAAAGAAAATTTCTCGAGCCCGATGTCTTACGTAGGGATACGAGAAATTTTGTCGGTACCGTGCCGTGAAACGGTCGGGAGAAAGGGCGGCAGGGAAAAATCAGAGAAGTGTTTATGTAATACATTTACTTACTTTTGATGATAAAAAAACCGGATTGCTCCGGTTTTTTTTATATTTTTTATCACATACTTTTTTGTTTTTTTCTTTTTTAATGTTTAGAACGGTTAGGAGTCCGCGTCTGGCCTGACTTGATGATAGTAGTAGTCAACATCCTTGATCCACTTCTCCACCCCAGCCGCATTGTGCCCCGCACAGGTCCACCCACATTTCCAGACCACAATCTCACGCGCTGTATCTAACTCATTCTCCGTCACCAAGGTATTGATGCGTTTCCCAACCATTTCTATGGCCTGCTTTGGAGAATCAAAACAAGTATACCCATCCCACGTCACACGGTCACCGCCACCTCGGTAGCCCCAGTAGTTAAAACAATCCTGACCATCCTTCTTCGGTACCCGTTTGCCCCAATTACTTTCTTTTTTAGCAATACCCACGATAAAAGCTGCTGTTTCTTCATTCTGCTTGGAAATATACGGCGCCATTTGTTCAATAGGAAAACCCTTCACCAGCGTCTTGACTCGACGTTCCAAAATTCTATTCCCTGTCTTTACTTGAGACGGTTCAAGACCAGCATACTGATCAGCCACTGCTTGAGCATTTTGCATCAAAAGCCACGAAAGTCCTAAACCAAGGGAAAGAACCAGTGCAAAAAAGAAATCGGTCGAAACAATCGTGTCCTCATTCAAAAAATAATCCTCTTTTCTGGATTTTTGAGTTTGAATATACTGTTTTTTGTTGTTTTTTGGCTTCATAGAGATATTTTAAAGCAAAAAGACGGGGACCGAAGTCACCCGTCTTCACTACTTTGTATGTCCAGTATAGCATTTTCTGAAGCAAAAATCAAGGGTTTGTATAAGCAAAATAGGTACTTTACCTTTTATATAAGCCATTTTTATTCTTTTTATACTCTTGACTTATATTCGTATTTCTGCTATAATAGAATGTTGCAAAATCAAGAGGTAGAAGGAGCAATCCTGAAGCCAATCATCCACCGTCCGCGCGCCAGCAACACCGCGTTTTGACAATCAAAAGGAGAAACATCATGGCAGGCATCGAAACCCTGTTGGCTGGTGCAGCGAAGGCTATGAAGGCCGGAGAAGCGCTCAATTTGGCCAATATCGCCGGGAAAGCGCTCGGCATGAGTGGCAAGAAGGAAGAATCTGGTGCTGGCGGAAGCCAGGGTCCGGACAAATCTATCGAAGCCAATCGTGCCGGCAATCGCGATGAAGAGATGTATCTCTTCCTCGACGCCCTCTTCGGCCAGCTCCAAGCCACGGATCTCACTACTGAGATCACCAGCGAGGAGCGCCGGCTATTTGGAAAGTTTTTACAGGCGCTCACGCCGGCAGAAGCCAACCTGGTCATCGGAGGTGTCGCCAAGCGCGAATCCGACATCCATATCAAAGAGCCGGTCGTGCTCAAGGTGCGGCGTCGGAACAAGCAAGGCGAAGAGCATGAAGTCGACGAGCGGTCTTTCAAAGATTTCACCGTCAAAACCAATGCCCGCGGGCGCAGTATCGTCCGTGGCATCGCTCATCACATCGCCGAGCAGGTCGCGACTGCCCACGCCTCAACCAGCGAAGCAACCCTCGAAGCAGAAGCTCAGGCTATCACAAGCCTCGTCGCCCTGCTCCGGCACGCTCAGCTGGTCCGTAATACCGAGGATCTCATCAAAGCAGGCGCGGCCGATGCTGATGAGAAGTTGCAGCAAGGAGAACACCTGCTGCACCATATCATCGCTTGGCTCATCACCGGAAAAACAGGGTACGATTGTCTCATGCAGGATCCGGAGGTTATAGCGAAAGCTAGCGCCATCGAGAACTGCAAGGATCAGCCGGGCAGGATCAAGCTTCGCGAAGAATATCAACGTCTCCTGATCGACAAGGTCACGGAGATGAAGAGAAAACAGAACGAAGCGGCAGCCATGCATATCCCGGCAGCCACGATCTACGATCTGACCATAGCAAGAAGACCTTCTTCCTGGTTCGCGAGAAATTTCGGCGGTTTCGTCAAAACTCTCTGTGCCACCAGGCAGCAAATAACTCTCGAAGTTTGCGTTCGCTGGGGAATACCCATCACCATCACTGCGTTCCTAATCTTTATCGGGACGCGTTAAACAAGGAGAAATACATGGCAACCACGAAGCTTTGGGACTGGAGTGAAGCAGTCGATGGTAACGATCTTTCTGTTGGACAGCTGCATAAGCTGTACACCGACTGGTACCTTATCACTTTCCTCGCTATCCTGCTCCCGATTATGGTTTCTTCCGTTCTAAACCTCATGGGGTGGAATGGCGGGATCGTAGTCGTTCTGGCAGTGACCACTCTGTTCCACATCTGGCTCTTGTTTCACCCGATCCTGGCTGCTGTACGAGCCGTTGGCTATCTCGAATCGACCCCTGGAAAAGCCGCTCAGTTTATATCCGTCCGGGTCTACCATGCCATTCTGTACCTGATACTCGGGTCGCCCATGGCACATCTACTTCTTATTCCGTTTCCGATCAGCGGACACGGGAAAGAGGTGCTGGTGGCGTTGGTCATGGTCCCCCTGGTCGTTATCGGCACCGTTTGGCTCTCCACAGGCAACTGGGTCATCCGGAAGTTCTGGCACCTCTACATTGCCATTCTCGTGGGGTGCGTGGGCTACTGGAGTCTCACCGCGTTCTTCCCTGATCTTCAGGGGTCCGAAGCAAGCTCCCGAATCCATGAAACCCATCAAAAGGTTCGGCAGCAAAACAACGCCTATCTCACGAGTGAGATCGAACGGATTCAAAAGATCATCGATCAGATGGATCCCTCGCTCGAACTCAAGGAACGAGTCAGTAGGCTCTCTCCGCAAGATCGGTCGCTGTGGGAAAAGGGAACCCAGTCGTCCTTCGCTGCCCGAACGGCTGATGCCAGCTTACCCGCCATCAGTGTGGCAGGGAAAACACTGACCAACCTCGCCACCCAGGCCAAGACGGAAACGCTTAAGGTCTGGCACGGTGAAGAACAGCGCTTCCCGATCGTGCTTTCGGCAGAAAAACCTTGGGAATCAACCCAGGTCTGCGGTCTGTCCGTCGGAGATTACAAGATCTCCGTTCGCGACACGATCGCTCCTCCGATTGAGAACCGAGATGGTGTCGCCAAAGGCGAGTTCGATCTCTCGAAGACTGAACTCAAGCTAGGCAGCCAATTCGGTCTCACGGTAGGCGGAAAATATGTTGGTGAAACCGTTGCCGTGATTAATGAGACGCAGTGTCTCAATGTGACGGCAGCAATGTATCCGGAAACCCGCGAACTCTTCATGAGCGGGCACTACCGGATCACACGCAATGCTCCATCAACTACCCTCGTGCTCACACGGTAACGCCGTGCAAAAGCACAAAGAGCAGGATGATCTTATCCTGCTCTTTTTCTTTTTCCTAAAAAGCTCCTTACATGAAGAAACGTGAGATTTGCCGCACTAAAATTAAGGCCGCTAAGGCGAGCGCCAAACCAATAGCTGCAGAAGTAGCCATCTTTTTAGCTGAATCGACCCGCCCGCTATCTCCGGTAGATGTCATATAGGCCATACCGCTTACCACCAGCATGATAATCGTGAGGATACCAATAATAGAGAGAAGGAACCTGAGTACATTAAGCGCGATCTGCACCAAGGTTGGTCCAGCAGGAGCACCTGAGACTCCAAAAATAGTGTAGATCTCTTTGAGAAAAGTAGGTGCTCCGATACCGAGCGCCAGCCCAATAAGGGCTGCTGTCATAGCAGCCTTGCCTTTTTTGATATTCCCTTCATCTGCCCCGCCCATGACATAGAGAAGCGCCCCGATAACGAAGAAGACCAACGCTAAGGTCACAATGACGCCCTGCAACCAGGTTAAAATCCCTCCCGTGAGGAAACTCTCCACTGTTGAAAATCCAAGTGGATTAGGCACAGAAACATCAACGCTCCCCGAAGAAGTTGTTGCTGTCGTCGTTCCTAACTTACAACAAGACTCTGTGCCTACTGTACAAGAAATGCCTGGTACCACCGCTTCCCCTGTGCTGCAAGCAGGCTTGCACGAGCCACTTGCTGTTTTACAATCAGCATCTGCAGCTAATACAGTAGTAGCGAGAAAAATGCTTCCAAAAAATACTGCACTCCCTATGATCAAATTTTTTAACATATTTTTTTCATACCTTTCTTTTAGTTAAAAGCGAGAGAAGCCACGGAGTAGACTATCCACCGCGTAAATGACTACCATACCGGAAAGAGCCACAATCACACCCACAATCGCCCACTTTACATGTGTTTTCGCCTTCTCAATTTCTTTCGGTTCACCAAAAGCCAGGAGATACTGGAGTCCAGCAATAACAAAGGAGATAATAGCAATAAAGCCGATAATCGAGAGGATCCAGTTCATAAACGTCGCCAGGACACAGGCCACGGGACCAAGCGTGCAAATAAAGGGAATGGAGAACGTGAGAAATCCGAGCGAAAAAAAAGTCGAGGTAGTATCCCCCCGTGAAAGACCTGTCCCTGTAGGAATACAAATACCTCGTTCAAGTATTGTTCCTGCAGGACAACTCGATCCAGTACCACTCCCAAATCCAGTAGATGGAAATAATCCCCCACCCGTGGTCCCTCCTCCGGCAGAAGTACTTCCACCCCCTCCGGTAGGAATACTCCCAGTACCTGCCGTCCCCGTTGCCATACCAATACAGCAAATAAGACCTGTGGCGCAGGTAGATGCACCCCCAACTATCGTCCCAGAACCCGAGCAGGAAGCGATACTTGCACAACTCCCAAAAGAAGGTGGGTCTCCTGGACTGAGACGATCCGAACAAGCTCCTCCGGAAGGCGTCCCTGTTGATGAAGTCTCACCGGGTGCCCCAGCAGCATTGCAGCATTCCATGCCCGGCGAACACACTCCGCCCGATATTACTGACCCAGCAGCGCAACTTCCTGTAGTCACGCAGGTCCCTTTATCACCAAAAAGACTATAGCAATCAGTTGAACTCGTGGTTGATGAAGTTGCTCCTCCTTCAGCAGTGGGTTGCTGAGCCCATACTTTTCCTGGTATACAAAACCAGACCAAAAGAAGTCCTACAAAAAACTTTGGAAAGAACCTGTTCCATTGATATGTGTGCATAACATTTGTGTATAATCATTGCTTGTAGTCTAGCATACTTCAAAACTCGCGCCGAGAAAAAAGAATAAAAAAAAAGACACCCGTTACAACAGGTGCTTTTTTTACCAGAAACAGCTGTACTAGAAGGTCGTGCTGCTACCGTCGAGCAAGTTCTGCACTGCCAGAACCACCACCCAGCCGATGAGCGCAACAATCACACCCGTGATAGACCAGAGCATCTGCTGCTTGGCCTTCTTCTGCTGGCCTTCGTCTCCAGCGGCGGTGAGATACATGATACCCGAGATCACGAAGCCGATAATGGCGATGAATCCGAGGATACCCAGTAACCAGTTCATGATATTGCCGATGATACTATAGAGACTTCCTTGTGGAAGATCCTTTGCACCAGACGGAGCTGAAGGTGACCATTGTGCCAAGGCAGCCACTGGAGCCACAAGGACTGACAATGCTGCTGTGTAGAACATGTTTTTCATTTTATTCATATTCTCACCTCCTTTCTTTTTACTGTTTTGTTTTTCTTTTGATGATACGTTCACATGAGAAGTCTGCCGATTTGCCGCACAAGAATAAGTGCACCTAGAGCTATTGCTAAACCAATCACCACCATCCAGGTATATTTTTTCGCCACTGCTATTCGGGTTGCATCACCATTGGAAAAGAGATACATCCCTCCTGCAATCGCTACCGAAAGTATAGCAACGATCCCGACAATGGACAACAGGAAGTAAAGAATCTTTAAGAGCACACTCGAGAAATCTGGAGCGCTCGAAATCACTCCTGCTCGGACTATCAGAGGTAGCACGCTTCCGAAGACCAGTACTCCTGCTCCCACAAAAATATTTTTTGAAAACATGGTTTTTACTTAAAAACACGCCTGTACACTACAGGCATACCTTCGAATAGCACAAGCATTAAATTCTCCTTCTCCCGGGTTGATCGGACAGCCCCATTTCGAAATCACCGGCCAACCATCCGCAGTCTTACAATCCACACTCGACGCATTATTTCCAGCTCCTCCATTATATTGAGCTGCTACCAGCGCTTCTTTCGTAGTTGTTGCTCCATATTTTGCAAGAAGGCTTGAGGCAGAACTAAAAGCAGCAGCAAGAAACTTCGTTCCCTGGTCAATATTCACATCTGGATCAGTCAGATTAAATGCCGGTCCAAGACAACTTGTATTACCTACCCCTGATGGCTTCACTTGCATGAGACCGCAATCCCCCGTTCGCCCAACAGCTGTTGGATTACAGGCTGATTCTTTGGAGATAATCAATTTGATAAAGCTTTCTGCAACTCCATACTTTGCCGAAGCGACAGCAATAGCTCCATTCCATCTGGAAGTATCACATATGGACGGACAAGAAAAGCTATCGCCAGCACAGACCGTCTTTCCAGCTGCCAGTGCTGACTTCAGTGCCACAGGATCGGTACACAATGCTCCTCCACCCGTGGCTGGGCTTGTAGGGGTAGTTGTACCAGTACCAGCGCCTGTTGTTGAGCTTACCCCGGTATTTGCCAGAGACTGAGTATCACAGGAAAAATGAAAACCATTCGTCACTCTGAGTCCCAGTGTCGGGTTTTGGCTCGCATCAGAACTCTGGGCCACCAGAAGCAGCACCGTATTTACCAAAAGCCACGCCCCTAATATGGCTGCTACCCCAATAAGCGTTGATTTAATACCCGACTTTGCTTGCTTAATCATGCCTTCATCACCAGCCGAAACAATATACCAAATACCCATAGCCGTTATGACTACGAGCCCAATCGCGACCATCACCCGCATACCCCAGTCCATCACTCCTTTGCCGCCCACAATCACATGGCAGAGAGTACAGGTCGCGGTTTCATTAATAGCCGTAGCGGGATCATCGACGTTACGACCACAGGGCACAAAACCGGCCGCTGATACCGAAAGCGGCAACGAAAAAGACAGTACAAAAAACAAAAGCATCACAAAACTCAGGAGGCGACGACGCATAGGGTATAGACTAAAAAAATTCTCGCTTAACGCAGGGTATTGATACGTTTCTCTGCCGAAGACAACGCTTCTTGTATGGTTTCTTCTCCACGATTCACTCGATCAATCATATCATTCAAAATTTTCTCGATAGCATCTGCATCTGACTGGCGGAAATTCCGTGCCACTAAGTTAGAAACCGCAAAGGGCCCCAGGACCGGATCATTACGCTCCTTCTCAATCAGATCTCGCCGAGCGGCTGGTTTTTTGGTATCAGCGAGATATTGTTCAGTTGGATCTATGTCGAGAGCAAACGTTCCCACATTGCCAGTGAGGCCATTACGAAAGGTGATCTGCTTATTGGGATGCGGCAACGCGAGATAAGACAACAGCTGCCAGGCTTCATGCTTTCGCAAAGTATTACGCTGTTCCTTATCCTGAGGCAGCATGGCCTCTTGCTGCGGATTTTCCAAAACAATCTCGTGATTCTTGGCCACAACATAGGTCCAATAATCCGCGTAATTCTGCGGAGAAGAGCCAGCAAACTGTGGAAGCGGAGCCACTGCCATGTTGAGCTTGGCATTCTTCTGCTTGAGCGTTTCATACCTCCAGGAATAATTCACCATCATCCCGAGCGTTCCTTCATAAAAAGCATCCATAGAGTAGTGAAGGCGAGGATTCCACGTATACAAGCTGGATCCTACTCGGGAGAACTGCGTATAGAAGCCCAACGCTTTGGATGCTGCTTCCGTACGGAAAAGATTGATACGACCATTTTGATCCTCTTCTTCAGCCCCCAGACTAAACATGAGACTGAGGAGAATCGCTGGTGCACGATTAATATTCTCCGCTGTTCCCAAGGCAATCGCTGACTGCGTGACATTGCCATACTGATCAATCTTGGTCAAGCGCGGTACCAAGGCAACCAATTCTTCCCATGTTTTCGGTGGTTCCGTAATCCCAGCGGCATTGAAAATATCCTTGTTGTAATACAAAGCCAAGGAATCTACCGAAAGAGGAAGGCCGTAAATCTTTTTGTCTTCGCCAATAAAATCATGAGCTACGACATCAACAAAATTATCCCGGACTTCTTTTTCTGTCACCTGATACTCCGGAGCTGGAATGATTTTATCTTTAAATTCTTCGATCCAGGAATTGCGAATCATGAACAAATCCGGCCCATTGCCAGCAGCCAAAGCATTAAGCAGTTCTTTTTTATAGGTTTCTTCATTGAATTTCCGATACTTGATATCGCTTACATACGGATTGAGCAAGCGATACTGCTCAAAAAGCGGGCTATAGGTATCGGAGTCATCAAAAACACCCCACACTTCCAGGGGCATACTATAAGGCGTGCCTCCGGAATTACGCAAACCACACCCAGACAGGAGAACGCCTCCTACCATAATCAATAGACCTACTACAACCTTTCCGTACCGCATACAATCTTTTTTTTAGTTTTTGGCGACCAAAAACGCGTAATGATACCCTCCTGCCTGAAGATCTTTCTCAATCACCAAGCCTACCGATGCCAATAAGAGCCGGAGGGCTTCTGGATCAATACGCAACTTTTTTTCTGGGCCAACCGCGCTCGCTTTAGGATTCCATTCCATAATAATAGCGCGCCCGCCTGGCTTTAAAACACGGGCTACTTCTTGGAGAATAACCTGCTTGTGCTCATTCTGAAAGAGCATATCTTTCAACACGACCCAATCCACACTGGCTATCCCCAATCCCGACCCGCCTTCACGCTCTAAATTGGCTCGCTTCGGGGCAATATTCCCTAGGTTAAGGGTTTTGGCTCGGCTGGCCACTGCCTCGAGAGCCGATGGCAATATATCTAAGGCAAACACCTTCCCTTCTGCACCAACCGCTTTGGCAAAGGCAAATGAAAAATACCCGGAACCACAACCGAAATCAGCCACTGTCGCCCCTGTTGTCACCTCAACCTGACTAATAATTCTCGCTGGATCAACAAAATTCACTCCTTCTGCATTCATAGAAATATCTTTTGGTATTCTTGCAAAAAATCCATTTCCATTGTACAACAAATCAGGGAATGTAAGAAGGATTTCTCTCTTTCTGCCGCTGTAAGCGGCTCAATTTTTTTCACAACATGCGCACCCTGGAAGCGTGCTAGAGAGGTTGAATAGGCCGCACTCGAAATGCGGTATACGGGTAACCGTATCGGAGGTTCGAATCCTCCCGCTTCCGC
>CAZOKB010000011.1:0-29136 GCA_964580285.1 uncultured Bdellovibrionales bacterium
GTCCACAATTCAAAACTTTTCAAGTTCTCGACTGGGGACAAGACCGAATGCTCGCCGCGCCTTTGGGCGCGGCTCGCAAGGAATTGAGCCAAAAAATCCCACGGCGCAGAAAACGAAAAGTAAGCGGATTTGTCCAAAAGCGTATGGTTCGTTCCGATCTTTTGGACAAATTCCTTGATTTCTCCGAAACTCTCGCTCTGCGAGAGTTTTTCGGCTTTCTGTATGTCTAAAATCCAACTCCGCAATGGTTCAATCCAATTCTTTCCCCTTCGTCCAAAATCGGATTTTTGGGACGCAAGAGAAACCTTTTTGCGCAGTAATTCCTCTTTCTTGGCGAGGTAGTTTTCTTTAGGAATGTCGCCGTCAATATACGCCGAGACAAGTTTATCCAGTTTCTCTTGTGTCTCTTTTTGCTTCTCCCGCAGATTTTGGACGAAAGTTTGCGATGAGTGGACTTCTTCCTTTTCCCACGCCTCTACCTGCTTCAACATCTTTTTCGTCCACTCATCGCAAAGCGCAACGCTTTGAAGCCGTGTCTTTAATTGCGAAACGAGCAAATCTTCTCGCAAATACTTTTGAACACAATTTCCCTTTTTCTTGGTGCAACGATAGTAGCGATATGTTCCGCCGTTGCCGTGCGCGTATTGCGCCGTGATCGCACTTCCGCACTCTCCGCAGGTAAGTAGTCCGGTAAAAGGGAAATTGTGCCTTTGCTTTGATTTACGAGGTTTCGCTTTCCTTTTCAATATTTCCTGCACGGCTTCAAAGGTTGCGGGGGAAAGAATTGGCTCAAAGCGTCCGTCAAAATATTCTCCTTTGTGCACCACAAAGCCGAGATATGCTCGATTGGTGAGCATCCGGTGGACGGACGCTTTGGCAAGTGGCGTTCGGTGCCGAGTTTCAATTCCAAGCTCCGCCAAAAACTCCGAAAGAGATTTGAGTGTATGCGTTCCTTTCGCAAACTCCTCAAACGCTCGCGCCACAATTTTTGATTTGGTCGGATGAGGTTCAATAGTGCGAGTTTTCGGATTGTTCACATAGCCAAAAGGCGCGAGTGTCAGCCACTCTCCCCGGCGGAGTTTTTGGCGAATACCGCGATTGATATTTTCAATCAAATTGTCCGAATAGTATTTGGATTGTCCGAACGCCACTTGCAACATGAATTTCCCTTGCGGAGTTGGCTCAAACCAAAATGTCGGAAAGCGCAAAGAAACGATTTTGCCGGTGTCTACGAGATATATGACCTTGCCGCCGTCCACACTATTGCGAGCAAGGCGGTCAGGGTGCCACGCAAGTATTCCAACACCTTCTAACTTTTCAATTTCAGCTATCATTGCGGCAAACATTTCTCGTCCGGGTTTCTTTGCGCTTTTCGCCTCGGTAAATTCTGCAAGAATTTCCACATTTTCTCTACGCGCATATTCTCGTAATTCAAAGAGCTGTGCCTCAATGGACATAATTTGGTGGTCATCATCTTCAGTTGATTTCCGAGCGTAGAGAAAATATTTTGGTTTGAGCATAATGTTTTGCATTAGGATTTTAGACATTCAATTTTTCCGCTTACTTTTCGTTTTCTGCGCCGTGGGATTTTTTGGCTCAATTCCTTGCGAGCCGCGCCCAAAGGCGCGGCGAGCATTCGGTCTTGTCCCCAGTCGAGAACTTGAAAAGTTTTGAATTGTGGGAAATACTGAATGTAGCGCGAACCCATTTCGAGCAGAAAAGTTAGCTCGGCGGGCAAGCGAGGGAAGGAGGGGGTGTGGGGGAGGAATTTCCTCGCTTGCCCGCCTCGCTCCCGCGCTCCGCGCAAAAAAAATGGTGGCGCAATTCTTGAAGAAGCCCTAACGGGCTGTTTTGTTTTTAGAAAAACAAAACTCGAAAAAGGTAAGGTTTTGGTCATAATTCTTCTGGTTTTAGGGCATATTTTGATTATGCCCAAAACCTTGACAAACTGGCGCATATATGCTATACTACTAGTGTAAAAATTGAGTTAAATTTAGATCAATTTTTACTCAAGTTCTTTGCAAATTTGCGAGCGAATCTCCTTGAGATTTTGAAATGAGCAGCGCATTGAGTAGCTGAAACACCGCTTGTTGCGCTAACAGATATTCAATGCGCTGCTCATAACGAGTTAGACCTCGTCGCGTAGGACACGCGATTCAAAATCTCAAACCAAAGGAGGATGCTGTGAAAAACGCAGCTGGCCTGTTGACCTTCCTGTCTCTGATGGGGGCGATGGGCTGGTACTGCCCACTCATCCTCCGTCGTCGCGTAAATCCGGCTCCTGCAACATGGATCATCGGGTGTTTCGCGATGAATCTCGCCATGATCTCCTACCATGCGATTCCGGGTCGGACGCTGATCGAGAACGTGACGCTCTACGCGGCCGCGTTCGAAATCACGATTGTGCTCGGTCTTCTCGCGGTGGTACTGTGGCGATCCGGTGAGTTCAAGGTCGCGTTCGACTGGATGCAGAAGTTGTGTCTCGTCGTGATGGTGGTGGCGGTGGTCTACTGGGCCTTCAACAAGGAACAGTCCAACGTCACTTTCTGGACGACGCAGACGCTTCTCGTTGTCGCGTACATCGCGACAATCGCGAAAGCGATTCAGCGACGTACCGCGTTCGATTCAATCGGCAACTGGAGTTTCATTTTCGCGGGTTCTGTCATCGGTACTATTCCCGCGGTCATGATGGCGAGCCCTTACGGAATCGCCAACTCCATCCGTGCGGTCGTCGCAAGCGGCATCACCGTTTTTGTCCTCGTGTACTTCGACAAGAGGAATGGCGGTAGTCGCTGGAAGGACGAACTGGAGACTGTCGCGAGCTTCTACAGGATTCGCTGAGCGAAGCTCGGCGGTCAACGAGGCCCCCGTGGTTGCAACACACCACGTGGGGCCTTTCTCATTTTTACAAAGAACTTTTGAGATAGCAGAAAATAAAATTTTCTGCTATCATCTAATTGATTTTATTGCGCCACCATTTTTTTCGCGCGGAGCGCGGGAGCGAGGCGGGCAAGCGAGGAAATTCCTCCCCCACACCCCCTCCTTCCCTCGCTTGCCCGCCGAGCTAACTATTCTGCTCGAAATGGGTTCGCGCTACATTCAGTATTTCCCACCAGATTGCAAAAGACCGCCTTTTGAGGTGGTCTTTTTATAAAAAAAGAAAAAAGGATATACTGAAAAAGCATCGTGTTTGTCTTGTTCTGTAACCACTACTCATTCTTAAAAAACCAAACCCTATGCAGCGTATTGTTATCCTTGGATCAGGGACAGGCGGAACTATGCTTGCCAACCGATTGGCTCACTGGCGGCGAGCGGATTGGCAAATAACCGTTATTGAAAAAGCTGCTGAACATATCTATCAGCCCGGCCTGTTGTTCGTACCCTTCGGACGTGCATCTATAGCTGCTCTGAAAAGATCTTCTCAAGCCCTGATTCCACCCTCCATACAGCGTAGAGCGGGCGACGTCGAACGTATTGACCCGACCGAGCGAATAATTACCCTCAAAAATGGCGAATCCATACCGTATGATGCCCTGATTGTGGCAACGGGTGTTGAAATAGCCCCTGGAGAAATTCCTGGGATGCAGGGGGTATTATGGCAAAAGGATATTTTTGATTTTTATACCCCCGAAGGGGCTGATGCGCTTCGGAAAAGACTGGCTTCTTTTGAAGGAGGATCCTTGGTAGTGCACATTACGGAAATGCCCATTAAGTGCCCGGTAGCACCGTTAGAATTCGCTTTTCTCGCCCATGATTTTTTCGTACAACAAGGAAAACGGTCAGCGATTTCGATTACGTATGTCACTCCGCTTTCTGAGGCGTTCACTCGTCCATTGGCTGCTCAGAAATTCGGGCAATATCTGAAAGAACGAGACCTCTCACTCGTCTCAGATTTTGCCGTGGAGCGTATTGAAGAAGCTGAAAAAAAACTCGTAGCCTATGATGGTCGCGAGGTCCCCTTTGATCTCCTCGTAACCGTACCTACAAATCGCGGTGCGGCCTGTATACGTGAGAGTGGCTTAGGGGATGAACTCGGTCTTATTCCAACCGATAAAGCGACCCTGCAATCAAAAGCCCATCCAGACATTTTTGTGCTTGGGGATGCCTCAGATATTCCAGCTTCCAAGGCTGGGTCTTCTGCGCACTTCCAAACCGAGGTGATAGCAGAAAACGTCCGCTGTTTTCTCGATCGTGTTCCGCTCTCTGCGCAGTATGATGGCCATGCCAATTGTTTTATCGAATTAGGTTCCGGTAAAGCGGCTATGATAGACTTCAATTACGAGACCGAGCCACTGGAAGGGTCGTTCCCATTTCCCATCATCGGTCCGTTTAGTCTTCTGAAGGGGAGTCGCATCAATCATTGGGGGAAAAGGATGTTTTCTTTTATCTATTGGAACTTTTTGCTCAAAGATCGACCACTCCCTTTTTTATCAGGAAGGATGCGTCTTTTTGGGAAACGTCGTCCGACTACATAAATACCCATCGCTATGCAGAAAATGTTAGCCGGACAATTGAGAACAGTGAATGAAGAGGGGTTTCTTGAACAGGCTGAGGAGTGGAATACAGAGGTAGCCCAAGAACTCGCTTTAGAGCTCGGTATAGCTGCTCTCACTGAAGAGCACCTAAAGATTCTCTTATGGCTCAGAGAACAACACTCAGCTGGTATTCCTTTAACGCTCCGCAAGGTAGGTAGCTCTGGTGTTACGGATATCAAAACTTTCTATGCGCTTTTCCCTGGTAAGCCCCTCAAATTCGCTTCAAAAATAGCTGGGCTCCCTAAACCAGCCAGCTGTATTTAGCCTGTAAGCAATAACCTTTTTAAGAATCCTATGGAGAATCAGCCTCTGAAAAAGATGATGATTATTTGTTCGAAGTCTGGCATTGAGAATGTCTACGCGGCGCTTATCTTGGCGCATGGAGCCCGCGCTGAGGGCATTGAGGCGGAGCTCTTCTTTACCTTTTTTGGCTTAGACGTTATCCGCAAGGATCGGATGGGAAATTTGCACGTAGCCACCGTGGGGAATACCGGTATGCATCTACCAACGCTCGTTGGTGTAGTACCCGGCATGGAAGCCTTCGCAACCATGATGATGAAAAAAGAAATGGAGAAAATTGATATTCCCGGAACGGAAGAATTTCTCCAGATGATCAAAGATGAGGGGGGTAAGATTTTTGGCTGCAAGTTAGCCATGGATATGTTTCACTTGACTCAGGAAGACCTATGGTCTGGTGTAGACGGTACGCTGACTGTCGGACAGTTCTATGAGCGCTTTACGACAGATACCCAGATACTTTTTGTCTGATACTCGAAAATATCCGTGACGTTTGCCTATGCAGCTCTCTGATCTTGAGCGGTATGATTATGTGCTACCGCCAGAATTGATTCGCAAAAAAGGCGTGGAGCCGCGGGATAGCGCACGTTTGTTTGTGTACGATACACGGACAGATACTACAACCTTCGATACTTTTGCCAATATTGCCCGCTATTTGCCTGAGTCTGCGCTCATGGTATTGAATGATACTCGCGTTCTGCCAGCGCGACTCTGGCTCAACAAAGAGACGGGTGGGAAAATTGAAGTGTTTGTTTTAGCAAATGAGATTGAAAACGAGGAACGTATACCCGTACTCGTTGATCGAAAAACAACCATAGGACAGAAGCTTTTTTTTCCAAACCAGGATTTTTTTGAAGTTATCGATCAAAACGAACAGATCTTCTTTGTGAAATTACAGAGCTTGTCTCAGCAGTCGCTTTTCTCGCTACTTGAGACCTATGGAAAGACACCGCTTCCACACTATCTTGAAGGCGCTGCAACAGAAGAAGAGGAACTTCGTAAACGTTATCAAACCGTCTTTGCGCAAGCTGGAGCTTCGGTCGCTGCGCCCACGGCCTCGCTGCATTTTACCGATGCAGTTTTTCGGTCACTAGAAGCACGACATATCCGCCAGGCTCGGCTAACACTTAATGTAGGACTGGGGACTTTCGCACCGCTCCGAGAAGAGAACTTTACTACGGAGCGACTGCATACGGAATTTGCCTCGATCAGCCAGGCTACGGCATTGGCTATTAATACAGCTCGTTCAGCTGGCCAGCCGATTATTTCTGTGGGTACAACTACAACGCGGACGCTGGAGGCCTTTACTTCTCAAGGTGTGGTTCATAGTGGGCAGGGTAAGACGGATATCTTTATCTTTCCTCCCTATCATTTTCACATTGTCGATCATCTTGTGACGAATTTTCATCTCCCCAAGACCTCGCTCCTTCTTTTAGTAGATGCTTTTTTGGAACAGAAAAAAGCCAAGCGGAGAGTCATGGAGCTCTACCAGATTGCCATCGAACAACGTTTTGCTTTCTATTCTTTTGGAGACAGCCTCTTGATTCTCTGATACTCTATAAGCAAGAGGATTCTTATTATCGAGAAACAGAAAAAAATATGCCTGACGAAACACTTTCTTCACTCCGCAAAAGAACCCCCGGCCAGAAGGCAGCTGATGCCCTCACTACTTGGGCGGGAAGCTGGACATTTTTAATCGTGCTTACAGTAGGGATTGTGATCTGGATTACCGGTAACGTATTAGGGTACCTGAACCAGTGGGATCCCTATCCTTTTATTCTGCTCAATCTCATGCTTTCCTTCATGGCAGCGTATCAAGCCCCAGTAATTCTCATGAGTCAAAATCGCATGGCAGAGCACGATCGAGCCAAAGCGCATCTTGACCTCTCTATCGATCGTAAGGCTGAGCGTGAGATCCAAGATATCCAAAAAGACCTTGAGGAAATAAAAACTCTGCTGCGTGACCTCAAAAAAGAGCGTCCAAATAATTGACAACTCCTCTTGAAAATGCTATAAAAACGCGTTCCGTCTTGGAACAGTTTTTTGTCAGAGGAGACTTGTAATGACCGCTATTGCCGACCCTCCCGAAGTTCAACATCCTCCCAAGGTTCAACTCTCTCCGAATGTACAGGTTCATTTGCGGAGTACCGTTTTTGGCATCTTGGCCGAAGCCTATAGCAACGGGGATGACGAAGAATCGGACTTTATTGAATCCCTTCTGGAACAACGACTGGGAGCCAAGCCCAGGCATCTGGACCATATCGGTACTTCTCTTGCGAGCAGTCTTGGCGTGCCAAGTAACGAAATCGGTGTGGTCATAGAGCTCTGTAACATGAGCCCAGGGCTTGGGTACAGCGTGGCGCTTGCCCTGTCGAACAACGATGCCGTCCGTGAGGTGGCTTCGTTCGCGTTTCGTCCCGATGATCCTGAGGAGTTTGTGAAGAAAGTCGTGCTCTCGGCTCTGGAAAAAAAGCCCGGGAAGTGCATCATCGTACGGAAAGTCCTCGGGCCCAAAGAAGTCAAACAGACCAAGGGTTTCATCAAGATGCTCCAGGAAACCTCTAACGGCATGATCATCTGCGCTGTACGAGGAATCTTGGCAACCACCCCGCTCGATGACTTGAACGGCACTAAGTGGGGAGCACTCATCAATACAACGTGAAACCACGTTTTTTCGTGTAACGGGGAGTCTTCAAAAGCTTCCCGTTTTTACTTGCCAATAAACATATTTTTCCTGTACACTACGAAACGTAATACGGGTGATAGATGCTTGTGTATGAAAGTTATTCTCGTAAAGGATACTCCAAAAATAGGTAAGGCAGGGGATATAAAAGAAGTCAGCAATGGCTATGCTTTGAATTTTCTTTTGCCAAAAGGTTTTGCCAAGATAGCTACCGCCGCTGGGCTACGCCAGGTAGAAGACTTGAAAAAAAAGCAGGCACTCGAAGCAGCTGATCTCCAAAAAGGGTTGCGCCTCCAGGCCAATGCGCTCCGCGATCGTTCCGTGGTTATTCGTACGAAAGCGGAAGAAGGTCGGTTATTCGGCTCTGTAGGAGCTGACGAGATTGCTGCTGCTCTAGCGGCTGAAGGCATAGAAGTAGACGCAAAAGTTATCCAGGTACCGAAAGCCTTCAAAATGGTCGGGCAGTATGAAGTGACGGCTCATTTTGGACATGATATTGAAGCTGTGTTTGAAGTCAAGATTCAGGGAGAGTAAATTTCCTTACTCGCGTTATTTTCCAAAAAGCCGTTCCCGCATCTCTGGGTAGCGGCTTTTTCTCTATAAACAAATAAATATAGCTATGGCCATCCGAAAAACGAAGAAAAAAAATGCTCCGAAATATATTTTTGTCGTCGGCGGTGTGATGAGTGGGGTAGGGAAAGGAGTGGCTACGTCTTCGATAGGTTTGATTCTCCAATCAAAAGGGTATACCGTGACCGCCCTTAAAATTGACCCGTATATCAACGTGGATGCCGGTACGATGAATCCGACCGAGCATGGTGAAGTGTTTGTCTTGAAAGACGGCTACGAAACCGATCAAGACATGGGTAACTATGAGCGCTTCATGGGCCTTGAACTTACACGGGATCACTACATGACCACGGGATTGGTATACAAGACTGTTATTGAAAAAGAACGTAATCTCGAATACGGTGGTCGTTGTGTGGAAGTCGTACCGCACATACCGCAAGAAGTTATCCGCCGAATCAAAAAAGCTGGTCGTCATGCCAAAGCTGATGTAGTGATTACTGAAATTGGTGGTACCGTCGGGGAATATCAGAACATTCTCTTTCTCGAAGCAGCTCGCATGTTAAAGCTTGAACACCCGCATGATGTTTTCTTTGTCCTCGTCAGCTACCTCCCGGTACCAAGCAAAGTCGGTGAGATGAAAACGAAACCGACTCAGTATGCCGTGCGTACACTGAATAGTGCTGGCATTCAGCCTGATTTTATTGTTGCCCGTTCGGATCGACCGCTCGATGAGAAACGCAAAGAAAAACTCGCCGTGAACTGTAGCGTGCGTCATGAAGACGTGATCAGCGCACCAGATGTCGATAGTATCTATGATGTCCCGCTCAATTTTGAACGGGATCACCTGGGAGCGCGTTTCTTAAAAAAGTTAGGATTGAAAGCAAAAAAACACGACCTCTCCGAGTGGGAGAAGCGCGTGTCTCGTTATCGGAAATCTTCTGAGACCATCCGTATCGGTATTGTCGGAAAATATTTTAAAACCGGGGACTATGTGCTTTCCGATGCGTACATCAGCGTCATTGAGGCGCTCAAACACGCCGCCTGCGAGGTCGGTCGCAAACTGGAACTCGACTGGCTGGATAGTGCCGATTTTGAGAATGATCCGAAATCGCTTGCAACCCTCAAGCAATACCAGGGGATTCTTGTTCCCGGCGGATTCGGTGGACGCGGCATTGAGGGGATTATCGCTGCGATCCGTTACTGTCGAGAGAACAAGATCCCATATTTTGGACTCTGTTATGGGATGCAGCTGATGGTGATTGAATACGCTCGGCATATCATGGGACTCACCGGAGCGCATACGACTGAGGTGAATCCGACCGCGAAGCATCCGGTCATCGATATCATGCCAGAGCAGAAAGCAAATCTCCGCAACAAAAATTTTGGGGCAACAATGCGGCTCGGACACTACGAAGCCTTGGTTCGACCGAATACCCTGGCTCGTGAGGTATACAGGGCTGAACAAGTGTTGGAACGGCATCGTCACCGCTACGAAGTGAATCCGGGATATGTCGCGGATATTGAGAAAGCAGGCCTCGTCTTCTCGGCGACTTCTCCGAACGGAGTACTTATGGAAATCGCCGAGCTACCGAAGAAACAGCACCCGTTTTTCTTGGCTACCCAATTTCATCCAGAATTCCAATCATCACTCGTGCACCCACACCCGCTCTTTGTTGCTTTCCTTAAAGCAGCCGCTAAGCAAGTGAGAGTTCGGTAATACAAATAAAAAATCCCCAACCAAACGGTAGGGGATTTTTTTAGAGAGTCTCGAAACCTTTTATTTGGTTTCTGGGAGAATATTCACAAAGGTTCGTTTCACGAGCTTGCCCGTAAAGCTCTTGACCTTTTTCACCTGGAATTGCACTGTGCCCGCTACGAGAGCGAACAGGGTGTCGTCCGCACCACGTTCGACGTGCTTGCCTGGATGAAACTTCGTTCCGCGCTGGCGGAGAATGATGTTACCGGTTTCTGCCGCCTGACCGCCATAGATCTTCACGCCGAGGCGCTTAGAGATCGAATCACGACCGAGGGCGGTTGATCCACCAGCTTTTCTGGTTGCCATAGCCTACAGTGTTATACGTTTACCACCTTTACGGTATACTGGAAGAGTATAACATGCTTTTCTATGTTGTCAATCCGAAAGAGTCATTGGCCACAGCGTTTCTTCCGGTCAATACAAAAACATCAGGATGCCTGGGTGCTCTTTTTTGGTGTTCTCGCAGTAGGTGCACTGAGTTTTGAAGCAGGTTTTCTGCAAGGAAAAACCCTTATGCAAGCACCACTTCGTATCGAACTTGCTCAAGCAGTGCCCGCACCAGCCTTACCTAACAACCCTACCGTCCAAATCCCTTCCGAAGAAAATCTGACTCCCAGTACACTTAAAACAGAAGTCCCCAAACACTGTGTTTTTGTGGCCAGTCGCAATTCCAAGCTCTACCATGCGTCGACCTGCGCCGTCGTCAAACGTATCAAGCCAGAAAACCAACTGTGCTTTCAGACAACAAGCGAAGCCATGGCTCGTGGCCTCAAGCCGGGGTGCATCCAATAACAAGTATGCTCAACGGAGGTCAAGCTGAAAAAATCTTTTGATTTATAAACGTCTGTACGCCAAAGCCACCTCAGGGTACAATAGCAACGTCACGCTTCTATGCAGGCCAATACACAAACACAACACCACGAACAGTACAGTCGGAAGAAAACGAGTTTCGTTTCCCTTCTTTCTTTTTCATTGGCCTTCGTAGATGCACTGGTGCTCTATACCATCTCAAGCTATTTCTCGGAAATCGTCGGGACGCGTTTTGTCGGTGTCGCCTATCTTATCGCGTATGGCATACACCTTTTCCTTCTCCTCAATCTTCAATCCTTTATACGCCGGATCGGGAAAGTCCGTTACTTGGTGTTTTGTTTAGGATTAGCCGCCGCCGCTTTGGGTATCTTACCTTCTGTCTCGGCCGGATTAACAGGCGCCCTCCTTGCTATCGCTTATCTCGCTTCCTCAAACACGGCCTGGGTGGCTCTGGATATTATCCTCGAAGCCTACTCCAAAGATCAACTTTCTGGTCGTATCCGGGGCCTTCATTTAGCGGTAGCCAATACCGGATTTTTATTAGCACCCTATTTATCCACCCGGATTCTCGATACTCACGGCTACGCAGCGGTATTCCTTATTGTTTTTATCGGTTATGCTGCCATCCTGCTCCTGGCCACCATACTCTTTCGTTTCGATAATCAGATCACCCAACCGAAGATAGCGCTCTGGCCGGCGCTTCGTACCGTGCTTGGCAACTCGGATCTCCGCAGTATCTTTACTGTCTCCCTGGCCTTGGAATTTTTCTATGCCGTTATGATCGTCTATATGCCGATCCATCTACAAAACCTGGGTTTTAGCTGGACCGACATCGGTATCATCTTTACCATTATGCTCCTACCGTTCATCTTCCTTCAGTATCCGATTGGACTCTTAGCCGACAAGCGCTACGGCGAAAAAGAGCTTCTTGCTCTCTGCCTGTTGATTACTATCGCCTCTATGGTTAGCGTCGTGATGTATTCTGAAAAACACCTCTGGGTGTGGGGCGGGATCCTTTTTATGACGCGTGTCGGTATCGCTGGCATAGAAGTGCTTCGCGATTCCTATTTTTACAAGCAAATCGACGGTAATGATATCCATATTATTGCTTTCTTTCGCACCGCTCGGCCGGTAGCGAACATTGCTGGTGCCGGCATCGCTCTTGCGCTTCTCACTTTCTTTTCGCTCACTTCACTTTTCATGGTAGTGATTATCGGGCTCTTCATAGCGCTCTTCTCAGTCTTCCGGTTAAACGATACCGAAAGTGAGTTTGATATTGCTCAACGAGAATCTTCAGTGTCTGCGGAATACTCTTCCTAGACACTTCCTCGGTTATCTAAAAAATGGTATGGTAAGAAGGAGCCGATACATCCCAAAAGAGCTAGGGGGATCGGGCTTTTCCGGTTTGTTATCCCTGTTTTTCAGGCAGTTTGCTTATGGCCTATCACTTCCGACTGGATCACTTTGAGGGACCGCTTGATCTTCTCCTTTCCCTCATTGAGCGAGAAAAACTCGATATCACGACCGTAAGCTTGGCACAGGTCGCTGACCAGTATCTCGAATACCTCTCTCAGGAAAAAGAAATCACTCTCGAAAATCTGTCTTCATTCTTGTCAGTAGCTTCGAGGCTTATCCTTATCAAATCAAGAGCTTTGCTCCCGGTACTCACGTTTACCGAAGAAGAGGAAGAAGCCGTCGATGACCTCGAATGGCGCCTCAGGCAGTATAAGCTCTTTCGTGATGCGGCTCTTCGGCTCGGGGGAATGTTCCAAATGCATACCGGGGCTTTTATCCGAGAAAGCTTCCTCGGTTCACAGGTTGTCTTTTACCCGCCCAAAGACTGTACCGCCCAAAGACTGGCCGAACACTTCCGCTCCGTACTTGGGGAAATCCCTGTCGTAGAAGCTCTCCCAGAAAAAGTCGTAGAGCAAGTAATTTCACTCGAAGAAAAAATTTTTCATCTCCAAAGTCATCTCACTGAACGCATTGAGACTTCATTCCGGGAATTTTCCGGCTCAGCCCGGAATAAGGTAGAGGTGATCATTTCTTTTCTAGCCCTTCTTGAACTCGTAAAACAGCGTTTTTTGGTTGCAGAACAAAAAGAATTTTTTCATGACATCCACCTCAAACGAGTTGAATCCTCAGTCCATTCATCATAATCCCTCTCATGCTCAATACGCCTATGGAAAAGAAGTCACTCATCGGAGCCCTTGAAGCCATTCTGTTTGTGAGTGGGGAGCCGCTTTCTTTCGTGAAGATAGAAAAAACTCTTGATGTGACTCCTACCGAACGCACCGAGCTTGTCCAGGCTCTTCAGGAAAAATTCGAGAACGACGAAGCTGCTGGTTTACAGGTCATTATACATAATAAAAGCCTTTCTCTGGCAACCAAAAGCCTGTATACCGAAACGATCGAGCAATTAACCAAAGCTGCTCTCCAGGATAATCTGAGTCGGGCGGCACTCGAAGTCCTGGCAATCATTGCTTACCGCGCACCTATTGCACGAGTGGAAATAGAAGCTATCCGTGGAGTGAACTGCAGCTTCACGTTGAGAAATCTTTTACTACGAGACCTCATCGAGCGCACAGGGAACCCGGAAGATAGCCGTGGCTATCTGTATCAGCCAACCTTTAAATTCCTACAATCCCTCGGGCTATCTTCTGTTACAGCGCTACCTGACTTTGAAACACTCCGCAATGATGAACGCCTGAAACAGCTTATGGAATCTGATACTACCGATATAGAAGCATCAGAAGTTGTTTCTTACGAATCAGCACCTCCTCAGATTACCTGACCTTCTTCTTTGTATGCGCCTCAAAATATTTTTCCTTGCTTTTCTGGGCACCGTTTTCTGGTGGTCGCACGATGAACTCCGTTTTTTTATAGCGAGTCTTTTTACGAATCCTCAGGCCGCCTTCTCTCTGCATCCTGAAGAAAATGCTTCAATGCTTCAAGAACCGGTTATCACGGAAAACCGCGCCCTCACTACCACCTATCAGCCCGTCCTGAAACCCTATGCGCCCCGCCTGGCTGTGCCGACCGCGCATGCAGCAGTCATTGTGGATAGCGATTCGCAAGAAACGCTCTTTGCTGATAATGCTGACGTTCACCGGCAAATCGCCTCGCTTACTAAACTCATGACTTCGATTATTGTGGTGGAATCAGTGAAGAATCTTGATGAACTCGTTACCATTGATGAAGAAGCTGTGTATGCCGAAGGTACTCGGGTAGGGTGCCCTCGGAGCGGGTACTGTATTGGAGAACGACTGAAAATCGGAGAACAACTCACCGTGCGTGATCTTTTAAAAGCCGCTCTGATGAACAGTGCCAATGATGCGGCGATCGCTCTCGGCAAGCACTTAGGGACAACCCAAGAAGGATTTGCTACAATTATGAACAGGCGTGCCAAAGAGCTTGGTATGAATAATACTCATTTCTGCACGCCATCCGGCCTCGAACCGGACGGACATGAACAAGAGTGTTATTCCAGCGCTGGTGATGTTGCCCGGATGACTACCCAGGCTCTCAAGTACGATATTCTTTGGCAGTTCATGCGCCTCGAAAAGGAAGAGATCGTTTCGCATGATGGGCGTTACCATCACGATATTTTCAATACCGATGAGCTTTTAGGTCAAATGCCTAACCTCGTCGGCACAAAAACAGGTTTCACGCCTCTCGCCGGACGATCACTCCTCGCTGTTGCACGGCATCCAGAATCCAATCACCGGGTCGTTGCTGTGGTGCTTGATGATCAGTATCGCTGGCAAAGCGTTCGGTCTATGTTTGATTGGAGTTTTCAGGCTTTTGATTGGAAATAATTTCCGTTACCAACACCCTCGTATGCTTGCCGTTCCTCAGATACAACACATCCCCGAGCTGGCCAACATTTTTAAAATTCTGGCTACCGGAGTTCTCGCCTTCCTCTTAGCTTTCTTTCTTACTCCGCTCTGGACACATGTTCTCTATCGTTACAAATTTGGTATTAAGATCAAGGAAAATGGAGTGCAGGGGGATAAGCTTACCTTCGTCAGCAAGCTCCATGCTGCCAAAGCCGGAACACCTACCATGGGCGGGGTGATTGTCTGGGCCAGTGTACTCATACTCATTTTCGCTTCGCAGTATATTTTTCCCTATATCGCCGAATGGACCGGCATCAGTTTTATTGCCAAGCTCGATTTTCTTCGACGGCGTGAGACTTGGCTCCCGCTTTTTGTACTCATCATGGCAGGTATTCTTGGCTTGATTGATGACTATTGTAGCGTACGACGTATCGGTTCAAACAAGGGTGGGGGATTACGCTTTTCCTTCCGTTTCTGGTGGCTTTTTTTGATTGCCGGAACAGGGTCGTGGTGGTTTTATTATAAGCTCGGATGGGATTCTATCCATATTCCTGCCATCGGAGACTTCACGATCGGTCTATGGTATATCCCACTCTTTATCTTTGTGATTCTTTACACAGCTATTTCTTCGAACGAAACCGATGGTTTGGATGGTCTGAATGCCGGGGTACTTCTCATTGCTTTCGTCGCTTTTGCTTTTATTGCCTATACCCACAATAAAGCTGACCTCGCCTCATTTTGTGCTGCTATTTCTGGAGCGCTGTTAGCGTTTCTGTGGTTTAATGTCTACCCGGCACGTTTCTTTATGGGTGATACCGGGGCTATTTCTTTGGGAACAACGCTCGGGGTAGTGGCTTTACTCACCAATTCCGTTCTCCCGTTGTTTATTATCGTAGCGCTGTATGGATTGGAATCTTTGAGCGTAGCCATCCAGCTTACGAGCAAGCGGTATTTTGGAAAAAAAATCTTTCTGGCAGCACCTCTCCATCATCACTTTGAAGCGAAGGGCTGGCCAGAACCTAAGGTAGTGATGCGGGCTTGGATTTTTACTGCCGTTACCGCTCTCATCGGCGTGATGATTGCGATTCTCGGCATGGGATCATAACTAAAAACCTAAATAATTCATGAAGTTGGTCGTATGTTAAAGAATCTGCGTCAGGGAGATTTCAAGGGGAAGAAAATACTAGTCCGTGTTGATTACAATGTCGAGCTCGATGATATCAAGAACATACAGGAACATTTCCGTTTCCACGTGGTCAAAGAAACACTTGCTTTTCTCTCTGAACAAGAGGGAGCTAAGATCGCTTTGCTGACGCATTTTGGTCGGCCTGAAGCCGGAGTATTTGATGAATCGTATTCAACAAAACGCCTCCTTCCAAGCGTAACCAACGCGACCGGGAAAAAGATCGTTTTTGTTCCTGATTGCACCGGAGAAGTAGTTACTCAAGCACTCGCTCACCAAAACACTGATGAAATTCTGTTGCTTGAAAATGTCCGTTTCAAAAAAGGAGAAGAGGAAGGCGATATAGAGCTCGCCAAGGACCTGGCGCGACCCTTTGATATTTTCATTAATGAAGCCTTTAGCGTGTGCCATCGTCATCATGCTTCGGTGGCCGTGGTTCCTAAATTCCTGCCTTCTTTTGCTGGCTATCGGTTACTTGAAGAGATCGACCAACTCGATAAAACAAAACTGAGTCCAGAACACCCAGCTGTGGCTATTATCGGGGGAGCCAAGATTGAAACAAAACTTCCTCTTATCCAGGCATTGGAACCCAATTACGACTGTATCTTGGTGGGCGGAAAAATTGCCAACGAAGCGCTGGATCAAAAAATAACGTTTTCAGAAAAAGTGCTTCTTCCTATTGACTTCAATGCTCCCGAACGACTCGATATCGGAGCCCAAACCATTGCTTATTTTTCTAAGATTATTCAAACGGCTAAAACCATCGTTTGGAATGGCCCCATGGGAAAGTTTGAAGAAAAGCCCTACAATATTGGTACCGATGCCATACTCAATGCTATTCTCGAGACGAATGCTTCCGTAGTTATCGGAGGCGGCGAATCACTCGCGGTTGTTGAAGCAGCCGGTGTGATGAATAAAATCGGTTTTGTGTCGTCTGGTGGCGGTGCCATGCTTGAATACATGAGTGGAAAAGCACTTCCTGGTATCGTGGCACTTGAAAACGCGCGTGTCCAATAATAAAGCCAAAACCTGGCACTAGCTTACCCAAACAAAAAACTATGTCCACTATCAAAGAAGTTGTAGGCCGCGAGATACTCGATTCACGAGGAAATCCTACCGTTGAAGTGACTCTTACCTTGGAAGACAATACTACCGCTACTGCAGCTGTCCCTTCAGGTGCCTCAACCGGAACCTTCGAAGCTCACGAACTTCGTGATCAAAATCCTTATCGGTATGGAGGACTGGGTGTTTTAGGGGCAATCAATTTTATCAATACAGAACTTCGGGAAACGGTTCTTGGTATTGAGTCGAGCGATCAATCAGCGGTTGATGCCGCCTTGATAGCGTGTGATGGCACTGAAAATAAATCACGTGTTGGCGCGAATGCCATTCTGGGTATATCACTCGCTGCTGCTCGAGCCTCCGCACTGAGCCGAGGCGTTCCTCTCTATCAACACATTGCTGATCTCATGAAAATTGAGATCGATCCGGAACATTTCCCTATTCCCATGTTCAATATTCTCAATGGTGGCAAACATAGCGATTCTGGTCTCTCGGTACAAGAATTCAAGCTGATACCGAGCGGCATCAGTACTTATCCCGAACAACTCCGTGCCGGCAGTGAAATTTTCCACTCACTGAAAAAGCTTCTCGAGGCTGACGGTTTTTCTACCGGGGTGGGTGATGAAGGCGGTTTTGCGCCGCATTTGGAAAGTCACGCTCAAGCGCTTGAGAAAATCAATCAAGCTATCACCGAAGCTGAATATTCGGCAGGTGGACACGTTTTCCTTGGGTTAGACGTAGCAGCTAATTCCTTCTACGCCAGTGAACAGGATATCTATCAAATGAAACCAGAAGAAGTGCATCTCAATCGCGAGAGCTTGGTGAATCTCTATCGTGAATGGATGGCCAAGTATCATATCGTATCGATCGAAGATGGGCTCCACGAAGAAGACTGGACTGGTTGGAAGGAAATGCGCGAAAAATTGGAAAAAGAACCCGCCAGTTGGAGGAAACCTCTACTCCTGATTGGAGATGACCTTCTCGTTACAAATATACAGCGACTTGAAAAAGCCCTGGAGGTCGGGTCTTGCAATAGCGTCCTCATTAAACCAAATCAGATTGGTACGCTTTCTGAAACACTCGCCTGTATATCTCTCGCGCACGCCAACCATCTTACTACTGTCATCTCGCACCGGTCTGGCGAAACCAGCGATGATTTTATCGCTGACCTAGCTGTAGGTGCTGGAGCGCATTTCATTAAAACCGGTTCGCTGTCACGCGGGGAGCGTTTAGCAAAATATAATCGTTTACTCAAGATCTGGAGCGAACTCTAATCTACACTACTATGTGGTTCAAGAAATCTTCTGTGCCTCGGGTTATCTGCATTGGATCATGCTCACAAGATATTTTTTTTCCGAGCGATGAATACATGGTATTCGAAACTCCGGAAGATATTACTTCGAAAAGCAAGGCTGCCTTCGAAATCGGAGGGAAGTTTCGTGTGCCTGACCGGTACGAAGCCATCGGGGGAGTTGCTGCTAATGTTTCTATCGGTCTTTCTCGTCTCGGTATCAAAGCGGGCTGCTATACCCATATTGGGCAAGATGCTCTGGGAGACTGGGCGATCAAGAAACTCGAGAAAGAATCTGTGGTAACTACCTATGTTGATCGCGAAGCTGGGATCAAAACGGATCTCTCCGCCATTGTAGTATTAATGAAATCTGGTGACCGGATTATTTTTCATAATCGTGATGCTAATGAACGTCTTTCGGTTATTAGCGAGCGCCTAGCAGGAGCCGAATGGATATTCATGAGCTCTCTCAATGGGGAATGGAAGCAAAATACCCAGGCGATTCTTTCTTACCTTGACGCTTCGGGAGCAAAATTCGCCTTAAATCCGGGGCAGCATAATCTCAAAGAAGATCCTGCTTTTATCCTCTCACTCGTAGCTCGTGCCACAGTGCTCCTTCTTAATAAAGATGAAGCTATCGAGCTCCTTCTCCACGTACCTGCTATCGATACAACACGCCTCGACGATGAACACTACCTTCTTGATACCCTCTTAGCTCAAGGGGCCCATGCTATTGGCTTGACCGATGGAGTGCGAGGAGCCTGGGCGGCCAATGAAAAAGAACGCTTGTTCGCACCGATTCACTCGCTTGGGCCTGTTATCGATAGCACTGGTGCTGGAGATGCCTTCGCTTCAGGATTCTTAGCCAGCCACATACAAGATGAATCTCTGGCTCGTTCTTTGGCCACTGGCATGCTCAACAGCGGTGGCGTGGTTGCTCACTATGGTGCCATTGAAGGTTTACAGACACTCTCTGAACGAAATGAACTCATCGGGGCAGTGGAGACTCAAGTATTTTAGAGTCACAAAAAGTCGTGGTATACTAAAAAAGTACTGTTTCAAAACAAAAACCCCGAGCTATGGGACTCCTTTCATGGGGCAATACCCCCCAGATTATTCTCGCGCTTGATATTGGCACCGAGGTCGTAAAGGCTTTGGTGTTTCGCGTCGAAGAGCATGAAAACCGCGGTGTGGTCATCGGCACAGGAAAAGTGCGCCAAAAACCAGGCAATATGCAGAGCGGTGCGGTGGCCGATATTACCGGTGTCATTGAATCTTCTCGCCAAGCTATTTCCATTGCTACTGAAAATGCCAAGGTTAAAAAAGTAGGGAAAAGCATCATCGGTATTGCCGGCGAACTCGTTAAAGGCACAACCACGACCGTTCACTACAATCGCGTTAATGCGAATCTTGAGATTGGCCCATCAGAACTCAAAATGATCGTCCAAAAAGTCCAAGAAAAAGCTTTTGAACGCATCAAAAAGCAATTATCCTGGGAAACCGGACAAGAAAATATCGAGGTAAAGCTTATCAATGCTGCCATGGTTGATGTGAGTATCGACGGCTACCACGTGCAAAACCCAACCAATTTTCAGGGGAGCGATGTGTCTATGAGCATCTTTAACGCTTACGCACCTCTGATTCATCTTGGAGCTCTTGAAACCATTGCTAAATCTCTACAGCTCGATCTCTTGTCCGTAGCTGCTGAACCGTATGCCGTAGCCCGCTCCGTAGAGGTACAGGATATGAGTGATTTTAGCGCCATTTTCATCGATATTGGTGGCGGCACAACTGATATTGCTGTTGTCCGCAATGGAGGCCTCGAAGGCACGAAAATGTTCGCCCTAGGAGGACGCGCCTTTACAAAACGCTTAGCCCAAGAATTTAATCTCAGTTTCGAAGTTGCCGAAAAGATGAAGATTGATTATGCTGGTGGCCGCTTGCATCCAGAAGATACTGCTAAAATTTCGGCTCTCTACGCAGATGACTGTCGTATTTGGCTCGGTGGTATCGAACTCTCTCTCAGCGAATTCGCTGAAACTGACCTACTTCCTTCAAGGATTTTCTTGTGTGGAGGAGGTTCAGCCCTTCCAGGTATTAAAGCCGCGCTTACTTCGCCAGAATGGGCCAACACACTCCCATTTTCCCGCCCTCCGCATGTCAGTTATCTGCAACCAAAAGATGTTGCTCGTATCGTAGACACGACGGGAGAACTCAATAACCCTCAAGACATCACGCCTATTGGTTTGGCACACTTAGCGCTCATTGAAATTCTTGACCAAGAAAAGACTCTCACCAAAATTCTCCAACGGAGCATGAGAACCATTGAAGACCAACAATAACCCTCACTATGGCACAAACTTTTTTCATCGATGGAGACGAAGAAATTATCTCGGTTATTGGACACCTACGAAAGTCCTCTGACCCAGAAAACTACTTCGTTTTTCCGAAACGAGCCCTTGTGCTCCAGAGTGCGGTCAATCTCCGCTTGTTTCAGCGCGAAGCCGAAAAACAGGGGAAGCATATTATCATTATTTCGCAAGATGAAATCGGGAGACAACTCGCTGAACGAGTCGGCATACCCACCAAAGACTACGCGGCCGAAATCGGTTCGCTCCGTCAAGAAACCCATTCAGTTACACCAACATCTGCACAAACCGTATCAGAACTACCTCAGACGAAAATATCTTCCGAGAAACGCTTCAATCCGCTCATGCCCGAGGCTAACCATATCGGTTCCGATTCCTTTTCTTCGGATGAAACTTCTTCTCTCTCAACAGTTCCGAAAAGCTCTTTTTCCCAACAGCCCGCCGCTAGATCGGAAACACTGACACAGGAACCCACTAAACGACTCAAAATCCGAGATGCTTCTCCGCAATACCAGACGGCACTTAATTCTCTTCGCGATACCCAACCAAACACCATGACCCCTCTCCGCTCTGGAATTCAACAATCATTTCCTGAGCGACGCCAGGTGCCCGTACGCCATCCTCTTCCAGGAGCTTCTGAACCAGATTTTTCCGAACGCAACCAAAAATTACAAAAATTTTTTCGGCGTGATGCAGTACCGGAGCACAGAACAATATCCTCACGAAACGCACCGAATACACCATCTGATTTCATCAAAAATTCTCATCTTCCTCAGCATTCATCATCTACCGCATCTTGGAAACCAGGAGTCTATGCTTTAGCAAGTCTCTTTCTCTTGGCAGGTGCTGGAATAGCAGCTTACTTTCTTGTGCCTACCGCTACTGTTATCGTGACTCCGCATGACCTCACGCGTGATGTAGAAGCGAAGTATGAAGGCCGCACCATCGCTCCTATCGGAGACAAGAACGATAGCGTAGTACCCGTACGCAAGATTGAGAAAACCTATACTACCAAGATCACAGCCGAAGCCACAGGAAAATCTTCATCCGGTAACCAAAAATCTCGAGGCACCCTTATTATTTCCAATGAATATTCCAGCGACTCTCAGCCTCTTATCTCAACAACACGCTTTGAATCAGCTGACGGAAAAATTTTCCGTCTTGCAGAGTCTGTTACAGTGCCAGGGATGACGATTCAAAACGGGAAGCGCGAGGCGGGCGTCGTAGAAGCCGTGGTGATCGCTGACGAAGCTGGGGAGAGTTACAATATCAATCCAACCACCTTTACCGTTCCTGGTTTCAAAGGCAGCCCGAAATACGATAAGTTCCAAGCGAAATCCACGAAAGCTTTCACAGGAGGAGGAGCCGGCGGCGAGGGTATTACCAGTATTACAAAAGAGGATATTACTAAATCACTTCAAAAGCTTAAGGAAGTTTCTAAAGAAGATTTTCTGAGCTCTCTCAAACAAGAACTCCTGCCTGACGAACGCGTTATAGAAGATTCGATCGAAATAGAAGAAGATGCCTCCCCAATACTTCCGCTCATCGGCTCTATCGGGACCAGTTTTGATGTTGAAAGTTCTGCTACCGGTAAAGCCTTTGTTGTATCCGAAAAAGCGATTAAGGATAAGTTAGCTGAAAAAAACCCTCCGGAACTCCAAGGAGTCTCCTTTAGCGTGACAGGTGCCACGCTCTCTTTTGAGAATGTTGTGCCTCATTACGATGAAAACACGGTGGAGTTTAGTGTCAAAGCCGCCCTGATGCTCGAATCCGTTATCATGAAAGACGCTCTCCGTGAAGAGCTCCTCGGACAAAATGAGGAGGGTATTAAGGCGCTCCTCGATAAACACCCTGAAATTAAGAAAATAGAAGTAAATTTTAGCCCAGAATTCCTGTTCCGGAGTATTCCAAACAGCTCCCGCCGGGTCACAGTGACCCTTGATACTCACCGGTAAACCCTCTTGATAGAAGACCCGACTTCTGTTAAACTTATGCGATCCAATCCTGCTCAAAATAGCGAGCTTCGCGCCAATAAACGGCGCATGGAACTTGAGCTCGTTCTTCTTGCCTCTGATCGGAGCAAATTTTCCCGCTCTTTAGAAACCATGCGAGCAGAAAATAAAAAACTGAAACTGACTGAAAAAAATATCGCCCTGGACCTTCTCCGCAACGCAGCGCTCATCCGCAAAGAAGAAGCTGAGCTCCGAAGAATTGACGCTGATATCGCCCAAAAGAAGAAGAAGCTGAATACGCTCCGTTAATCTCACCGCTATGCCCGGAACATCTGAAAAACTTATTACGCTTCTTGAAGAGCTGAGTGCTGGACGTCCTGAAAACGAAAAGCTCGATCTCTCTGAATACACCATAAATAAACTCAAGGATCTTGGCTATTCCGCTTCTATCGAAGAGGCTCTCTCGAAAACCCGGGAAATATTTTCTTGGCGTATCAAAGACTGGGAATACAGCGAGATCGAAAAGAAGCTTGGTTGGTAATTTGTTGTATTCTCCCGCGACTATGCCGCTCTCCCTTCGTGAACGCTATCTGGCATTTTTCAAGGCACAGGCGCATGCTATTGTGCCTTCTGCTCCACTCCGCCCAGAAAATGATCCGACCACGCTGTTCACTGGCTCTGGCATGCAGCCCATGCTCCCATACCTGCTTGGGGAACCGCATCCGCTCGGACAACGTATTGCCGATGCGCAGAAATGTTTCCGTTCTCAGGATATCGAAGAAGTGGGGGATAACCGCCATACCACCTTTTTTGAAATGCTCGGTAATTGGTCTCTCGGAGATTACTTTAAACAAGAGCAGATCCGATGGATGTTCACTTTTTTAACCGAAGAAGTCGGCCTTGATCCACAACGACTCTTTTTCACTTGTTTTCGCGGCAATGAAACACTGGGTATTCCAAAAGATACCGAAAGCGCTCTTCTCTGGAAGGCTCTCCTCGCCGAAAAAGGTATCGCGGCGGATATTGTTGATTTTCCAGAACGTGACGGCATGCAGGGAGGAAAAATTTTTTATTACGATGAAAAGAAAAACTGGTGGAGCCGTTCCGGCGTACCAAGCAATATGCCTGTTGGCGAACCAGGCGGACCGGATACCGAAATGTTTTGGGATTTTGACCCGACAAACAAGCTCCATCTGCACGAACATTCTCGGTGGAATACTGAACCCTGTCATGTAAACTGTGACTGCGGTCGCTTCATGGAAATCGGCAATAATGTCTTTATGGAATACCAGAAGACTGAGGCTGGTTTTACGAAGCTGACCCAGAAGAACGTCGACTTCGGAGGAGGACTTGAACGCATCCAGGCAGCTGCCCTTGATAATCCAGATATTTTTACTATCGACCTGTTTTCCCAAGCCAGAGAGATCATTAAAAACCAATCCGGAAAAACCTACGGAGAAAATCCTCATGATACCTATGCGTATCGAGTCCTCCTCGATCATATCCGGGCAGCCGCATTCTTGATCGGGGACGGCATCGTGCCCTCTAATAAGGATCAGGGCTACTTTGTACGCCGTTTGATTCGTCGGTCCGTACGTTTTGCGGGCACACTCGGTATCAAAGCCGACTTTATCGCTTTAGTTGCACAAGCCTTCATTGATACCTATCGGCTAGCGTATCCAGCACTTGAAGAAAAGCGTGATTTTATTCTCAGCGAACTTACTCAAGAGGAAAGTAAATTCCGCAAAACTCTTGAAACTGGTTTGAAAGAATTCCAGAAGCTCTCCGGAACAGCCATATCTGGCTCTGATGCGTTTATACTGTTTTCCTCTTACGGTTTTCCCATCGAAATGACCGAGGAACTTGCTCAAGAGCAGGGGAAAACCGTTGATCTTGCAGGATTCAGGCAAGCATTAGAAGAACACCAGAACCTCTCTCGTACGGCCAGCGCGGGTAAATTTAAGGGTGGACTAGCTGATCATAGCGATAAAGTCACGGCGTTTCACACCGTAACACACCTTATGTTAGCTGGACTCCGCCAGGAACTGGGTGAGAGCGTACATCAAGCCGGATCAAATATTACCGAAGAGCGCACCCGTTTTGACTTTACCTATCCTGAAAAGGTTCCCCGCGAAGTACTGGATCGAGTAGAGGCATATGTGAATCAGGCTATTGATGCTCAAGCCCTCGTTACCACAACGGTTATGGATAAGGAAGCGGCCCGAGCAGCCGGCGTGGAAGGGAGTTTCTGGGAAAAATATCCTGAAAAAGTCACTGTCTATCAAGTAGAAGGTCCGGATGGAACACGGTATTCCTGTGAGCTCTGCGGTGGACCACATGTGAAGAATACGGCGGAAATTAAAGCATTCGGGCATTTCAAAATACAAAAAGAAGAGGCTTGTTCTGCTGGTATCCGTCGTATTAAAGCTATTCTTGAGTAAGATTCGTTCAAAATGGAACCGGCATGGCGAGCAGTAAGTGGAGTAAATGAGCTTTTTCTGATGCCGTGTTCCGACACCAAGCAAGGAAAAAACTCATTTACTCCATTCAATATCCATATCATAGGCATCCTGGGGATTTGACACCCTTCCAAAAATAGCCTAGAATAAGCCAGTATTAATTTTCTTGTGATTCCATGAGTATGTTGGCAGTGATTCGCACCGGCGGAAAGCAGTATCTCGTTTCCGAGGGGACCAAAGTGAAAATTGAGAAGCTTGAAGCAGAAATCGGCGCCACCGTCGAGTTTGAAGTGTTGTTCGCGGGGGACGAGAAGGCCGTCAAAGTCGGAGCTCCGGTCCTTGAGAAGGCGACCGTGGCCGGTACCGTACTCGCTCAGGAGCGTCACGACAAGGTAACCGGCATCAAGCACAAAGCCAAGAAGCGTGAGCTGACCCGTTACGGACATCGTCAAGCTTTTACCGAAGTCGAAATAACCAAAATAGCCGCTTAATCTTGCAAGTTCCTTTTTCAAATCAATGAAAAACCGGCACGTGAGTGTCGGTTTTTTGTTGGCCAAAAAATTCTTTTAGGCCGCGAGTGGAGCGTGCGAACCGAGATGCCCCTGGGGATCCAGGAAACCCTGATACGCTGTGGGCACAGCGCTCACATCGAGTACTCGGACTTCCTGGGCTTTCTCAGCGAGGATGCGAGCAGTCTCTTGACGCTCTTCTTCGGTAGGCAGTTGCCAACTGCTCCCGTCAAACTCTACTACTTCCGCCACCACAAATTGCCTCATCTTTAGTCTCCTTATTTAGTGAAAAAACTATCTATAATTATACACCTTTATTTCCTATTTGTCAATGAAGC
The DNA here is from genome assembly GCA_964580285.1 of uncultured Bdellovibrionales bacterium. Taxonomy (GTDB): domain Bacteria; phylum Patescibacteriota; class Minisyncoccia; order Moranbacterales; family UBA1568; genus JAGOSP01. The sequence continues at coordinate 25,654 of CAZOKB010000011.1, forward strand.
CGTCAGAGAGGCCTCGTCGGCATATTCGATATCTCCGCCAGTCGCTAAGCCACGGGCAATACGGGTCACCTTCGCACCTGACCCTTCGAGTTTCTTCCGCACGTAGAGCGCAGTGACATCACCCTCAGTGGTTGGATTGGTCGCGAGAATCACTTCTTCCACCTGGTCTTCCATAACGCGAGTCACGAGCTCCGCGATCCGGAGCGAAGCACTTTCCTGCTCCCGGCTCATATCCATCACACCACCCAACACATGATAGAGACCCCGAAAGGACCCAGTGCGTTCAATAGCGATAACATCTAGCGGCTCTTCTACCACGCAAATGGTTGTCTGATCACGACCCTGATCAGAACAAATCTCACACAGCTCTGCCTCAGCGATATAAAAGCAACGGTTACAGCTCCGGAGATGGTGCAGATCTTCCAAAGCTTCAGCAAACGTTAGAAGCTTGGCCTCGTCCTGCTTAAACAGATAGAGCACGAGTCGCTCCGCCATCTTCGGACCAATAGAGGGGAGGGCGGAAAACTGTGCGATCAGATTTTGGAATTTTTTCGGGTAGTGCATATAAGAAAATAATCCAAAGCTCAAAATTTTTCGATCTGCCCAGGAGTTTTTTCTGATGCCGTGTTCCGACACCAAGCAAAGAAAAAAGTCCTGAGCAGATCAGAAAACTCAAATTTAAAGCTTATTATACTTCGGTATGTACCCGTTCCAGCGATCGGAATGTTGTCGCGTTGTCTTCAAAGTAGAGCGAGACCTTACCCACTGGACCGTTTCTATGCTTGGCGACAATGATATCCACAATATTCTTATTCGGGGTATCCGGTTTTACACGATCCTCGCGGTAGAGGAACATGACCACATCCGCATCCTGTTCGATAGAACCCGATTCACGGAGGTCGGAGAGTTTCGGTACTTGATCCGGCCGGGATTCTACAGCACGAGAGAGCTGTGAAAGGGCGATGACCGGAATATTGAGCTCACGGGCGAGTTGCTTCAACCCACGAGAAATCTCGGATATTTCCTGGACACGGTTATCACCGCCGCGGGATCGGCCTTCCATCAATTGGAGGTAGTCGATAATGATGACGCCCAAATTATGTTCTGCCTGAAGACGGCGGGCCATAGTCCGCATTTCCATGATATTCAAAGAACCAGAATCATCAATGAAGATCGGGGCTTCCGACAGCACGCCCATAGCATCCGAAAGGCGTTCAAAATCATTATTCGGTCCATCGCTCGAGAGCTTACCCGTACGTAAACGCCACAGATCCACACCCGCCTGCGCAGCCAGCATACGATCAATGAGCTGATCCGCGCCCATTTCGAGCGAAAAGATACCTACTGGTACTTTGGAGTACACGCCAATCTGACGAGCGATATCCAGCGCAAAAGTTGTTTTACCGACCGATGGCCGTGCTGCCAAAATAAGCAGATCTGATTTCTGGAGTCCTGCCAAAAGATTATCGAGATCCGGATAGTGGGTGGGTACTCCACGAAACGCACTGTCACTCTTATGGAGCTCATCGATACGATTAAACGCATCCTCGAGAATCGACTTAATGGGAATAAAATCCTGTTTAATGTATTTCTGCGAGACCGCGAAAAGTTTCTGCTCAGCTTCATCAAGCACCTTCTGTACATCTTCTGATTCATCAAACCCCATTTCGACAATATCGCTCGCCGCAGAGATAAGCCTTCTTAGGAGAGCTTTTTTTTGGACGACTTTGGCGTAGTGGACGACATTGGAGGCCGAAGGGACAGTATTCACGAGCGAAGCCAGATAGCTCGACCCGCCTATTTTCTCCAATTGCGCTGTTTCCTCCAGACGATTGGCTAATGAAAGGACATCGATCGGCTCACGATCCTCGTAGAGCTTAAGGATGGCTTCGTAGATAAGGTTATGATCATCCTTGTAAAAGTCGCCGACGCGGGCAATATCCGCCACCTTGATGATGGCATCCTTATCCAGCATAAGCGAACCTAAGACCGACATTTCGGCCTCAATATGGTGTGGAGGGACACGGAGATGTTCTTTTGAAGTAGTTGCCATAGTATTCCCTATGCTATCACGATTTATCACCCCCGAAAACTGGACAAACTCTTAAAAACGGGGTATATTCGACGAGTTCTTTATCATAGTGAAAGGGGTACTCTATGTCGTTCTTCGGAAAAGGCCGTTGCCGCAAGATTTTCCAAAGCATCCTGTTTGGTCTTGAGCGGGGTTATCCGGAAATCTACTATCCGGATACTGAAAAATTTTCTCTCGCATTACTTTCTGAGCCAGAAAGGGAATGCCTCAAAAAAGCTATTCAGGGCACCACGAGCTGCGTCATTTCGGTGTATGGTGGAGAGAGTATACCTGACTTGTTTGGCAACGGACAAGCAATTCGGGAAATTACCGCCACCCTGAGTTTCGTTCCTCCGGCACTCTATGCGCCCGGAGCTATCTACGGTGATGAGGTGCGCCGCACCCAAGCCATGCGTTATCTTGACGACTACCTAATGTTCAGTCGAGAAACGACTCTCTGACCATCGAATAGCTTTACCGCAGAGCAGGAGACTTTTCATGAGCCATTTACTTTCCAGAAGGAGCCAACTCTTCGAAACGTACTGGTTTTTGTTGGTTCAGAACAAAGGCGATCTCAGGAGCTCTCCAAGTTCCTTCATTAGTCAATGGCAAGAAAAGAATCGTCATCTCTGCTTGATTGGATCCTGTGTCAAACACGAAACAATGACGCGGAGCACATTCTCAGATCGAGTGATTCGCCGCATATCGATCAAGATTTTCTATCGGCGAGTCGAGGAAACTCCCTCTACTTAGTCTAGCCCTCATCAAAAGCGCCTTTGTCTTATCGGCGCTTTTTACTTTTCCAATCGAAAACCATCAGGGGTATCTTCAACGTGGTAGCCTTGTGCCAAGATTTCGTCTCGTAATCGGTCTGCTCGGGCAAAGTCTTTCTCTTGGCGAGCCACTTCACGTGCATGCGCAAGCTCTAAGACTGCTTCCGGAACCGATACTGGCTCTTCAAAATGAAGACCGAAGACAGAGAAAATATATTCAAAAGCTGATCGAACATTTGGATGCAACTGTTCACCCATATCTAAGCGCGTATTGATTTCGCGTACTAATTCTTGAACCACGGCCAGGGCCAGGGGAGTATTGAGGTCATCTTCACAAGCCACTCTACAACGTTCTAAGAAAGGCGTAGCCGAAAAGCCAGATTCATTAACCAGGGCGTTCCCAATTCGACTATATGCTTTCAAGAGAGAGTCTTTGTTCTTCTTCGCCTGTGCTAAACTTTCCCAGGTAAAATTCATCTGACTGCGATAGTGCGCTGAAAGAAATAAAACCCTCAGATCCAGAGGAGTAAAACCGCGTTCAAGAATATCGGCTAAGCGATAAAAATTTCCCTTGGACTTCGACATCTTCACGCCATCAACCAAAATATGCCGAGTATGCAGCCAATACCGAACAAAGGG
>CAZOKB010000011.1:29236-35044 GCA_964580285.1 uncultured Bdellovibrionales bacterium
ACATCAAAAAAAACATTGCCATTCTTTTCATAGGCATGGCCGCTCTCGATGAGAAGAGTAATCGTCTTCACCATGTGCGCCACATGGGCGGTGGCCCGAGGAAAATAATGCGCCGGTAAGATATTCATGGCTGCCTCATCCTCGCGAAAACGTTCTTCGTAAAAGCGAGAAATTTCTTCCGGAGTCTTATGCTCAGCCAAGGCTTTTTTTGCTACCTTATCTTCACCGCTATCACCCTGAGCAATATCATCCGCCGTCATGTGGCCAACATCGGTAATATTCTTAATATGGCGCACTTCATAGCCCGCCTGTTCAAGCACCCGGCGCAACGTATCTGCAAATGTATAGGACCGAAGATTACCGATATGCGCATAGTCATATACTGTCGGCCCACACGTATAGAGTCCGACTTTGCCCGGATAGATCGGCTCGAATACCTGCTTTTCTTTGGCAAGGGTGTTGTAGAGCTTCATAGAATAACGAATATAGAATGATGAATATTGATTCAAGGATAATGAATAAACATATATTTGTACACATAAAGCTAAAAACCAGCCCTGCGAAGGGCGATCATCCATATTCAACGTTCGCTATTCTTCATTCCGAATTTCGCGTTAGAACCACTTTTTCCATTTGAAAAAGACGATCGTTACCGCGGCAATCACGAGCATGAGAGCCCCATGGATCCAAAAGGCATTCGGGTTATTTCCAAAAGGGATCGTCGCACTCATCGCGAGCATGTTGGTATAGACCGACATAGGCAAGAGTACGGCCGAGAAAATCGTCAACACCTTCATGGTGATATCGAGCTTATTCGAAAGCAGAGAATTATTAGTGGCTTCCAGCGCTTCAATGGTTTCTTTGTTGCTTTCCAAGATATTCCAGATACGGATATTGGTACCAATAAGATCCTGGAAATACATCTTCAGTTCCTCAGGAACATACGGGTGATTCTTAGCCAGAAGTGATTCCAGAATGGAGCGCTGCGGTTTAAGCGTACGACGGAAATTAAGGATATCGCGCTTGAGGATAGAGATTTCAAGCACCATTTCTTTTTCTTTTTCAGCGAATACCTGGCTCTCAATAAAATCGAGCTTTTGGGAAATATGATTGAGCTTGGGAAAACAGGAATTGAAGAGGATATCTAGGACCGCATAAAGAAGGTGTGTGGGACTCTGACTCATGTAGAGACGGCGCCGGCCCTCGTTTTTAGAAAGTTCAGAAAAGAATTTTGCCAGCTGATAGATATCATGCCGATGACTGGTAATGAGGTGATCCCGGGTGAGAATAATATCCAGTTCACCGGGGAAAGTGGTACGGTGACTGATATCAAAGAGGGGAATATGCACCGACAAAAAAAGACAGCCATCGTACTGCACGACTTTGGGCTGATACGTGGGAGTCACGAGCTCCTCGATCGCGAGGGGATGAATATTGAAGTTCTCCTGAAGATAGGTGATATCCTCATCGCGAGGATCTTCGAAATCGATCCAGGTCAACTGTTGAAAGCGGACTTGATGCATGTGTTTTGGTTTCTTTTCTGTTTCATTGTACCAGAAGGAGATTGACGACGGAAGGGAAATTCCGTACCTTACCGGCATATGCTTCAATCCCTTCTTCTCAAACTTATCCGTTTCTACCAACGCTTCATCTCGAGTGAGCATGGTCTCCTGGGCATCATCGTCGGCGAACGGCTCTGCCGTTTTCACCCCAGCTGCAGCCAGTATGCTTTTGAGGCCATCTCCCGCTATGGGGTTATGAAGGGTCTGTGGCTCGGACTCAAACGCATTCTCCGCTGCCATCCCTGGAATGCCGGGGGCTACGACCCTATTCCTTAGATTTCAGTCCTCACTAGAACCTTAACAAATCCTTATGTTATTGACTCACCAAAAGAAAAACTATAGAGTGCGCTTAGTGTTTTAAAGTTCTTCACCCACCCATGAAGGAGATATCATGGCATCGCCTATAGGCTGTTCCGAATCACCGGAGTCCCTACCCCTCGTGTACTGCGGACGACTCAATAGAAGGGTGCCCCTCACGAAAAGTGCACCCTACTACTATGCAGGGTTTTGCTTCCAAAACGGTCATCCAGAACAGTGTCCTCATCGGCAACCTTGCCTCGCAATGCACTTGCAACAGTTCGGTACGGAAGCGGAAAATCCGCACCTCGATCTCGATCCGGTGTACTAGGGGAGTTACCATGAGTAATCAGCTACAGATTTTCTGGCTGCTACACATCCTCATCCGTGGAATTCCAGAATCATGCAAGGCTTGGGAATCTCCCTATGCCAAAAAATATTCCAAACGTCGGCGCCGCTGACAGCTATGCTCATACCACAGGCAGCATCCCCTTACCTGAACCCAGAAGATCTCTTTCCGGGTTCTTTCTTTTGATAGCTGGTATCCGTACTTAGCACTCGTACTTGACGACTGCTAATACGTTTTATATACTTGATACATAGATATTTTTCATGTATTTCTTGTCATTTCTGTTAGTTGCTCATTATTCCCTGTTCACTTGATATATGAACACTCGTCAACGACAAGTTCTCTCGGCTATCGTCGAGCTCTATACGAAGACTGCTATCCCCGTTGGGTCACAAGCACTCTTGGAACACTTCCAGTTCCCAGTCTCTTCTGCCACGCTCCGGAACGACATGGTCGAGCTCGAAGAAGAAGGTTACCTGTATCAACCCCACACGAGCGCTGGTCGCATCCCCACCGATACGGGCTACCGTTTCTATGTCGAGGAAATGATGGGGGATGAAGACCTCTCCCGCGAGGATCAACGGAGACTTCAGAAAGAACTCTTGATTATGAAAGCCAAGCAGGCCCGCACTGGCCGCAGCACAGCCAAACTCCTTTCGGCTCTTTCGGGCAATCTGGCGGTTTCAGGTCTTATCGACAAAGAAGAGTTCTATGATTTCGGCATGAAAGAACTCATGGAAAAGCCGGAGTTCCAGGAAATCGATGAACTCTGCCGTTTGGTTGAGACACTGGATTCACTCGATGAAAAACTCGACGGTATCATGCTTAAACTCAAAGACGGGGAGACGCATATCTTTATCGGTGATGAGAATCCGATTAAGGAAATCAGCAACTGTTCGATGGTCGTGGCTCCGTATCAAGACAAGGATGGCGAACGCGGGGTACTGGCTATTATCGGCCCGAAGCGTATGGACTACGCCAAGAACAAATCCTTGATCGAATACATGAAACGCCTGCTCGGATCATCGCTCGCCGTCATTATCGTCCTCTCGCAGACATCGCTATGATAGAAAAGAACGAGGAGGAGAAAAATGAAGACATACCCCCAGCAGACCAACAGGAAGCAGAAATATCAGAAGAAGAAAGACGGCAGCAATTCGAACTCCTCAAAGAAAGAATGACCCGCGCCTCATAAAAAATATATCCATTTAAAAGAGATCTATGCACAAGCACTCCCAAAAAAAGCCCTCCCCAGAGACACCTGAAACTGAGACAGCTCCCATCTCTCAGGAAACGAAAAAAACGGAGGCTGAACTCGCAGCCGAATACCTGGATGGTTGGAAGCGTTGCCAGGCAGAATTCGAGAACTATAAGAAGCGCCAGGCAGAATCCCAAAAAGAACTCGGTGGATACCTGATCGAAAAGCTCGTCCTCGATATCATCCCAGTCCTCGACAACTTCCGTGCTGCCACCATGCATGTACCGCCCGAGCAGAAAGAGAGTCCCTGGGTCGTCGGCATCCAGTATATCGAGAAGCAGCTCGAGACCGTGCTCACCGATAACGGTATGCAGACAATCGAGGCACAGGAAGGAGACATCTTCGACCCGACTATCCATGAAGCCATTGACAGTCAACAAATAACAAATAACAGTGAACAGGAAACAGAAGAAAAGAATTCGGGCTCAGGTCATCAGTTGATCGTGAAGGTCGTCCAGAAGGGCTACCGTCTCGGAGACAAAGTCATCCGCGCCGCGAGAGTCATCGTTAAATAATGTACATAATAAATTACGTAACAATAATCATATGGCAAAGATACTCGGCATCGATTTAGGAACAACCAACTCCGCTATGGCAATCGTCGAAGGCGGTACACCAACCATCATCGAGAACAAAGAGGGGAATCGCACCACACCTTCCATGGTGGCGATCAGTAAGACCGGTGAACGCCTCGTTGGGCTCCTGGCCAAGCGCCAGGGTGTGACCAATCCGGAGAACACGCTCTTCTCGGTAAAGCGTCTCATCGGACGGCATTTCAACGACGACGAAGTGCAGCGCGATATGAAGACCCTGCCGTACAAGGTTATCCAGGCAGGCGAGGGCACCAAGATCGTGATGGGCGGCAAGGAATACACTCCGCAGGAAGTGAGCGCCATGATCCTCGGCAAGCTCAAGGCTGATGCCGAAGAGAAACTCGGCGAGAAGATCACTGATGCGGTTATCACTGTCCCAGCCTATTTTGATGACAGCCAACGCAAGGCAACCAAGGAAGCCGGAGAAATCGCTGGGTTCACTGTCCGCCGCATCATCAATGAACCGACTGCGGCCGCGCTCGCCTACGGTTTCAACAAGAAGAAAGACGAGAAAATCGCCGTGTATGACCTGGGCGGCGGTACCTTTGATATCTCTATCCTCGAAGTCGCCGAAGACACCGTCGAAGTGAAATCAACGAACGGTGATACCCATCTTGGTGGTGATGACTTTGACCAGCGCATCATCCACTGGATCCTTGATGAATTCAAGAAGCAGGAAGGCATCGATCTTTCCAAAGATCCGCTCGCGCTCCAGCGTATCAAGGAAGCTGCTGAGAAAGCTAAAATCGAACTCTCAACAGCACAGGATACTGAAATCAATCAGCCATTCATTACGAGCGATGCCAACGGTCCAAAGCACATGCTCATCAAGATCACCCGCGCCAAACTCGAAGAGCTCGTGCATGATCTCGTCGAAGCCTCGTTTGAGCCAGTGAAAAAGGCCCTCGCCGATGCCAAACTCGAAGTCAAAGATATTCATGAAGTCGTGCTCGTCGGTGGTATGACCCGCATGCCGCTCGTGCTCCAGAGCGTTGAGAAATTCTTCGGTAAGAAGCCGAATATTTCGGTCAATCCAGACGAGGTCGTAGCGGCCGGTGCCGCCATCCAGGGTGGCGTTCTCGAAGGATCGGTCAAGGATGTACTCCTCCTCGACGTGACTCCGCTCACCTTTGGTATCGAGACCATGGGAGGTGTCCGTACGCCGCTCATCGAGCGCAATACTACGGTACCGGTTTCTCGTAGTCAGGTCTTTTCGACCGCGGCTGATAGCCAGCCATCTGTTGAGATCCACGTGCTCCAGGGCGAGCGCGAGATGGCTGCTGACAACAAGAGCCTCGGACGCTTCATCCTCGACGGTATCCCACCAGCGCCACGCGGCATCCCACAGATCGAAGTCACCTTTGACATCGATGCCTCGGGTATCCTCTCCGTCACCGCTAAGGACAAAGCAACGAATAAGTCCCAATCCATCCGTATCGAAGCCTCAACTGGTCTTTCCAAAGATGAAATCGAGCGCATGAAGAAGGATGCTGAGATGCACAGCGAAGAAGACAAGCGCAAGAAGGAACTCATCGAAGCACGTAACATGGCCGACTCCCTGGTCTACACGACCGAGAAGGCGATGAAGGATGCCGGCGATAAGATCACGGCCGAAGAAAAAAAGCCGGTCGAAGACGCCATCACCGAACTCAACAAAGTGAAGAATGGCGATGACCTCGAAGCCATCAAGAAGGCGACCGAAGTCCTCTCTGCAGCCGCCCAGAAGATCGGTGAGAAGCTCTACGCCGC
>CAZOKB010000012.1:0-25081 GCA_964580285.1 uncultured Bdellovibrionales bacterium
ATGATCAGTATAAGAATAAGAGACGGAAATAAAAACTCCCGACTCCCAAGCACTGTACGCACCATAGACATATTCCCCTCACACTAGAATAGTTACCGCCTTTTCGTCTCATGCAGACGAATTTTGATACGCTCGCCGCCATACCGCCTCTCATGACGCCGACGATCCGCATCCTCCATTTTTCGTCGTAAACTGGCAATTTCCCCTTCTTCTCGACGCACCTGCCGCACTAGCCAAAAGAGAGCGGCTCCAAAGATCGCCACCAAAAAGGTCACGCTTCCGATCAACGAAGCGAGCGGAACATCCAACTGTTCTGCCTTATTACGCAGAGTATCCCAGCGCGTATCCAGTGCCTGACCATTCGCCTGTATCATTCGACAACGTTCTGTATACGGCTCAATCGATTTCTCCAGAGAAAAAGTGGCGTTCGTCATCTCAGCCGACTGAAAATACCGGAAAGCCTCCTCACAGTGCCGCCCCTGTACCGCATCAATCCCCTTCGTAAGAGCTCCAAAAGTTTCGTTTCGATCCAAAGCAAGCCCTATTTTTTGCGCTTCATCACGAATCAACGACGCTGGTAAGGCGAAAGCAAAATTATCTCCCGCCGCTCTATCAAGCTCCCCAGTCTGAAACGTTACCAAGCCCACCACCTCACCATGATCGTTAAACAATGGACCGCCACTTGATCCCTGAGAGACCTTGGCATCCGTCTGATAGATAGGAAAATCCTTATTGGTAGCGGTCTTGATCGCACTCACCACGCCACGGGTAAAGGTAGCTTCGGTCGGGCTCTTGCTGTTGAGTTCGGCTGTTCCGGGAAAACCAAAGGTGTAGGCTGTACTCCCAACCGAAAGAGCTGTATCCGGAGCCAATGGCAACGCTGGTAAATGATCGAGGTCAATTTTGATAATCGCCACATCCCGATCATCATCCACAAACGTTGCATTCAAACTTTTTACCTGGGCAGGAAAAGCCTCACGAATCAAATCAGGAGCGCGTTCTTTTTCCGAATGAGGATTCAGCACAAAGGTTTCCGTCGTGAGATCAAAGCGACTATTATCAATCACTGTCCGAAGAATCTTCTTTCCAAAAGCTTCGGCCTGATCCGACTGCAAGAAACTCTGGGCTTCCTCATCCGAAAGAAACAACGCATTCTCATAAAAAGCCGCCATAGCTGATTCGGAACCGAGCATCTGTTTGATAGTCTCCGGAGAAACGACATGGGCGTTCGTGGCTATATACCCATCCGGATGAATAATCAGTCCGCTCCCCGATATGTATTCATCCACCTTGATTTTTCTCGATTCCGCCGTATCATCCACCGCTATGAGCCCTCGGCGAATATCTACTTTAACAGAAGGAACCTCAGCTTCTCCGACAGTATGCGTCATGATGCGTACCACGGACGGCTTTACCACATCCACTAAGACTTCCGGGGCATACGGACCACTGGCCCGCACCGGAACCCACGGTACGAGACAGATGCTCAAAACAACAATACTGGAAAGAAAACGCCGCATGTTTTTTTCTTTTGTTTGAGAAAGACCCTAATCTGTATCGTCACGCAAGAGCACGCGAGAACTTAGCTTCCATTGTAACATAAACTGTAGCATTCCCATTGACCATTGGCTGATCCTGTGGTAGCGTAAAAAGAATTTCTGCCTAAATTTTGAGTCCCCTTCCTTATGTTGAACTCTCTTAAAACGCGAGCTGCCCTTGTCCTTCAGCGTTCCCCTTTCCTCTTCTTCTTTACGGCGCTCGCTCTCCTCTTCGGTGTCATTGCGATCACCCATTGGTATCGGCAGCCAGTCAATCAAGAAAAAACAGTTTCTTCAGAACCAAAATCTGTTTCGACTTTCATCATTGGTACTGATATTCCTACTACCACCGCATCCGCTTCCGTTCACAAAGAAACGGTTCAGCCTATCGTCTCGCTGATTGCTGGAACAGTTCAAAGTATAGCGATACGGCCTGGGGATCATGTATCTTCTCAGACTACACTCCTCCGTCTCAGTCCTGACTACGGAACTAACAAGGCCGACCTCGAAACATCTTTGACCGAAGAAAATCAAAGATTTATTGAAAACATAAACCGCCTTGATCGTTCTATTCTCACCCTCGAGAAGAAAGCGGCTCGCCATGACAACACCCTTGATGACACAGAAGAAACCCTCGCTCTCAAACGCTTGAAGCGAGAACGAGCAGCTCTTCAAGAATCACTCGCTACCGGCGCACTCTCCGTAAATCTTTCTCGCGCTGAAGAGGCTGTTTTTAAACCACGCTCTTTTGTGTCGGCTACTGTCGAACACGTGGCTGTCCGAGCAGGAGACTTCGTGACCCCTGGTACCATCCTCGCTGTTTTGCGCGCTGAAAATGGTACCACTACGCTCGAAGCTACACTCGATCCTTCTCTTGCCCGTCTCCTTGATACCACCACTCCTTCCCAACTTCAGTTGGAAAACGGGGAATCAGTAGAACTTCTTCCATCCTACCTCTCTCAAGGTGAAACTCCAGATGGACTTTTCATGGTTCGTTATCTGCTTTCTAAAGAGCGGGCTACCAAGGTTATCAACGGAACCCGTCTCACCATTAATCTTCCTCTTCGAGCACCTCAATCCGCCACCCTTGTACCGCTCGACAGCCTCTTCACCCATACCGACCATACTTCCCTTTTTACAGCCGAAAATAACCTCGCTCAAGAACGCACCGTCACGGTTCTGGCTGTGTTTGGTAATGTCGCTCTCATTAAAGAAGTCCTCCCGGAAGGCACCGCCCTTCTGCTCGACCGCACCCTGATCAACGGGGAATCTATCACGCTTGCCCGTTAGTTTTTTTACTTTCTCTTTTCTATGAGTCCTCTTTCTTCTGATTATCAACAAACTTCTTCGTATATTGCGAAGTATTTTTCGCGTATTCGCGTAGTCATACTCTTGGCTCTCATTCTCTCTGGCGCCGGAGTCGCAAGCTACTCTACTATGACAAAGGAACTGAATCCGAGCATTCAGATCCCCCTCGTCTTTGTCACTACGATTCTCCCGGGTACCGGACCGGAAGATATGGAAAAACTCGTAACTATTCCCATTGAAGACGCTCTCGAAAATTTGGCAGATGTCACCAAAACAACGTCCCTGTCTCAAGAAGGGATCTCTCATGTCACACTCGAGTTCGCCTCTGGTACTGATCCCGAAAAAGCCAAGAATGATGTCCAGACCACTCTTGATAGTCTCACTACTCTCCCTCAAGATGCTGAAAAACCGAATATTCAGGTGCTTGATTTTCAAAATCAACCATCCCTCATTCTGGCTATTGCTGAAAAAGATGGTCAGCAAGCCTCTCTTGAACACTTCGCCGATAAACTCAAAGATACCGTTAAAGACCTCCCTGGGGTAGAACGAGTTTCTCTTGCCTACCGGAATGATCCCGTCATACGCATCACCCTTTCTCCCGAAACACTTTCTGCATACCACCTCTCCGTTTCCGAAGTCAGTGCCAGTGTAGCGAGCGCCCTCGGGAGTCATCCATCTGGATCGCTGAGCGATACTTCTCTCCAGTACGCCCTCGGTATGAACGCATTAGCAGACTCTCCAGCAGCGCTGCGCTCACTTCCTCTCAACATCGCCCACACCACCCTTCCGCTTGGTGCCTTAGCTCATATTGAAGAGCGCGCCCCTCTCGGAAGCCGTGAAGCCTTTCTTGCGAGCCCCGCCGCCGAACCTCATCCGGCCGTACTGCTTTCTGTCTTCAAAAGCGATGCCGCCGATACGCGCGTCACCGCCGAAAGCGTCCAAGCTACCGCTCGATATCTTTCCGAACAGTCCGGTGCAAATTTTTCCCTCGTCGCCGTTTTTGATGGTGGCAAAGAAATCAGCAAAAGTTTTGATCAACTCCTCCATGATTTTCGTCTCACTCTTCTCTTGGTCTTCCTCGTACTCCTCACCTTCTTCGGTTTCCGCCAATCTATTGTCGCCGCCCTCGCTATTCCGATCACCTTTCTCGGGACCTTTCTGGTCATGCGGATGGCCGGTATTTCCATCAACTTTATCTCGCTTTTCTCACTCTTGCTCGCTCTCGGCATCCTCGTAGACAACGCCATCGTTATTATTTCTGCCGTCACCAGTCGGCGCCGTGTCTTTACCGAGGAAGATCCGATGCAAACGGCTCTACACGTTTTCGCGGACTATCGCACCGTTATCCTCACCACAACCATCACCACCGTCTGGGCCTTCCTTCCCCTCCTTCTAGCCACTGGCATTATCGGAGAATTCATTAAGCCGATTCCTATTGTCGTCTCCACAGCTCTTGGATTGTCCGCACTCATTGCACTCTTCATTGTTCTTCCCTTCATGGCAGCGCTGATCGCCGGACACTTTCCTCCTCGCGTCCTATATTTTGGAAAAGCACTGTTAGTTATTGGTCTCCTCATAGGACTGGCCACCCTTCTCTCTGGCAGCCGCTTCTTTCTCCCTACTCTTACTGCCAGCCTGCTCCTACTAACGCTCATCATCTTTACCCTTGCTCCCCTCCGCACCCGCCTCAACCACAACCTCTTCGTGCAACAGAGTTTGCGACGCCTCGCCTTCATCAGAGCTCACTGCAATCTTGATGCCATAGCGGAACGCTACCATGTCTTCATCAAGGCCATTCTCGTTTCAAAAAGACTGCGTCGGCGCACCTTCGCCATGCTCCTTATCTTTTCATTTTTTGCCTATGCTTTGGTACCTACCGGATATGTGATCAATGAATTTTTCCCAGAAGATGATCAGAATATCATTTACGTTCGTCTCAAGCTCCCGGCAGGCACAGCCCTTGAAACCAGTCGTCAGCGTGCTATCGAATTTGCCGAAACCCTCCGTCATGAAGCCCTGGTCGATTTCGTTATCGCGGAAATAGGTGCCAAACCCCCGACCGATAATAATCCCTCGAGTCCGGACACGAATGAGCTGCTCTTTACGCTCCTCTTGCCTGATAAAGATGCTCGTCATGAGACTTCCGGTGCTATCGTTAATCGACTTAACCAGAAGTTTACCCCCTCACCGCTGGGAGAACTTTCTGCTACTCAGGTCTCCGGCGGACCACCAGCCGGTAGCGACATCACCCTCAAACTCCTCGGTCCAGATCTCGCCACACTCGATGCGCTCGCTCAAAAAATAGCTGCTCATCTTAAAACGGAACCGGGTATCGATAACGTTTCTACCTCATTGTCTGCCAACGGAAAACTCACTTTTGTTCCTGATACCGAAGCCTTAGCACATTTTGGTATTTCCGCTGACGCACTTGCCTCAACCCTGCGCACGCTGGGGCACGGCATCACTGTCAAAAACGACACTCATTTTGGAGATCAAAAAAGAGACGTGGAACTCACGTTCACCGAGAGTTCCCTTGGCAGTCACATCACCGATCCAGGTCGACTCCTTATTACCGGATCAGCTGCTACTATCCCTCTGGGATCACTCGGGCACTTTACACTCGAGCAGAATCCTACCAGTATCGCTCGAGAAAATGGCAAGCGAGTGCTTCTGGTGACAGCTGATGTAGCTACCGACTTCAGTGTTTCTACTGCCAGCAAAAACCTGGAAGCCTATGTAACCGATGCCGTTGAACTGCCTGATGGCTATACTTTTCAAACCGGTGGTGTGAATGAAGAAAACAACAAATCCGTGCAATCGATTCTCCTGGCCATGCTCCTCTCAGCCGCCCTCATCTTTGCCACCATGGTGATGCAGTTTAACTCCTTCCGCAAAGCCGTCATCGTTCTCCTGGTCATCCCTCTGGCTGTTTCCGGCGTATTTGTTATCTTTGCTCTCTCCGGCACCCCACTGTCCTTTCCGGCCCTCATCGGTATCTTGGCACTCTTCGGTATCGTGGTAAACAACTCTATTATCATGGTTGATAAGATCAATAAGAATATGGATCGCATGGACGATCTCGATGAAGCTATTGCCGAGGGAGCTGCCAGCCGCCTGGAACCCATACTCCTGACGGCGCTCACCACTATTGTCGGCTTAATCCCTATCACCCTTTCCGATCCTATCTGGCAAGGCCTAGGTGGGGCCATCATTGCCGGACTTACCTTTTCCGGTATTGCCAAACTCTTCTTTATCCCAGTTATCTACAAAAGCTGGTTCGGCCAAGAAAAAACCAGCCACTAAGAGTGGCTGGCCCGCAGCACCAAAAGGTTACAGCGTCTCTCATTACACGAAAAACTCCACCGCTGGGCGCCGATCCAAATATGGAGCCACAGCCGCATGATCTACCTTGCCCTCAAGAATGAGTTTCCCTGCCGAATGCTCGAAGGTAAGCATACCCTCATCCGCCGACATAGCAATGGTATTCGTGAGCTGCGCCACATCACCATTACGCACCGAGTTCTGCACGGCATAGTTCGCCACCAGCATTTCAAAAAGAGCGGCCCGTCCCCCATCGGTTGAACGTACCAAACGCTGATTCACGATACCCAGCAAGGCATCCGCCATCTGATTGAGTACCATATCCCGTTCTTCTGGCGCAAACATCCGTGCTATACGATACAGTGTTTGAGCAGCATTGGTCGCGTGTACCGTTGTAATGACCAGATGCCCGGTTGCTACCAAATTAAAGACCGCCTGCGCCGTCTCACGATCACGCACTTCACCCACAATGATAATATCTGGGTCCTGTCGCATAGCGGCTCGCAGCGAGGTATCGAAAGACAAGGTGTCAGTATTCAGCTCACGCTGAGAGATCATACACTGTTTGCTCTCAAAAAGATGCTCAATAGGGTCCTCGAGTGTCAGAATATGATCACGGCGAGTCTGATTCATTTCTTCAATCATTGCCGCCATGGTAGTGGTCTTTCCATGACCCGTTGGTCCACACACAAGAATCAATCCTTGGCGCTCCTGAACAAGATCATGCAGTTTTTCGGGAGCCCCAAGAGCTCGCAGCGTCGGAATAAGATCATTGATCCGTCGCATGGAAATCGACAGGCTACCATTCTTATAGTAAGCATTACAGCGATAGTGCACCCTATTGGTATGCGTAAATGAGAAATCGAGTTCGCGCACTCGCTTAAGTCTCTCGCGATCTTCTTCATCCGGAATGATACCGAAAATAATTTCTTCGGCCACTATCGGATCAATCGGTGCATAAGGAAGAAATTCCAATTCTCCATTAATCCGGAAAGCAATTTTTCCACGCCCAGAAAAGTGAATATCTGAAGCTCCTCTCTGTGAAGCTATCTCGAGCGCTTGATCAAAAGCGGCTCGATCAAAAAGCGAAACCTCTGTCTCACCAACAGGATCAATCAGAGAACCATCAAGCTCGCGCAGAGTCGACTCCAAATCAACCAAAACACCCGTCGCGACTGATGGATTATTATGAGTAGAGAATGTTTGATTCATACACGGAGATAATAAATAATCTGTCTCATTTGACAAACAAGAAATGATAGCATATTTTTTATTATCTGTCAAGACTCTAAACTATACAAAAAGCTTAAATAAGCCATTTTTATAGAAAAATGAGTAGAAATACAGCTTAAATACGGGGTTTGGTCCAATATCTTTTCTGAAGTATCTGTACGCACACAGACAGGTAATTTGCCTTGACTTTCCCTTCAATCACGCCCATACTCATGAGATTCATTTATATACATCCTATGCCCAAGCCAAAACCCCCTCTTCCCAACACCACCGGTCCAATGCGCCTCAACCGCTATCTCGCCCACGCTGGCATCGCTACCCGACGAGAAGCCGACGCGCTTATTGAACAGGGGCGGGTCTTTGTGAACGGAGAAAAAGCCAAGCTCGGTATGCGAGTAACCGATGCCGATGATATTTCTGTTGAAGAAGCCAATCGACGCAAACTGACGTACCTGGCATATTACAAACCACGAGGTATTATTACCCATTCACCCCAGGGTCTCAAAGAACGCGCTATCAACGATATCGTAGAAATGCCCGGTGTCTTTCCGGTCGGCCGACTCGATAAGGCTTCAGAAGGTTTGATTATTCTCACTAATGACGGTCGCGTCACCGAGCGTCTCCTTCATCCGCGCTTCGCCCATGAGAAAGAATACGAAGTTTCCGTGCAGGAAGCTATCGCTCCCAAAAAACTCATACTCCTTGAACAGGGTATTGTCGATCAGGGCGAACGGTTGACGGCTAAAAAAGCGACTCTGACCAGTCAACATACCCTCTCTATTACTCTTACCGAAGGAAAAAAACACCAGATCCGACGCATGCTCGCCGCTCTTCATCTGACAGTTGTCTCACTGAAACGAGTCCGCATTATGCAGGTCCACCTCGGAGCTCTCAAACCTGGCCAATCTCGACCCCTCGCCGGTATCGCCAAAGAAGCGTTTCTCCGCGATCTTGATCTTCAGTAAAAAATTTTGTTCCTCTCTTTTCTATCAGATATACTTAAGAAGTTGTTCATCCTTCTTCGTGAGTAAAAAACTGGTAAAGATTTTAGTTGTTTCGTTAGTGGCTACTAAACGCTTGAGTGTCCTAGAGAGGTAACGGGATGCCAGTAGGAAAATTCGCTCTCCAAAAACCCATTATGCTTATTCATATTTTTGGTAACCCCGATCTCCCTTGTGATGCTCTGCCCGTACTTCTCCTCCCACGTCTCAAGGAGGCTTTTTCCGAACATTCTTTTCGGTTCACTGATCCTAATGAACTTGATCTGCCAGAAGAAGCAGAACCATTTGTTGCTATTGATACCGTCGATGGCCTCAGGGATACCCGGGTCATTACCCTTGATGAGATAGCCGCCACGCGTGCTCGGTCGACTGCCCATGACTTTGATTTTGCCTCCTACCTCCTTCTTGCCAAAAAACTCCGCCCACAACTCCAGGTACACATTATCGGCATCCCGATGCACACCGAGGCCGATGCCGCTCTTACCCAACTTATTCCTCTGATCAAAACCTTATAAGCATACTCTTTTAAAAAAGTAAGGCCGCTCATACGAGCGGCCTTTACTTCTTACTCTTCCCTCATTTCTATCACTCATCTTACTGTTCCTAGATTTCCCGCACCTTCAGTTTCAAGAAGTGCGAAGCGCAACTCATACAGGGATCATATGCCCGAATAATCTTTTCACACTCAATACCTAACTGATCCCGTTCCATGGAAAGATGCTCTTCGATAAATTTTCCCAGATCCTTTTCTATGGTGATCTGATTCTGTCCGGTTGGAACAATCACCTCACCGTGCGTCACAATACCCTTATCATCCGTTTCATACTTATGGTAAAGTGTGCCTCGCGGCGCCTCAACAACGCCCACCCCAACGATCGCTCGGGGAACTACTGGTTGGAGCGGCTCCTTCACAAAGGTAGCGCTCGAGAGAATATCAATCGATTCATCCACCGAATGCAGTATCGCGATAGCCTGAGCGAGGCCATTATCATGCACATCGTGCGACGGGAAACGCTTGAGCGCTTCGGCTGCATCGCGCTTGGTGTTCGGATGGAAAGCTTCTTTGTTGAGATTCACGCGAGCCAGCGCTCCCACCCGGTACACCTGACCATCAAAGGTATACCCCGAAGCCTCCGAATACGGGATGACTACATGTTCCAAATGACTCCGATAGCCGCTCTCATCACAGACCTTACCATTCATATCCCAGAGCTCTCCTTCCAGGTATGAGAAGGGATCTGATTTAAGACCAATATAGTTCGTTTCGCGTACCAATGAAAACGGGCAGTGCGCGAAGAGTTCAATGGTGCGGAGAACTGCTGGCCGAATGGCTTTCAATTCCTCAAGAGACTTCTCCATATCCGCCTTCTCAGGTACCCTCGCAAACCCTCCCGGCATCAAAAACGGCGCATGCACACTCCGACCTCCCGCCAGAATAGAGAGGTGATTCCCTACCGCCTTGATATCGAAAGCATCATGCAGCACATCATGCTGTTTCGGATCATGTTCATCAAACTCCAACAATGAATCTTTACCGAAAAAATCTGGAGCTACAAACACAAAGAGGTGCAGCGCGTGATCACGAATAATAAGCCCATGATAGGCCAGCGTACGGAGCAATCGGGTTTGTTCGGTCGGCACCAATCCAAAACCTTTCTCCACCGCTTCAATGCTCGCCATGAGATGCGCATTCGAACAGGTCCCGCAAATCCGAGCCAGCATCTGCGGAATCGCCATAATCGGTTTTCCTACCATGGCTTGGGTAAAAAATCGCTTGTATTCATTGATGGCAAACTGGACCGAAGTTACCTTGCCATCCTCAACCAGCACATCAAGACCGGCTGATCCTTCGATCTTGGTGATTTCTTTAACGCTGAACGAACTCATTTCGGATACCTGGTGCATAAAACACGTTCGTGAATAAAAAATTAATAACCCAAACCATCCATCGAAAATTTTTTGTGCCCGATCATTGTATCGGTGACCGCTGACTTTCCGAAGTCACAGGAAGACGGTAGATACCGGGAACAAAAAAAACTTACGTTGCCACTACCGGTTTCACTTCCACTACTCCGAATTCAACAAGGGAATCATTCAATACTTTAAGGAAAACATCTTCCTGCATAGGGCACCCGTTCACTCGAGCATCCACCGCCACAAGCTCATCAAGCTTCTTAGCCTTCTCACCATAGTGGAAACGATCCAGGAGAAAATGAATCTCCTCTTGAACCGCCTCAGGAAACTGATTCCGCTGACACGATGGCATACCCATATTGGCACAAGCGCCAATG
This sequence comes from uncultured Bdellovibrionales bacterium, assembly GCA_964580285.1. Taxonomy (GTDB): domain Bacteria; phylum Patescibacteriota; class Minisyncoccia; order Moranbacterales; family UBA1568; genus JAGOSP01. The sequence goes on from CAZOKB010000012.1 coordinate 10,693, forward strand.
GCCACCAGTTTCTTAGCTTTAGATCGGATTTCAAGTAAGCGCGCTTCTTGATCCGGCGCTGCAATAGCCCCTTCAACAAACGCCACGTCCATATCATCAATCACATTCTTCGATTTGAAAATCTTCGCATAACGAATATCAAGGAGCGGCAACCATTCCTGATAATGATCATTCAAATATTCTGCAAACATAACCGTACTGTCTTCGCAGCAGGAAAACGAAAACCATCCGATACGCAATTTTTTTCCGGTAGGCATACACGTCGTCGATTAAGCGGCCAGATTACTCCTCATATTTTACCACTTCCCCAACCAACTCACCATAAAAAACACTCCTCCGAGCGTAAACAGGATACTCGCCTTGCCCCACATTTCCAGACACGCCTTGAGAGAGTCACCGTCCACACCCAAGGAGCAAACAAAGAATCTCTTACACGCCACACTTCACGCACAAGCATCCCTCCTTCAAGATCGTCCCTTCAAAATATTCTTTCCCATAATCATAAGTTAACTCTTCTCCGCTTCTGATCTTGCGACGCGACACGATAAAGATCCGTCCACGACGATTGACCGCTTCGCAGTTCGGCATACAAGAGTGATTAATGTACCGCGCCGTATTCCACCGCGGACTTCCATCAATATCAATACGTGTGTTCACGTTGAACACATAGCGAGTGTTTAGCGTATCACCCTGACTTGTTGGAATACGTTTTCCTACGTACTCAAGAATTATTGCTCCTCGCTGAATGTCCTCAAAGGCATACAGACCCAAGCCCGCGCTCGAGCGCTTAACCCGCACATCAAATTTTGATTTTGTAGCTTCCATAGACTTAAAAAATACCTCTCAAAGTACGTATTATTGTAACAAGCCCAACGCATCTTATCAAGCAAAAATCAGGATCCATTCAGAATCCTGATTCTCTTGATTACTCATTGTCTATGCGATCAGATAGCCATCCACACATCTTCTTCTGCCTGCTTCGGACCATTCTCAGTACCAGCGAAACACAACGGGCAGGCCAAGAAAGTCACACCCCGCTCAATATGCTTCGGCAAGAACTCAATCACGAGTCCGCACACCACACACTGGTAGCGGCCAGCGGCCGGGACTTTTTCGCCCACTTGGTAGAGCTTCTCTTCCATATGTTTTTTCTCTTTGATCAATTACTGGCTGTTCTCGGGAAACCACCCGTTCGACCTCCTGTCAGGGATACGATCGTCACCGCTTCCTCATTGACAATCCTAGGCTACCGTGTATACTTTACTTTGTAAAGTAGTTACAAAAAGTATACATTAAATCTATGCCAAGAAAAGGGAAAAAATCAGTATCCTGTCCCGTTGAAGCTACCCTTAATATCATTGGAAAAAAGTGGACCATTCTCATCATCCGTGACCTCCTCACAGGCACTCAACGCTGGAGTGATTTGTTACGTTCGCTTGTTGGTATCAGCCCGCGCACGCTGGCGGCCAGACTCGATGAACTGGCTGAACACCATATTGTCAAAAAGAAAATCTATCCGGTTATACCGCCCCACACCGAATACTCACTCACCGCTCGAGGCAAGGATCTTCACTTCATTATCGACCAAATGTCTCGCTGGGGAGCGCAGGAGCACTAAAGAAAAAACAGTTCCGATTTTCGGAACTGCTTTTTTCTCTTGTCTCTAATACTGCACCGAACTACCCGATGATTGTCCGTACGGATACGGACTGGTACTTGGAGTTGGCTTAGTGTTTGTAGGCATCGGTGGTTTGAAATCCTTTGGTACCTGCTTCATAAGTTCAGAAAGATCGGTAAACTGCACAGCGGCTGGTGGAGTGAAATCTGCGTCTGAAACCATCGCTGCACCGCACTCATAGGTCACTCCCGAATTCTGGAGCGACTCCGCCCAGCTTTTCCAATCCTTCGGATCACTGCCCGGAGTCGATGATTGTCCTGGGGTCCGATTCATCATCTGTACCATATCGAACTTCATCCCCTGAGTACCGCTCCACAGATAGGCATACTGCCCATCATTAATCATCATGCCCGGGACCATGCCTTCGCCTGGGGTTTTTCCTGGCACCATAATCCCTTCGATGCGCACTCGCTTGCCATCCGTGTTCACTGTGTATTTCTGACCCTCCTTACTGCTGACTGAGCAGCGTACCGCTCCCTTGGTCGTGAGAAAATCAAGCAGACCGAGCTGTTTTTCATCTACCGGTTGACTCTCTATGTCTCCAGAGACTTCCCTCTCTGATAGTCCGGTGGTCCCAGGAGCGGTCGCTTTCTTCACTCCCAAAAAATAAATACCCCCACCTATGAGAAGCACAACTACTCCGAGAAACAGCCATGTTTTCTGATGCATAGATATGAACTCTCCCAAAGAAGAGCCGGCTACAAATTACCTTTTCGCTTTGAATATAGCACTTCTCTCAAACAGCTTCTAGGATCCAGTCAAGACAAGCGGATTATTCATAGCGAAGAGCTTCGATCGGATTGAGCTTAGCTGCCCGATGAGCCGGATAATAACCGAAAATAATACCGATGGCGGTCGAGACAACAAATGCCAAAATAACCGCTCCCGGAGCGCCAGAGTTAGCCGCTTCCATTCAAAACCATATCTCCATCACGCCTATCCGCCTCGATGATACCTGGGGACTGGATCATGGAACTTGGTCAATACTCACCCGCCTCTACCCTCAAGCAGACATTCCTGTGATCCAGATGAGTCTCGATACTCACCTCTCTCCGGAAAAACACTGGGCACTCGGACAGGAACTCAGTTTTCTACGCGAGGAAGGCGTACTGATACTCGGAAGCGGCAATATTGTCCATCATTTAGGTCTCATACGGTGGGGCGGCGCCCCATACTCCTGGGCTACAGCATTCGATGCCACTATCAAGCAGTGCCTACAGACCCAACAGACCGCTACACTCCTTAGTTACCGTCATCTAGAACATGCGGATCTCGCCGCTCCAACCAACGAACACTTCCTGCCGCTCCTCTACGCTTACGGGGCTTCACGTGGCGAAACCCCTCAATTCTTCAACGAGTCCATTTTCGCCTCCTCTCTTTCTATGACCAGTGTCCTCTTTGGCTAAATCAGGCTAACACTACAACTGCACAATGATATCCGCACATAAAAATCTCAATATTCCCTTAAACCTCAGAACGAATCTTCTTGGAAAAATCTGGGTCCTCTCCATACCGGAGGGCGCGCTCATTAATAAAGTGTTTCCGTTTCAATTCCCGAAAAGGCAGGGAACGGTCCAGTAAACCGACGGCGTACGCTAACTCATCCGAGAGTGTGGCTAAAAGAATTTTGTAACTCAACGGAATACGCTTCGGGGCCACTGTATTGGCATGCGAGACGATATTCGTAAGACACGTGTTCGTAAAAGGATTGTAGAACTCCGGGTGTGTTTGGAGGTGCTGAGCCCGCTTCAGCATATCCATAAACAATTCCTGCACCTTTTCTGAGGAAGCCTGAACAGGATAGAGGTAGACTTTGTCCCGGCGATAATTTGTCCGCAATCGAATGAGATCCCGTTCATCCCCAATCACATAGATGAGTTCATGCCGCCGGAGAAAAAAGAGTACCATGAGTTGAGAAAAGGTTTGCCCAACTGTTTTCCGTATTTCGACCGAAAGAGCAATATACGTTCCATCGCGAAGACCAAAACTCAATAGAGTATGCGCGGCCACCAACGAAAAAGGCTCGACCATGAACCACACGCTCTCTACGTCTTCTAACCGAAACGTACGATCATAATAAGCTGGCGTGTAATCTGTCACGCTTCGATACGTGAAATTACGGATGTGACGGAGCGTAATCGTACCCTCTTCATCAAAAAGAATTTCCGGCAACACCCTTAAATCAGGTGACCAATTGCGATCATTCGTTGGTTGTCGAAAGCCCAAATTGCCTCCGAAAACACGTTTAAAAGCCTGCTCCCAGGACCACATACAGCGTCTTTTTTAAAAAGGTTTCCCGCTTATCATACCACACGTATTTCACGACTCAAGGCTCATGCAAAATAAAAAGAGGCTTTTTAAAGCCTCTTTTTATCTTCTTTTGTGTTTTGACTACCCTATTTTCATAACGATACGCCCATCGATACCACCTTGTTTCATGCGATCAAAAATGGAATTGATATCATCCATAGTCTCAACGGTAATATTAGCCTTCACCAGTCCTCGACCGGCAAAATCCAAGCTCTCCTGCAAATCCAACCGTGTCCCCACAATGGATCCACGAATCGTCTTGCGGTTAAGCACCAGATCGAAAATAGAAACTGGGAAATCTCCTGGCGGCAACCCAACAAGCGACATCGTCCCCCGACGACGCAGCATCCCAAGTGCCTGCTGAAAGGCCGACGTTGACACCGCCGTTACCAGCACACCATGCGCCCCTCCAATCGTTCGCGTAATCTCAGCAGCTGGATCTTGTTCTAAAGCATTAATCGTTATTTCAGCTCCCAAACGCGTTGCTAAATCAAGCTTACTCTGCGCCGTATCTACCGCTGCCACTCGTAACCCCATAGCTTTCGCATACTGGACGGCCATATGCCCGAGTCCACCAATACCGGAAATGACTACCCACTGACCCGGGCGTGTATCGGTTTCTTTGAGTCCTTTGTACACTGTTACTCCCGCACACAGTATCGGCGCTGCTTCTTCAAAAGAAAGATTCTCCGGCAAACGCCCGATATATTTTGGATCTGCCAGGGCATACTCCGCATACCCACCATTAACCGTATAGCCTGTCATCTGTTGCTTGAGACAAAGGGTTTCCCAACCCGCCATACAGTGTTCACAGCTCCCACACGAAGTATGAAGCCACGGAATACCCACGCGATCACCTACTTGTACTTCTGTTACCCCTTCACCGAGCGCCACTACCGTTCCTACACCTTCGTGCCCCGGAACAAACGGTAAGGCTGGTTTGACTGGCCAGTCTCCACACGCTGCATGCAAGTCAGTATGACACACACCTGTGGCAGCAATCTTCACCAGCACTGTCTCCGGTTTCACTTCTGGCACATCGATTTCCTGAATCCTCAGCGGGGCTCCAAATTCTTCCACCACCGCGGCTTTCATCTTCTTGGGAATCGCTTCCATAATGACATTGTGCAATAATTACATTCCTATCCTATCAGATAATACTCACAAAAAAAACTTACACAAGAACGGGACACCACCAATTCCTTGCTATTACCCTTGTACGAAAGGTGGAAACTCCGAATCCGCCGTCGCTTTTCCCGAAGGAGTCATCGGCATATCGGCATACGAACGAAAGAGTGCCGAGAGAGATTGCACAGGAACATCAGGATGTAGGCATGCACGCAAAGCCGGCAGATTCCACTGAGGCACCGATGGGTACAGATGATGCTCATAGTGATATCCAATATTTCTCGGCAGACACAGAGAGCGATACCACAATGGCAGTGTAAAACGATGCGTCCCTGTGGTTCCTAGGTGCTCCGTCCACACTCGCATCTTAAAGCTAGCAAAAAATGAGGTAAGCAGCGCGATGATCCAAAATATCGGAATCCAGAGCATATCAACGGAAGCGAATACACCTAGAACAACTACCCAGAATATACCCAATCCGAACGCGTCTGACATACCGCCTTTTTTCCAGAATGAAAAGAAATCACTGGTCGCCAACTGAGCACCTTTAACACTCTTCCGTTGCAAAAAGCCCAACACAATACGCCGCTTATACAAAAGGATCCCAATCCCACATAGATCCAGCAACACTCCGCGTATAATCCGCCACCGGCTCGCCGGCAAATCCCAAAAAGGAGCACTCCAGTATTTTGTTGTCAACTCCGGATCCTGCAGCGTACCTAAAAACTGATGGTGTTTGTAGTGAAAGTCCCGAAATCCTTCCAAGATCATCATCATGGGCCAGAAACACAACAGATTAGAGAGAAGGTCATTGAGCGCCCGATGATTCGAGACGAGCCAGTGCCCACCTTCGTGTCCCAAGACACCCAACGCATGCTGTCGCGTCCCGATAATAATCAATGCGATCGGATAGACCCACCAAGTATCCATCACGACCACTAGCCAAAATGTCAGTAAGATAACACTCCAATCCGTCAACACATTAAGCAACCACCGCCAGACGTTCTTTTGTCTTAAACGATCAAGTTCTTCTTTTAAAGGGCCGGCTTCGTGCCTAGCTGGTTCTTGCATACACTACTTTATTACGTTTTAACATCTGAACATGACTCACGCCCTCTCACGCTATAGTATCCCTCTCAGAAAAATAATCCTTTCCTTCCTAAAGAGATAGTCCAGCCACAAGGGCGATCAAAAACATAGTCACAAGATTTGAAAGACTGTCTGAAAAAAACTTTTTCCATGCAACCGCCGTATCACCATTGCCCCAAATAATCCCCGATCCAATTACGGGCACCACAAAACACAGCCAGTTAAAAAGAACAAACCCTAAGGCCATTATAAATGTGAGCCCATTCCTCATGCTCATTGTCACTATCGTCACCACTGCCAAAGCCATGAGCCACGACAGTACTATTTGGGCACCATACATCTTCAACATTTTTGGCTTGGCTTCTTCTCTTTTTTTCTTCTGCTCTTCCTCCGAAAGAGCGTCAAATCCAAGAAATTGCATATGCCACCTCCCCATGGGAGTTGCCGGTGAATACCATATCGTTCCCACTCCTGCCGCAATAGCTGCCCCAACGAATGCCAGCACTAGCGTCATGCCCATACTCTAGATATTAGGATTAAATTCAATTGGTATATTACTCTTTTCCGCATCATAAAGAAAGGTTCGCAGAGTCCAGTCCACCCTACTGCTCACTACAAAACCTCATTCAGAAGCTTTTATTACGTTGTATATTTATTGCTCCGCCTAATAGCCAGTATTAGAACCTCTATACAGGAGGATAAAGCCTCAAAATTCTACTACTTTGGACTGAAGAAGTTCTTGGAACAAGGCGTGTAAGGTTCACCCCACCCCGCTTCTCACCATTCATTACAGCCTTCTGTATCTCGTCCCCCTACCCGACCCGATTTTCTCGATCCGCTCCATCTTGAGCAACCTGGTGAGCGCCTGATTGACCGTCGGCCTGGCAACTCCAGTTTTCTCTGCAATTTCTGATGGCGTGGCTTCGGTAACACTCTGAATATACTCCCAGATAGCGAGCTGCTTCGGGGAAAGGAGTTTTTCAACCTGTTCGCTTTCCATCAATTCCAAAGCCATTTCGGATTGCTTGAGGAGCATCGTAAGAAAAAAATCGAGCCACGGAGCAATATCCTCATTGTCCGTTCCGAAACTCTTCTGACTTCTTCGCAAGGCAATGTAGTAGTTCTCTTTATTGTCTTCAATCAACTTCTCGTGGGAAACATAGAGCACATAGGCGTAGTCCTTTTTGAGAAAGAGGAGATTCGTAAGAATGCGAGAAAGCCTGCCATTACCATCCTGAAACGGGTGGATTCTCAAAAACTCCACAATAAAATTGCCAATGACAAGTAAGGGGTGGGTTTTCTTTTCTTCCAAAGCGGTCAACGTAAAACTCACCAGCTCCTGCATTTTCTTTGGGGTGAGATAGGCAGGCGTTGTTTCAAACACTACTCCGATTTCCTTGCCTTCGGCATCAAACATTTTGACTGAGTTTTCTCCTCTCTTGTATTCTCCTCTGTGCCGCTCATCCTTTTCTACATACTTGAGCAGCTCCTTATGGAAATGCTTGATGGCGCTCTCACTAAAAGAAAGGGTTCGCCAGGTATCAAAGACATTGTTCAAAAGCTCGTAATACCCCCGCACTTCCTGCTCATCCCGACTTTCCCACTTTCCTGGTTTTACTCCTTGGATAAGAGACTCTACTTCCTCATCAGAAAGTTTAGCGCCTTCAATGCGAGTAGAAGCTCCAGAAGAAGTTACAAGCACTGACTTTTTCAGGCGACCCAAAATCTGCGGGCTAAGCCTGAGTCCGCCAGTCCATCTCCCTTTGATTTCATCAATTTTGGCTATTTTAGACCAGATTTCTCCTGGTAAAGAAGTGAATCTGGCTTCAAATAAGGTTTTATTCTCCATAATCTTATCTAATGTTATGACTATATAAGATTATATGAGATTGTATAAGAATAGTCAAATCATAACCTCGCCTTCCAAAAGGCCATCTTTAATCCTCTTTCGTAACTTGTAAGCATTCCCGTGCTTCATTAGTCCCAAATACGACTCAAAAGTTTCTCGGTTCCCCTCCTTCTCACGGATATTCCGAAAGACTCTGTTTTTAGTAACGGTGCGTAACACTCGATGGTCTGGAAAGTGGGTCCAACCGAGGAAGTCCACGCCAGAAGCTACAGTTTGAATAGATACTTTATCAGGGTGAAGTCTGAGACCAAGACGGAACTCAAGGAGGGCACTTATCTGCAAGAGAGTTGTTTTCAGTTGCTCCTTATTATCCGAAAAAATCACAAAATCATCAGCATAGCGGATATAGTACCTAGCATTTACCCGATGCTTTATAAACCGGTCAAACTCGTTCATATAGACGTTGACCAAAAGCTGAGATGTGAGATTACCAAGCGGCAGACCTTTGCCAGGTTCAGTATGGAAGCTTCCGATGATTCCAGTCAAAAGCTCCAGAATATCCCGATCAGGAATATGCTTTGCGAGAATATGAAAGAGGATACCTTGGTCAATAGAAGCGAAAAACTTTTTTACATCACACTTGAGTACCCTAACAGTCCGTGTATGATTGTGGAAAGCCTTGCGAGCAAAGCTTCGGAAGCGGTCGATGGCTTTATGGATTCCTTTATCGTTTCGGCAGGAATATGAGTCAGGGATAAACAGCCGGTCGAAAAAAGGATAGAGAATGCGGTAGATAGCTCGGTGCACTACTCTATCTCTCACTCGCGCTTTATGGATATTTCTTGGTTTCGGGTCAGAGATATTGAAGGCTTCGTAGCGAGAGTGACGATAGGTCTTGGAAACAAGTTCCTGATGGATTGAGAGGATGTTATCTGCAAGATGAAACTCGAACTCTTCCACATCTTTGCGCTTGTGTTTTCCTTGGATAAACTCTTTCCACGCCTCAAGGAGATTTTCAGGAGAAATGATATTATTGTATGTAACAGAAAGCCTCTTCTTTTTTATATTTTCTCTATGCTCTCCTCGAACACACCCCCCCCCCGGACTTTGCCTCTCTTACAGAGACTCAAGACTGTTTACCAATTGTGGCACGGCACGGTTGCACATATTCCAAAACTTCATCGTTACACATTCGGAGGGAGAATAGACAAACTTTTTCTTGAGATACTTGAGATTATTTTTCGGGCACAATACGCCAAACCAGAGCAGAAACTCCAATACCTCATTGCTGGTAGCGGCAAAATCGATCTTCTCAAATTCTTTCTGCAAATCGGCTGGGAAAGCAAGTTGATTAATAATAAAAAATACTTGGCGCTTTCCAAAGAGCTTGATGAAATCGGTCGGATGCTTGGCGGGTGGAAAAAAGGCTTGGAAACAAAACTCTCGCCCTGAAGACGAGAGAAACTTTATGCGTGGCCTGGGCAGAGAACCTGGTTGTCATCATTCCAGTTGCCATTCTCGTCGAGCTTCCAGTCGTTGACGTTCCACTTGCGGTTGTCGGAGTTCCAGTTGACATTCACGGCGAAGACTTTGTGCCTTAAGCCATCCATTCCACCACCCTTTGAATACTCTCAGGGTTGTATCGTATGCGGGACCTAAAAGTCCACGAGCTCAAGACACCAACGCATTATATTTTTTGAAAATAAAAGGGCACGCTGACTGAAGAAATTTTCCACAGTCACTCTGGCACATTTCACTTCCAGTATCCTGACCTTTCAGCCGTAGCCGAAAGAAATTTCCAACATACCGTCTCTATCCTAGCAAAACAAAAACCCTTGGTCACTACGTGGTAGTTTCCAAGGGTCCAAGAGACTAAGGGTCCAAGGGTCTTTTGCCGAAGTGGCGGAAGGGTCAGAGCGCTGCGTTACCTGAGCAGAGAACCTGGTAGTCAGCATACCAGTGGCCAAACCCGCCGAGCTCCCAGTCGCCGACGTCCCACTCGCGGTTGTCGGAGTCCCAGCGGACACCCACGGCGAAGACTTCACCGTTCTTGCCCTCGACGTAGAAGATGTTCGCATAGCCGTTGTTCAACAGGAGGCCCGACTTGCCGTTGGGCTGTGCTTCGATCAGGCCTGCGATGTCTTCGAGCGTCGACAGGTGGATTTCCGGCAGTTCCTTGCAGATACCCGTGTCGTAGGCGTTCTCTTTGAGGAGCGAGGCCACGTAGGGACGCTCGGGAGCCGAGCCCACCGTCTTCCTGGCGCGGAGGTCGAGACGGTCTGCGAAGGTGTCGTAGACGTAGAGACCGGGGCCGGTCTGGTAGAACTCCGCCGCATTGAAGGGCTTCGTCCGTGCCGGAACGGTGGCTTGGGCGACAGGCTTGAGGAGCGTGGTTTCAGCGAGCACCGGATAACGGGAGCCGAGCTTCTTCAGGGCGTTGATGGTTGCCCGTTCGATTTCGGCTTTGAGTACGTCGCCACGCTCGATGACCTGCTGAGCACCTTCCTTGTCGAGAGGTACTTGAGCGAGGGCCGAGCGAGTCGCTGATCTGGAAGCATCTTCGAGAAAACGCTTCAGTTGCTTTTCCTGGTCTTGCGTGATCAACTGAGTCGTCATCGCAGTCTCCTTTATCAAAGAAAATTCCCAGTATGCCGGGAACCGAGGCAGCCGCAAGCTTTCACTTACAACCTATAATTATACACCTTTTTAGGCTTGATGTCAACACAAAAAAGAGGCTCTGTAAAGCCTCTAAAAGTCACCTCCTATGCTATTTTCGATAGTGTTACCCCACCCCACTATTCACTACTTTACTTCTGAAAAAGAAAAGTCTCGGTAGCTGTTTGACAGCTCCGAGACCAATTGCGACCCCCATTACGAAAGCTCCTGCTCCAAGACCTGATAGACCATCGAAACGCTGATTCCCCTCATACATTGCAGGGTATTCGGGTTCGTGCATTTCTCTGGCCGTCCAGCAAAGCAAGGGGCACAATCCAAGCCAAGGCTGATTTTTCTTTCCCTGCCGTAGCCGTAAGTCTCGTTCTCTGGTTGCGGCCCCCAGAGTGAGATTGCCTTCTTTCCAAGCCCCAGAGCAACGTGCAGGCCGAAAGTATCAGCCGAAATCACGAGCGGAATACGGTCAACCAGCGAGATGAACTGACTCATCGTATTTCCATAGCCCGTAAAGACGATATTACCGAGCGGTTCTGTTTCATTCAAGCCAGAGATGACATCGTAGGCATCAACATCCTCCAACCCAGCCAGCACCAGCAACTTCCACTCGGGATGGTACTCCTGGCACAGCTTGGCCAGCTCGTAGAAATACCGAGGCGGCCACCGCTTAGCGCTATGGTGCTGGCTACTGCCGATGTTGAGACCAACCAGCACGTCTGTTTCAGCAATGCCCTTTGCCTCAAGTAAGGTCTGCGCCCATCTATCATCTTCTGGCCTCGTCGCTAAGTCGTAGGATTGCTCCTGCCACTTCAATCCCGCCGTCTCCAAGAGGATTTGTTGCATAGACTTCTTATTCTCTCGCCTACGGAATCGGTCGTTGGTCTGTAACCAGAGAAACTCTTCTGCGGAACGCGATACCTGAACCAGATTTCCAAGCTCGTTCATCGCGAATCCTCGTTTCTTCAGAAGTAGGTCGCCAACGAAAGCGAGATGGAGCGGGTTGGACTCGAAGTTGATGATTTGGTTATATGCTTGCGCTCCCAGAATCATCAGGCTTTCCCAAGTCGTCGGATACACCTTGTCAACGCTCGGAATGTTTTTCTCCACGAGCTCAACAGACTGCTCGCTGGTCAGCCATTGAATGCGAGCATTCGGGCTGCGTTGCCTGATTTCCTTGGCAACTACGCTTGTCCGCAACGCGCTCCCGAGTCCACCAGCCTCGACAATCAGGACATTTTCTTGAATCGGAGCGTAGAGATGGCAGTTTTCACAACCCTCTACCAGACCCAACTTCTGCTTGCCGCAAGGTTTATAGCCCTGCCACTCTCTGCAGTCGGTTCGAAAAACTCTCATTTCAGCTTCTCCTTGTGATGTGAAAAAACTTGCCGAAAGTTACACTGAACTTTGACAAAATACTGTAACACGAGTTTACTAGAAAGACAAGACTTAACTTTACTGCTTTATGAAGATTGCCTTCCCCCTACCAACGGATAACCAGTTCCATCAATACTGCTCAAAGTGTCACTCTGAAAGCATCAATCGGGTTTTCGAAGGAGAGAAGACTTTTTACCTCTGCGATAGCTGTGGCGATAAATCACCTCGTCTCATTGTCATTGACCCCAAGACAGTCTGGTGGGTAGACGAATTAACAAAAGAATACTGGCACGAAAGCGTGGGTGTTTTTGTGTTCAATGAAGATGGCAAAGCCCTGTTTTTTGAACGCACTATCTACCCCTTCGCTTTCGCTATTCCTGCAGGGCATCTGGATACCGGAGAAGATGCAGAAACAGCTGCAAAGCGAGAATTACAGGAAGAGGCAAGTATTGAGGCTCATAGTGTAAAACTATTTTCAGAAGAAGATGTCATCGGCGATGAGTGTCGTCGTGGCGCTGATAATCACAAGTGGCATCTCTACACCACTAAAGTTGAAAATGTTGGCGAGATAAAAATAAACGATGAGGGTGTAAAGCCAGTATGGCTTACTCTAGAAGAAGCATTACAAAAAGAGCTTGTCTATCCCGTCAAATACTTCATTGAGAAATACGGGGATAAACTTCTGGCATAAGAGGTTCGAACGTCCATTCCGGGTAACAAAAATAGAGGCTCAAAAAAGCCTCTATTTTCTTAGCTCCGCCTGCTCTACACTATTAGAACCTCTCTACAGGAGGATAAAGCCTCAAAGTTCTACTACTTCGGATTGAAGAAGTTCATGGAACAAGGCGCGTAGAGTTTACCCCACCTTGCGTTTCACTATTCTTTTTGAAGCTCGGCATATCGAGCAATCTCCTCATGAAGAGATGGGGCAGATTCCAGATCAGCAAACTCCTGCGGATCGATCCAACGGCAATCAGCATGCTCGTCGCTCAGCATAACCTCACCACCAAGATAATCACAGAGAAATGTGATGCCGACCTTAAACTCTCCTGTGTCTTTTTTGAAGGTAAAGACATTGAATGGATTATTGACGCTGACTGTGAGCCCAGTCTCTTCAGAAACTTCCCTAAGAAGAGCTTCTTGCGGTGTCTCTTCTCTATCCATCCCGCCACCTACTGTTTCCCAGACACCTGGTTTGTGATCGTCTTTGCTACTGCGCTTGAGCACAAGTATCTTTCCGTCACTCCTTCTAATAATTCCTTTTACTACAAGATAATATCGCATACATCTTCAAAATATTTCCTTAATCGATTTACGAAGCAAATCAACCCTTGAATGTAGTGCCGATCTTCCACACCCCTTTTTCACGGAAAGCCGGGATATTCTGTCGCCGCGCAGCATTGAATACAGACGGTGCAGTCTTCCCGCTCTTCTTGGCATATTCAGAAAGCGTCACAATGCGTTCTCCCTTGAGATACGTCAGGCGCTTATGCAGAGACTCCAGGAGCGCTAGCGAAAGAACCTTCTCCATTATCTTCGCGGTCTTTTTCTCACGATATTCCGTAAAGCCGCTATAATAGGCCTCCTTCTCCTTATCTCGAATGATGACCAATGGAAAGCCGAGACGGATCAACTGATAACAAATCAATACCCGGCCGATCCTTCCATTTCCATCGCAAAACGGGTGGATATTCTCGAAATCCAGATGAAACTTCGCGATTTTATCGAGAAAGTATGATTCGTGGTTGCTTCCGTACTCGGAAAGAATTCCCTCGATCATAAGTCCGACATGCTCCGGCGCGGGAGCAATGTGGGTCCCAACGCGGACATACTCGCCCTTGCTGCGGAAACGACCGGCTATATCATCTCGGATACCCGTGATGAGCATTCGATGAAGCAGCAGCATCAGCTCTTCATCACTCTCTTTTTCCTGTGCCTTTGTCCGGATGTATCCGATGACCCGTGCAAGATTCTTCGCCTCAAATACTTCCCGCGCAGATACATTGCGCGAAACTTCCATATCGAGCAAGATCTTCTCGGTCTCCCAAAGTGTCAAAGTCGAATTCTCAATGGCATTGGAATTGTAGACACTTTCCGGAATTTCAGCCTCGTCAACCAGTTCCAAAAGAGATTCCCTTCCTTTTTTCAAAGAATCAAACTCTTTCTTCAGTATTTGAATCCGATTTCTAATAGGTTTAGTTATTGACATAATTTTAGTGAATAATATGATTTTATTATACTTTATTCACTAATTTTAGTCAACTATTTGGTGAAAATATATATTAAATAAG
>CAZOKB010000013.1:0-21103 GCA_964580285.1 uncultured Bdellovibrionales bacterium
ATATGATGGAGAGAGTTAATCCGTCGGAGTGCCATATGTGGTGGACGCATACAAATAATTGACACCTATTTTATTTTCTGATATAATCAGTTTCTTATCTGATTCTTTTTCTTGGGGGCCGAAATGTGTGAAAAGGGCTTGGGTAGGGGATAATTTATTGTGAATGTCTCCTGAATTATGAGGAAACACTTCACCCAAGCAAATGAAGTCTATGTTTCGGAAGAGTTTTGAAAAACGCCATTCGCGTGAGCTCAAGCGCGAATCTGGGAGGAATTATGTTGGGCGTAAGCGCCAAAGTGGTGGTCGAGGGGGGAGTAACCGAAAGAAAGATGCGGGTATTGATCCAGCACTGTTTGTGCGTAAAGCGATTGTGACCACGCAGGCAGAGACCTTTAATCCTCAGCACAAATTTTCGGATTTTCGGGTGGATCCCAAGCTGAAAGAGAATATCGCGAAACGGGGGTTTGCGAATCCGACACCGATTCAGGACGGTGCGATTCCCCATATTCTTGAGAAGCGCGATATCATTGGTATGGCGAATACGGGTACTGGTAAGACGGCTGCCTTCCTTATACCGCTCATTCATAAGGCCATGCATCGGGCCACTGAAAAGGCTCTTATTATCGTACCGACGCGAGAGCTGGCTAATCAGATTGATGCAGAGTTCCGTGATTTCTCTGCTGGAACGGGGCTGCGTTCATCGGTGTGTATCGGTGGAGCGAATATTCAGATGCAGATCAGGCGGTTGCGCCAGGACCCGCATTTTATTATTGGGACGCCGGGACGACTGAAGGATCTCTATGAACGGAACAATCTGGATCTCTCGACCTTTAATAATGTCGTGCTGGATGAAGTCGATCGCATGCTCGATATGGGATTCATTCATGATATGAAATTTCTTCTTGGATTATTGAAAGAACCTCGGCAGACATTGTTCTTCTCGGCTACCTTGCCGCGTGAAATCGCTGAGCTGGCAAAGAAGTTTCTTAAGGATCCGATCACCGTACGTATCGAATCCCGGGCCACTTCTGAAAACGTAGAACAGAATGTTATTCATGTGAAAAAGAAGGAGCAGAAAGTTGATACGCTACATGACCTTCTTTTGAAAGAAGATTTTCGTAAAGTGCTCATCTTCTGCCGAACCAAGCGGGGGGCTGATCGCCTTTCCAGGACGCTACATGAGAGCGGTTTCAAGGCAGATGCTATTCATGGTGATAAATCGCAGGGTCAACGAGAGCGAGCGCTGCGAAAATTTGAAGAAGATGCTCTCCAGGTGCTGGTGGCTACTGATGTCGCTGCACGCGGACTGGATATCAATGACGTGACGCATGTTATCAACTTCGATGTTCCGGAAACCTATGAAGACTATATTCACCGTATTGGCCGGACAGGGCGAGGAGGAAAAATTGGGAACGCACTGACGTTTATTGAGGAATAGGAAATATCCTTGAGGAGGAATGAAAGGATCTCACGAAGAGGTCTTTTTCCGTATCAGGAAATCTTGGGTTGATGGTCCAAGAGAAAGACTGCTTTAATCTGGGAAGACGGTGGTGTATAATGAGGAAGACTTATGAGAAACGTATGATAAGCGTTCCAGTTGAAGCCATTATTGATCAGGCCCGTCTGGCTCCTTCCGGAGACAATATTCAGCCATGGTTGGTGAAGATTATCTCTGACCGTGAATGGTGGGTTTTCAAGAATCAACCGGATTCCCTTTCTTTATCAAATTATTTTCGCGGGGGGCTGTATTGCGGAGTTGGGGCATTTATTGAAGCGATTGTTATTGCGGCGAGCCAGCATGGGTTTAGGGTCTCGGTAACCTATACAGAAGATATCAGGCCTGAAACAGGTCACCTTGCATCGCTGATGTTTGAAGCGCAGTCGGATTCGGGGCAGCGAGAAGCTCTTCAACCGCTTTACACCGTTTTTTCGGAGCGACGGACGGATCGTCGACGTTATGCTAGGACCGCAATTGAGCGGGATTCTATAGAGAAGATACAGAAATCCGCGTCCCACTTAGGTGGCCGGGTAATATGTATAGAAAACCCGTCGTTGCTTCGGCGTTTGAGCAAGGCCTTTTCAAAACATGATGATTTTTTCTGGACCAATGATGAAAAGCCACGAGAGGATTTAGTGAAACTCGTGCATCGATTCAAATCTCCTTCGGTTTCAAATGTTGGTATGCCGACTAATACACTCGGTCTTGGATGGAAAGGGAGGTTTCTGCCATCGATTTTTCGGACGGCGTACTATATTCCTTGGCTCTGGAAGTTGATAGGGTGGCAATCAAAATATATTTCTGAGGACCTGATACGGCATTCGGGGGCTATCGTGTTGATTACTCTGCCAAAGCAAAGGGAGAAGAAGATATTTGAGCCGGGCTATCAGGTTAAGGATGATCTCGATGGTGGCCGTATCTTGTTACGGTCCTGGCTTTTGGCGACAACAATGGGTCTTAGTGTGCAACCAGTGTACGCTCTGGTTGCACAGATGCAGAATGAAGGAAGTATTGAGGAGGGAGAGTACTTTCTTCGTTTGAATCAGGAAGTGATTACTGAACTTGTCAGTATAGCTCCGAATTTAAAGCAGGAAACACTTGTTGCTGCCTTTCGTATCGGCAGGCCGCTCTCGACAGCGCCGGTACCGAGCTCTCCGCGCAAGCCGCTTGAAGAGATTATCTGGGATGTGAAAGCATGATTATGCCAGAATATTCCTTGTCTCATGGGGACGATCATGAAGAGGGTTTTGTCAGCGTGTTGAAGTATCGCGCTGCCTGGCTGGGCGGCTGTTACGATGCGCTCGTCGCTGTTTCGCGCCTGGGTAGGATGTTCAAGCGAGAAGTGCTCTCCTTGGTCGATCTCTCCGGATCTCTGCGTATTGTCGATATCGGGTGCGGCACCGGTATGCTGATGCATGAGGCTGGCAAGCTTTATGCTGGAATCGAGATGATAGGCATCGATCCTGATCCGGAGATGCTTCGCAGGGCCAAACACAGAACTTCGCAGTTGAAGAACCGGATTTCTTTGGTCCGTGGGTCCAGTACCCGTATCGACTTGCCTGATCAGTCGGTGGATGTATGTTTCTCGACGCTTACTTTTCATCATCTATCACGAGTGCGAAAACAAAAAACTACAGTCGAAGCGCATAGAATTCTAAAGAACGGAGGTAAGCTGGTGATAGCTGATTTTCGACGCATACGTTTTCCTTTTTTGTCAAAGTTCTTTTTGTTCGAAAATCAAGAATATCTTCGGGAGAATTTCGAGGGAGTAGTCAGTGATGTTATCAAACAGGCCGGATTCTTAATGATACGGGAAATTCGTCGGCCTTTTTCTTTGGTAAGTATCATTATCGCGGAGAAGCATTAGAATTTTGGTAGGTAAAGGTAAGGGGCCGGTGAATTGTAGGTGCGTGCGGGAGTCGGCTTTATGATGGTTATTTCTTCTGTGTATTCCGGTAAGATAACATGTCACAGTTTGCTCAGTCGAGCATGACGAGAGCTGTTTCAGCGGCAGGAAAAACACCCAAAGGGATCATTGTTTCTTTTGGAGTAGCGTTTCCCAACCATGATCACGCAGGGATTTTTTGAGACGGTGGTACCAGAAAGCGTAGCCTTCTCCAGAGGGATGAATATGGTCGGGAGCAAAAAATCTTTGCCGATCTTTGAGAAATGGATCGTCTTTGGGCTTATCGTAGAGATCGACGTAGACGAATCGCTTCGTTCTGGCTTGCTCAAGCATAAAACGGCGGATGTATCGTGCACGCCATCCGAAGAAAAGAGAAATAGGGAAGCGGAAATAAGGAATGGATCCGATATTAGAAGAAGTGAGTATGAGGATACGCGGTGAAAGGGGGGCGGCGTGTTGGAGTATGGAGAGGATATTCTTCTTGAAAGAGCGAAGAGGACGCAGGCCGAGAATATCGATGCCTCCGATATTGATGATGAGGAGATCGGATCGCCATTCAGGGTGTTCCGAAAGAAGTGTGAGGAGTTCGCGAGAGCCGATGCCATTAACTCCATGATTCATAATGGTCGTGTTTGGAAAATCCTGGGCGAGACGGCCAGCCAAGGATTGAGAGGCCCGGGACGCTCCGGTGCCGACGGTGGTGCTATCACCAATGAACATGACTGTGGCGTTTGGTTCCTCAACGGAGCGGTGAAAAGGGATAGCTGCTCGGCCGAGGCGTCGAGCAGTGAGACCGTCTGAAACCATGGTAGACGCCTCAAAAAGTATGTAGATGCTGCTGCTGATGATGATAAAGAGTAGCATAAGACCCTCATGCATTCTAGCGTATTCTGAGTCCGTATCCAAGTTTGAAAACATGTTAGAATATAAAGCATGATAACACCATCCTCTTTATTGCTTTTGGTATCGTACGTAATCCGGGATATTGCCCGGAGCCGTGTGTTGTTCGTACTGATCGTTTCGGGTCTCTCGGTCGCGTCGGCCGCTATCCTACTAACGGTAGGTGTTTTGAATGGTTTTCAATCAATGCTTGCGGACAGCGAGCGAGGGTGGTTGGCTGATATCGTCATCACGCCGTCAGGCGACGCGCGTACGATCGCCGAAAGTGCGCGTCTGGAGGCCGAACTGGCCACGATGGAGGGTGTTGAAGCTTTCAGTATGCGCAGTCAGGGCCAGATACTTGTGCGATACGATGAGCGCAAGATGAGTCCTTTCCTGACGATAGGTATCGATACGGCCAGTACGGAGCAGGTGACGAGGCTCTCTTCCCGGGTGATAGAGGGAGACTTCTTCGAGAGCGGTGCAGAGCACCCGAATGAGGCGATACTCGGGAAAACAATGGCGGATAGCTTGATAGGGAGCAATGATGATGGACAATCAGCCATGGTGGGGGATAATTTTTATATCCTCAGCCCGAATGGCGGATCGAAGCGTTTTCGTATCCGAGGTATCATCGATGCCAAGACATTTTTCCCCAACTGGAGCCTCTTCCTGACTAAACAGGAATACGAGAAGATTGATGCAGCTGGGCGCGATGCGCAGATGATCGTCAGGGTAAAGCCGGATGCGGATATCGGGGCAGTCATCGGGGCGCTGCGGGATAGGTTCCCGAGGGTAAATGTCCGAACATGGGAAGAGGAGTCGAAATACGTGAAGGATATTATGCTGGCAGTGGCATTCATCACTCAGTCCATCCATTATCTTCTCATCCTGACGATTTTTACGATCGTCAGCGTGGTCATCTATATCAATATCAGCCAGAAGAAGCGCCAGATCGGTATCTTGAAATCGATGGGTGCGGGAAACCGGTTCATATTATCCGCGTATCTCCTGGAATCGTGCGCGTATGCGGGAGTCGCCTTCATCGTCGGCTGCCTGATTTTCTTCACATTGTACTCTGTTTCCATAGGGCATCCGCTACCGATGCTGATCGGGGATTTCCATATCGTTTTTTCCGCTGATATCCTGGTATCGGCATGGATCACGGTCTTCGTCGCTACTTTGAGCGGAGGATTCATACCGGCTTATATGGCCTCTCGGACGCATATCATCGACGTCATGCGAGGTACTGTCTGATTTTTTGAATCATATGATATCCATGTCTTCAACATCATCCGGCGATACCGCTGTACCGATTCTCCCGATACGTGCTTTGGTTTCCGTGAGAAATCTTACGAAGGCATATGTTCCGCGAGGCGGAGTCCCGGTCACCGCTTTGTCTGGAGTGAGTCTGGATATCCTGACGGGTGAATTTGTGGCGATTACAGGGCATTCTGGATCTGGCAAGAGTACCTTGTTGCACCAGATTGGTCTTTTGGATGAGCCGACCAGTGGGAGTATCTTTATTGCCGGCAAGGATGTTGCGGCTTTTTCTGAGTCGATGCGGACTGATTTCCGTCTCAGGTCTCTTTCGTTCGTTTTCCAGTTCTTCAATCTGATCGAGCATTACACAGCCCTGGAAAATATCACCTTCCAACTGCGCTTGCAGGGGTACGGCAGACATGAATCCGATACGAAGGCTCGGGAAATACTTGGTTTCCTTGGTTTGGCTGGGCGAGCCGATCTCTTGCCAAAAGAATTGTCCGGTGGTGAGCAGCAGCGTATTGCTATTGGTCGGGCGCTCGCGAAGGATTCTTTGCTTTTGATTGCGGATGAGCCAACAGCGCATCTCGATTCCAAGAATGCTGAGATCATTATCGATTTGCTCAAAAATGTAAACAAAGAGTTCGGCAAGACGATCATACTGGTAACGCATGAGCCGGAAGAAGCCCGTCAAGCGGATCGTATCATCGAACTCCGGGATGGGAAAATTATCCAGCGATAATGCGATTTTTCTGAGTCGATGCTATACTGAAAGCGTATAGAATTTATGGTGGGATCTTGGTGGAAATTCACTCTCGTACTTTTTGCGGGCATTGCGCTGGTCGCTGTTTTCTTTTTCAGGGATCGTTTGTTTGGACTCCCGGCTTCCATTATGGGTAATGAAAAGATTGAACTTCGGGATGGTCATCCGTCGGTGCGTATTGATGGTGCCAGGGTGGTCCCAGTGCATGAATACACTCTTTCTGCTCCATATGCGGCCAAGGTAGACTCGATCCTGGTAGATGAAGGTGATGTTGTGGGTGCTGCTGGATCAGGAGTATTGAAACTTGATACAACCGAGCTCGCACTTGAACTCAAAAAGTATGAGTCGATGCTAGCGCGTGAACGCGCGATTGTTGAGAAGCTTGAACGGGGTGTGCGTTACGAGGAGCTGATGGTTGTGCGGCAAGAGAAGAAGGCGGCTGAGTCATCCCAGAAGGCTCTTGGTCAATCCGCTGTCCAGGCACTGTACAATGCGTTTGTCCAGGCGGATGATGCGATTAGGAATCAGACCGATCCAATGTTTTCTGACCCCGAGGGACCAGATCCACAGCTTAGCTTCGTTGTAACGGACACGGCTCTTGAAGTGGAACTTGAGAAGGATCGTAAGGCGCTTTCGGACCGGCTTAGTGATTGGAAAGATCTGGTGAGCGACCAAAAATCGAGCGATAATTTGGCGAAGCGTTTTGAAAAAACCCAATCCAATCTGCGTTCGGTCAGAGAGTATCTTGACGAAGTGGCGTTGGCAATAAACGGCCTGTCCGCTGGAGCAGTCTCTCAATCGACTATTGACACTTGGAAAGCAGCTACGCTCGTGGCTCGCTCCAATGTTGAAGTAGCCGCTGCTACGATCAGTGAGGCTCGTTCAGGATATGTATCTGCTGAACAAGGGGCGCTTGTGGCGACTCGAGAGCTTGATCTCCGGATTGCGGGTACTGATAAGCAGGATATTGAAGCGGCTCTTGATGCTTCTGATGCGGCTCGTAGCCAGATGGATATTATTGCGGAACGACTCCGGCAGGCGACTATTGCGACGCCTGAAAATAATCTGTTGATCAAAAAGATTTTTCCAGAAAAGGGGGAGTTTATGGCTGTTGGGTCGCCTGTATCGATAGTGGCAAGCCCGGAGATGGAGATCCAGGTGGATATAGCGGAAGAGGATATGCGCAGTATCGAGGTAGGGGCGGATGTTTTGTTTCGACCGACGGCGTTTCCTGATCAGGATGTGAAGGGAAAGATTTCCGAGATTGAGGGACAGGAGATTGAACGGGAAGGGAGTGTGTACTTTCGAGTGCATGCCTCTATCATCGATACAGCACTTCTCGGATCGAACGGGAAATTGCGTTCGGGTATGACAGGTGACTTAGTGGTTGCGACCCATGAGGCCGGAAAGGTTATTCTCATACCCCAGAAGCTGGTCTTGTATCGTGATGGAAGGAGCTTTGCGCGAGTCGTATCCTTGGATACCGGATTGATACGAGAAAAGATGATAGAGACCGGTATGTTGCAGGGTGAGTCAGTAGAGGTACTTTCAGGTATCAGTGTTGGGGAGCGTATTATTGAATAGGAAATGATTGGTTATGCAGTATTCGTGCCGGGAGGTGGATTCGCAAGAAGAAAAAGCGCTGGCTCGAAGTATCGTTTTGGCTGAATATGTTCGGAGTGGATATATTGATCAGTCAGCGGTGGCAACAGGGGCTCGAGATATCTTGCCGAGTGATCAGGCGGTAGCTTCGGCTTCCGGAGTGACGCTCGTGATTCCGCATGAGAAAAAAATTATAGGCACAGTTTCGATTATCCTGGACTCTCCATCAGGGTTTCCTATGGATAGCCTCTATAAGGAAGAGTTGGATTGTCTGCGCGAAGAGGGGAAGTGCTTAGCCGAGGTCGTGCAGCTTGCCACTGACAGGACTTTTGAGTCAGGCCTGTTAGGTATAGGGGGAGGATTAGCTCTTCTCTTCGCGCTTTTTCGAGGAGTACTGCGTTTTGGGGAAGAACGAGGTATTGACGGGTTCTGTATTACCGTCAATCCCAAGCATAATCGTTTCTATGAAGAACTGGGTTTTGTGTCTATTGGACCAGAAAGGTCCTATGCTGCGCTCGGAGGAGCTGTAACGGTACCAAAGGTGCTGTATTGGAAAGAAGTTTTGCAATCAAGTCGGAGAAAGAGAGGGCTCTTCCGTCTTTTGCTAGATGCTGTATGATGAAGGGCAAGAAAATATGCGTACAGAGAAGCCTTTTGTGAAAAAAGTGCAGAGGATGCGGGATGGGTTACGGAACCTCTCGATATTTAGCGTGCAGTTTTTGGCATATTTTTTGCTCTACATCCCGTTGCGTATTTTTTTTCGTTCGAAAAGAGTGCTACCGGATAATATCCAGGAACTCGAGCGAGGATCTCTTTTGATTGCGAATCATCAGTCCATAGCAGACCCTTTTATTGTCATGGGAAACCTTCCTTTTCTTGTTTTTATCAGACTGCTTCCGGTGCGTTTTCCAACCGATCATGATTATATGAGCATTCCTGTGTTTGGTCAGATGTTGCGTTTTTTTGGTTGCTATGACGTTGGAGCAACACCACGTTTGCGTATGTGTACGCTGCTCAAGACCTGTGATTTACTGCGTTCTGGCGAGACGGTATTCTTATTTCCAGAAGGGTCAATTGCTCGGTCGGAAATGAAGGAATTTAATCGAGGGATAGAGTTCTTTATCCGGGAATCGCACTCGGTTATTTTTGTTCGTATGGATGGTTTTAATGAACCGATTACGCGGCACGTGTTAGAAACCAAACGAACGCTTCATTACGGAGAAGTACGGAGTACCGATACAGTAGAACACGATGTGCGTTCCCTTCAGGCATCATTTGATTTTCTTACGGGCCATACGTACCAATTGGAATGGGAGGCCTTAGAGCAAGACGCGTAATTTTTTTCAGACAGGAGAATTATGGAAAACGATGCAGTTCGTTATGCAGAGGAGGCTTTTGCCCGGAATATTGGAATTCTTACTCAAGAGGAGCAGGAAAAGCTGCGTACTTCAACCATCGCTATTGCTGGACTGGGAGGTGTGGGCGGGGCCTATGCGCAGGCCTTTGCCCGTATGGGTATAGGGAAGTTTCGTCTTGCGGATATGGATACGTTTGCAGTGGTGAATATCAATCGGCAGTTTGGTGCCAATAGAGATACGTTCGGGAAATCGAAGGTGGAGGTGCTCCGGGATCAGGTCCTAGCTATCAATCCTCATGCAGAGATACAGGTTTTTGATCAGGGTTTTTCTCAGGAAAATGCGGAAACCTTTCTTCAGGGAGTAGATTTGGCTATCGACGGGATTGATTTTTTTGGTATTCGTGCACGGAGGGCTTATTTTGATGAAGCGCGGAAGCGTAGTATTCCGGTTATTACAGCGGCACCGATCGGTTTCGGTTCGGCGGCCTATGTGTTTACCTCAGAGGGTATGAGTTTTGATGAATACTTTGATATCGAGGATTCTTTGGATGAGAAGGAAATGCTCTTTCGTTTCGGTCTTGGTCTGGCACCGGCAATGCTTCAGCGTCAGTATTTTCGCCCTACGACTATCGATTTTGATCAGCATGCGGCCCCGTCGATTGTTTCGGGGATTCTCTTGGCGGCGTCGCTCACTACGACACTAGGTGCCAAAATTCTTTTAGGTAAGCCAGTGGCAATAGCTCCACATTCGGTACATTTTGATCCGTATGTTGAAAAAAGTCGTTGCCCGTATCTTCCGTGGGGACACCGTTCTTGGGTGCGTCGGCTCATACGGGCTATCGCTCGTCAACTGTATCTGAAAAAAGGTAAGTCAATGAAGTATTAGAGGGGGTATGGAAATAGCATTTTCGAGACCAGAAGATTTTCATACGCATATTTGGTTTTCTCAAGAAGAACAAGCTGAACTCAAAACGCTCTCATTACACAAACAGCAGTCTTCAGCTTTAGGGAGGATAGCTGCTAAACGAGCAGCCCAGCAGTATCATCTTCGGTCTCGGGGAAAGACATGGCCTTGTACTGCTTTGGGAGTTAGGAAACAGGTGTCTGGCAAACCCATGTTAGCTGTTGAAGGTAAAATCGATGCAACGGTTTGTCTCGCATTAAGCCATAGTGGTGCATTAGCGCTGGCTGGGGTGGAGGCGTGCGAGAAAGGGTCCCTTGGAGTGGATATCGAACAAGTACGTGATTTTGGCGTGTCTGAGATACAAGCCTTTCTCAATGCTTCTGAGTGGGAAAACTATCAGGCAATACCTCCCGCAGAACAGTCTCGTTTTGCTACGGTACGGTGGTGCTTAAAAGAAGCTGGTTTAAAAGCTTGGGGAACAGGACTGCGTGAACACCCTAAGAATCTCTCTGTGAGGGAAACTCTATCTGGAAACTATCAGTTGTACCGGTTCGGAAAGCTCTGGGGGGAGGGCTGGGAATACCCTGTTCCTGAGAACGTTACTGCTTGGGATCGGTATGTGGCAGTCGCTGTGCATCTTTTGGCCTAATACGCTATACTGGTCGCGAAGCCTAAAGATAGTTTTTATTGATGGTATGACAGAAACAACGCTTTTAGCTCGTGTTCAGACCCTCATTGCTCAAGTCACTGGGCGGGGAAAAGACAGTATTCGTGGTGACATGAAGATTGATGACTTGGTCACAGATTCGATCGAACTTTTCCGTTTGATTATGGCGTTTGAAGAAGAATTTCAGGAACGAGCTGATTATCGAGAACTCATGAAAATCGAAACCGTAGCTGATATTATCACCTATCTCGAACGATCTCATTAGGAAGTATGGGTTGTACGATATTTTCTGCCTTTCGTCAAAGGTGATACTCCTAGGAATGTGCGCTATCATAGAGGGGATAGCGATTATCTTTTTGATATGCAGGGAGTTCTCAAACGGCATTTAGTAGCACAAGCTCTTGAGCGCTCACTCGGGATGTTTGTGGTGACGGATCAGGAGGGCGTGGCTCTCTATGCGAATGATGGAGCAGAACGGCGCACAGGGTATGCTGTTGCCGAAACAGTAGGTAAAAAACCCGGTCGCCTGTGGGGTGGACATATGTCCGCTGCTTTCTATGAACATTTATGGGGAACCTTGGATGCCGGACAACCCGTGGTAGCGGATTTGGAAAATAAACGAAAGGATGGGCGCCTGTATGCTGAACGAGTCCATATTGCCCCTATTGTTGGCGAGGGAAAGAAAACGCGTTTCTTTATTGCTGCCCAACCTTTTCATCTCGAAAATAAAGATGCCTTCGAACGTTTTGGACAAGAATTTTCCCATTTTTTTTCAACTGGAAAAAAGATTTCTGATACCCGTTTTATCGGATGGTTAAATCGGTGGTTCACTGTGGTAGATCAGCAAACCCTTTCTCAGCAGCGCCGTACCACGGCAGAAAGCTTTATTGAGAATGAGCTTGTGAATCCATTACGGGAACGTTTTTCAGCTCGTGAAGAAGACCGGCTCTTGATTGGGGCTGCTCAGGCAGATGTCCGAGAATTTCGCCGTCTGTATATGAAGTACGAAACTTTAGTGAGACAGTACTTTCTACGGCACTTGCATTATGATCATGACGCCGCGGAAGACCTGATGCAGGAGACATTTTACCGGGCCTTATCCTATTTGCCGGGGTTTACGGCTACGAATGCCTCATACGGAACCTATCTTCTGCGCGTAGCCCACAATCTTTTGGTGAATCATTATCGAAAAAAGCAGACGTTGGCGTTATTTGATCAGACTATTAGTCAGGAAGCCGAGAGTATTCCGATGCCAGTCCACTCCCCAACGGAAAATCTTTTTACCTTGACGGCTCTTCGGCCAGCTGAGCGTAGTCTCCTTTCGATGAAATATCAGGAAGGATTTTCAGTACATGAAATAGCGGCTTTGCTCGGCACTTCGGAAAATGCTGTTAAGTTACGATTATCTCGAGCGCGGAAGCGACTAAAGGGGATGCTCTAGTTGATGAATGCGTCTGGGATATTGACATCGTAAGCAAAAAAGAGCATGGTGTAAGGCACTGTAGAGCAGTGCCCTGCAGTTTTTTTGAAAGCGTTCCGACACAGCGTCGGGGAAGGGAAGAACAATTGAATACCGCACAAAACACTCCGGCCACCGCCTTGGGCATCAACGAGGCTCAGAAAAAATTCGGAGGAAAGAAGGTCGCCGTACTCCAGATTGATCACGGAAAATGCTTATGCACGGGAGCGATTCATCCCGAGCAAGGTGAACGCTGGTGGGTGGATGCAGGTGTGAGCGAAACAGTCACTCTACCTCTCTTTCTTGAGAGTAATCGCATAGGTGAGCTCCAGTATTGGAGACACAACCTCGAGTTTTACCAATCTCAGGTGAACGAACGGTTGATGCCGTTTACGTTGGCCGCCTGAGGCCAGTATGAAGGGTTCTTTTGTCCCGCTGAGCAGTGTTCTGCTCGGCGGGTTTTTTCTTGTGACACCTTTTCGTCTTTCAGGTGTTTATATAAGTGTACTGATCGATCGTGATTCCCTGAGAGCACGATCGGTAAAAACAATAAGGTGAGGACTCGCATGGTTTTCTAGGCGGGGCGTGTTTTTCTCTCTCAAAAAAGTCATTCGTAATACCGATACAAAGCTATGCCGGTCTACAAAATACAGAAGCGCAATGGTTCGATTGTTGATTTTAACTTAGATAAGATTGAGGAGGCTATTCGTTTGGCAGCGGCGGCCACGGGGAAACATGATGAAATCGTGGCTCAGGTATTGGCACAGGATGTGCAGGCCCGGATTGAGGAAGAGTTTGTAGATACCATTCCCACGGTTGAAGAAGTGCAGGATATTGTGGAGGACATGCTGATCCAGTATGGCTATGCCGAAACAGCGAAGGCCTATATTCTCTATCGTGAAAAACGACGTGAAGTACGTGAAGAAAAGAATGTCGTGGTCGAGGTCGAGAAAGCTATCCGAGAATACTTGGAGAAGCTTGACTGGCGGGTGAATGCGAACTCCAATCAGGGGTATTCGCTCGGGGGTATGATCCTGAATACCGCAGGGAGTGTCATCGCAAACTATTGGCTTTCGCATATCTACCCCAAGGCTGTGGGAGATGCCCATCGGAATGGAGACTACCATATCCACGATCTCGATATGTTCTCTGGCTACTGTGCAGGATGGAGTTTGCGGGCGCTGCTTGAAGAAGGATTTAACGGTGTGCCCAATAAGATTGAGTCAGCGGCACCGAAGCATCTCTCCTCAGCGGTTTCTCAGATGGTGAATTTTCTAGGGACTTTGCAGAATGAGTGGGCTGGGGCGCAGGCTTTTTCGAGTTTCGATACGTATCTGGCACCTTTTGTGAAGAAGTATGAGCTTGAGATTCGGGAAGATATCGAACAGTACGGTTTGGTCTTCGCGAGCGAAGCTGTTCGGGAACGGTATGTGACCGACAAAGTCTATGAATACGTGCATCAGAATATCCAATCTTTTGTTTTTAACTTGAATATTCCATCACGCTGGGGGACTCAGACGCCATTCACCAATATTACGCTTGATTGGGATGTGCCGGAAGATATGCGTGAGAAGCGCCTGCTTTTGGGGGGAGAGCCCTTTGCGTATACCTTTGGTGAACTCCAACATGAAATGAGCGTGATCAACCGCGCCTTTATCGAAGTCATGTCTCGGGGAGACGCCCGTGGTCGGACGTTTACGTTTCCGATTCCGACGTACAACATTACGAAGGATTTTGACTGGTCGGATGAGAAAAATTTGCCGTTGTTCGAGATGACGGCTAAGTATGGCACGCCGTACTTTCAGAACTTCGTGAATTCCGAACTCAATCCGGGAGACGTGCGTTCCATGTGCTGTCGGCTGCAGCTTGATCTCCGTGAGCTGCGCAAGCGCGGAGGCGGCCTCTTCGGTTCTGCAGAAATGACGGGTTCGATCGGAGTGGTGACGATTAATGCGGCCCGATTGGGTTACCTCTACCAGGGAGATAAGGAAAAATTCTTTGAACGTCTGAGTTATCTGATGGAACTCGCGAAAACATCGCTCGAGATCAAGCGTGAGGAGATTCAGAAATGGATTGATCGAGGACTCTTTCCGTATACCAAACGTTATCTGGGTTATCTGCGTAATCACTTCTCCACCATCGGCGTGAATGGCATTAATGAAGCCATCCGGAATTTTACGCAGGATCGTGAGAATATCGCTACTCCGGAAGGACAAGTGTTAGCCAAGGAAATTCTTGATTTCATGCGTGAACGGATCAAGGATTATCAGGAAGAAACAAATAATTACTACAACCTTGAAGCTACCCCGGCCGAAGGAACCACCTATCGCTTTGCTAAAGAGGATAAGAAACGTTTTCCGGAAATTATTCAAGCAGGCACGTCGGAAGCGCCGTATTACACGAATTCTTCTCAGGTGCCGGTGGAATACAGTGACGATATCTTCGAGGTCCTGGAGCTTCAGGATGAATTGCAGCGCAAGTACACCGGAGGAACAGTGCTGCACTGCTACATGAACGAAAAAGTAAGCTCAGGTGAGGCATGCCGAAATTTGGTGCGATCCATCCTTTCTAACTTCCGTCTGCCCTATATCACGATTACCCCTACCTTCTCGATTTGTCCGAAGCATGGCTATCTGGAAGGGGAATGGGATTACTGTCCGAAGTGTGATCGTGAGCTCGGCATTGAGGACGGGGAACGCTATGATACAGAGCTGCATAAGACCTACCGGAGCGAATTGGCCCGGACAGTATCAGCCCCGAAGAAGCAGCTAGTGGTAAAAAAGAAACCGGTCATCAAGAAGAAAAAACAATCAGTTAATAAAAAACAATCAGTACGCATATGACACAGAAAAATAAAGTAGTTGAACGGACCCGGTGCGAGGTATGGACGAGAGTGATGGGGTATCATCGCCCGGTCTCCCATTTCAATATCGGCAAGAAATCCGAACATTATTCACGCAAGCATTTCCAGGAGACCGTCGTGGCTAATCATGATTTCTGCCGGAAGTACGCCGAAGCTGGATGCTGAAATCTAGGTTGAAGTGAGGGTGTGTAGAGACACTCTTTAGAAGCCCCGCCCGACCGCTTCTGGTATTGATTGTTTCACGACGCCGCGCCGAGGAAATTTCCTGTTACCTTATGCTTCGCTCAGGCCACGGAAATTTTCTAGCGGCGCTTGCGTCGGAAACAAAGCGATCCTCAGAAGCATGGCCGATCGAAACTTCTAAAGAGTGTCTCGCGCGATTCTGTGGGGTTACTCTGTCTTGTTCCTCTGAATTTTTCTAGCCGCTGTCGGTCATCTTTTCGGAAAGTTTGTTTATGTGTAGCTTTTTTCTTCTATGCTTATCAGTGGCGTGACCAAACTGACTCTGATAGATTTTCCGGACAAGACCGCCTGTATCGTCTTCACGGCGGGCTGCAATTTCCGTTGCGGGTACTGCCACAATCCGGAGTTCGTCCTGCCGGAGCGTCTCAAGGAGATCGCGTCGGGCTTCATCCCGGAAGAGACGATGCTTGGTTTCCTCAAACGCCGCCAGGGTATGCTTGATGGCGTCGTCATCACAGGCGGGGAGCCGACGATCCATCCGGATCTCGAGGCGTTCATTCGGAAGGTACGGGCGCTCGGCTATGCTATCAAGCTCGATACCAATGGCAATCGGCCAGACGTGCTCCAGCGCCTGATCGATGAGGGATTGCTCGACTACGTCGCTATGGATTTCAAGATTGATTCGGCTCGGTATCCTGATCTGGTGGGAGCGGGTGCACAACCAGAGGCGGTGCGGGAGAGCTTTGAATTTCTCAAACAAGGGAAGGTACCATATGAATTCCGGACAACCTTAGTACGTGAAGTGCATACTGAGGCGGTGTTACGAGATATGAAGCGTGAACTGATGGGAGCAGCACGGTATTTTCTTCAACCGTTTCGATCAGGTGTTGTGCTTTCACCGGCTTTTGAAGGCTATCATGCATTTTCCGATACGGAGATGCGCGAGTTAGCGGAATATTTTTCAGATGCGGCCCAAGAAGTTGGTATTCGTGAGGAGTAGCGATCCTTGACTTTTTCTGAAAAAATAGGTATAAAAACAGCAGGAGGGAATCGTCGCGAGACGACCCTATTTTTGTTGCTTTACAATTTTTTCATTTTTTCCGAAAGGAATAGCCATGGCTGATACGGTCAAGCAAAGGAGTGCCAATACAAGAATGGGCACCAAGATTTTCGTGCTTGATACCAACGTCTTGATGCACGATCCTACCTGCCTCTACCGGTTCGAAGAGCACGACGTCTTTCTTCCTATTATGACCCTGGAGGAACTGGATAACCACAAGAGTGGTATGTCGGAAATCGCCCGCAACGCCCGTCAGGTTTCTCGTACTTTGGATGACCTGCTGGCTCACGGTGAGGACAATATCGAGGAGGGTATCCCCCTCTTCGAACCCTCAAGCAAGTTGGCCAGTGGTCGTCTCTTGTTGCAGACCGAGGCCATCAGTTCCGAATTACCGCCGGCCCTGCCTACCTCCAAGGTGGACAACCAAATCCTGGCGGTGGTCATCCATCTGCAACGCAAGCATCCTAAGCGCTCGGTCATTTTGGTGTCGAAAGACATCAATATGCGCATCAAGGCCCGTTCTTTGGGCTTGCCAACGGAGGATTACTTCAACGACAAGGTACTCAAGGATACCGACATTCTCTACGCCGGCACCCGCGCCCTCCCCGATAACTTCTGGGAGAAGCATGGCCAGGACATGGAATCCGGTAAGCGGGACACCAGGACCTTTTACAGGATCAAGGGGCCGCTCTGCCCGAGCCTCTTCGCTAACGAGTTCGTCTGGCTGGAGGGCGATGGCTTCGCCGCCATCGTCAAGGAAACCGCCGGCCGCACCGCTGTCCTTGAAACCCTGGTTGATTACACCCATCCCAAGAACGCCGTGTGGGGCATCACCGCCCGCAACCGGGAGCAGAATTTCGCCATGAACCTGCTCATGAACCCGGAGATCGACTTCGTCACCCTCCTCGGCCAGGCCGGTACCGGCAAGACCTTGCTGACCCTGGCTTCCGGCCTTGCTCAGGTATTAGAGACCAAGCTTTATAGCGAAATTATCATGACTCGTGTCACTGTCCCGGTGGGCGAAGATATTGGCTTCTTGCCCGGTACCGAGGAGGAAAAGATGACTCCGTGGATGGGGGCGCTCGAAGATAATCTCGACGTACTCAATCATGTGGCTGATGATGATGGGGGAGGTGATAAGCCATATGGTGGCGAATGGGGGCGAGCGGCAACCCGAGATCTGATTCGTTCACGGATCAAGATCAAGTCGCTCAACTTCATGCGCGGTCGCACCTTCATCAAGAAGTATGTCATCATCGACGAGGCGCAGAACCTGACGCCGAAGCAGGCGAAAACCCTCATTACTCGGGCGGGTCCGGGTACGAAGATGGTGCTGCTGGGTAACTTGGCGCAGATCGATACGCCGTACCTTACGGAAGGATCGTCTGGTCTTACGTATGTCGTTGATCGCTTCAAGGGATGGAAACATGGTGGACACGTTATCCTTCAGCGCGGTGAACGTTCGCGTTTGGCGGATTACGCTAACGAAGTACTGTAGTGGTTATGACGCACTACCCTGGGGACATAAAACTCCCCAGGGTTTTTTCTTTGTCTGACAGGCTTTTTTCAAAGCGTGTATAATAAGAGAGAATCTGTAATATGACCGCTATGCAAGAAAAAACACCTTTTTTTATAATAGGAAGAACAGACGAAAAGCCGGTGTCGGAAGAGACACCGGAAGAAGTACCGAGAACGCCTGAAGATGAGCCGGGGAAACCAGTAGTGAATCCGAACGTGATCCGGGATACTATCGTGGAAGGAGAGGATGAAGAAGATGAGGAACGACTCGACCGGATTGATCGTATCATTTACGAGCGCGATCACCCGCGTACGCTGCATTGATTTTTCAGACAGACAGGTTCTATGACTCAGGATGAGGCCTTGGCGATTCTCAAGACCGGTGCGCACGTCTTTTTGACGGGGGAGGCGGGATCAGGAAAAACGCATACTATCAATCAATACACTCGCTATCTCCAGGAACACGGGATTGATTTTGCGGTGACCGCTTCGACCGGTATTGCCGCTACGCATATTCATGGTGTGACGATTCATTCATGGAGCGGTATTGGTATTGCACGTCAGATCGATGAAGAGACGATAGCGGATATCGCTGAGAATCGCTATGTCGCCAAACGGATTAAAAAAGCCAAAGTGCTGATTATTGATGAAATTTCCATGTTAGATGGGAGTGTTTTTGATCTGATTGAACGGGTCTGCCGGAAGGTGCGCAAGGGGAACCTCCCTTTTGGAGGGCTGCAGGTGGTGGTGGTCGGTGATTTTTTTCAGTTACCGCCAGTCGCGAATAAAGAGCAGGCTTCGCGCTTCGCTTTTGAATCAGATGCCTGGCTCTGGCTCAATTTTAAAGTCTGTTACCTGACGGAACAGCACCGACAGGAGGACGATGTTTTTCTTAAACTGTTGGCGGCTATCCGTTCAGGCACCTGGAACGATACCTACCGTCGACACCTTGAGGATCGTTTGATCGGAGAGGATGAACTTCCGGATGAAATGACTCGCTTATTTTCGCACAATATTGATGTGGATCATATCAATCAGACGGAGCTCCGCAAGTTGGCCGGAAAAACCTACCGTTTTGTCATGGCAGAGCGTGGCCCGGATACATTGGTGGCTGCTCTTAAGCGAGGGTGTCTTTCACCGGAACGATTGGAACTGAAAGAGGGGGCGGCAGTGATGTTTACCAAAAATAATCCAAATGAAGGCTATGTGAACGGGACCTTGGGTACCGTCATCGGTTTCGAGGGAACGAAACACTTTCCGGTGGTTCGAACATATGCGGGTAAACGTATTGTGGTTGAGCCCATGGAATGGATGGTGGCGGAGGGGGATGAAGTGTTCGCTAAGGTTACTCAGTTGCCCTTGCGATTGGCTTGGGCTATGACCATACATAAGAGTCAGGGCGTGAGTTTGGACGCTGCTGTTATGGATTTGTCACAAACGTTTGAATTTGGGCAAGGCTATGTGGCACTTTCGAGAGTGCGCCGGCTTTCGGGGGTGCACCTGGTGGGAGTGAATGCGCGGGCTCTCGAAGTGCATCCTGCTGTACTCAAAGAAGACCGTGTGTTTCGGGCTGCTTCACGCGAAGCAGAAGATGCGTTAGCTGCGCTTCCCCCTGAACAGTATCGAGCGCTCGAAAAGAACTTCATTCTTCTCTGTGGTGGCAAGGTGCGGGGGGGTAAGAAATATCTCGTTGGTTACCAGCAAAACAAACCGGAGACACCGCTTGAACAGTTGAGAGAAACGCATCAGAACGCGTATCGCCCCTGGACAAAGGAGGAAGAAGCTCGTCTCATGAAACTTTTCAATAAAGGAACGCGGATGAAAGATATGGCGGTAGAGTTGGGGAGGAAACCGGGAGCCATAGCTTCGCGGATAAAAAAACTGGGACTGAAAGAGGTGTAAAATATACAGGAGAGTATGCGTATTTTTGTGACAGTCAAAACCAACGCCAAAGAAGAGAAAGTAACTAGTTTGGATCAGACGCATTTCGTTGTCTCTGTAAAAGCGGTACCGGTAGAAGGGAAAGCCAATCGGGCCGTTGTGAAAGTATTGGCGAAACATCTTGGGTGTGCGCCTACATGTCTTGTTTTGAAATCAGGTGCTACCAGTAAGCGTAAAGTGTTTGAATTGAGTGAAACGTGTCTCTAGTTTTTATGATGATGTTTCGTCGTGCACCATACCGGTGTTTTTGTGGGAGCGGACTCGTACGAGCGCTGTGGTGGTTGAGCGCGTGTGGCGTGATTGTGTTTACGGCGGGGGTATTTTTAAATATTGTCCCCAAAACAGTCTGGCTTCAGATGAGGTCATCTCTTGAAAATCGGTTTTTTTCAACCCTGCATAATCCAGAAAAGCCTGTGCTGCCAGCAGCTGAAGGGTCGCAGACAAGGCGTTTCACATGGTCGTATCAAGGAAAACAGTATGAGTTAGATGAGACGTTGTATGCTTCGTATGATCATTTTTACCAAACTTTACCCACAGGGGTATCTCTGGAAGAGGGGAGTGAGCAGGATCAAGTATGGTGGGCCAAACTCAATACGCTCTTTCTTACACCGGTAGAGGGTGATGACACTGTGTCCCGCTTAGCTCAGGAATTGCGGGTATTGGGGCGGCAACGAGGATTGTCTGATGATCAGATAGTTGAATTCGTAGCTGCTTTTGTACAGGCTATCCCCTATGATCAGGCGAAGACCGATCGGCGGCAGGCTGGGCAGTCCGGAATAGCGGAAAAAACAACCTATCCATATGAAGTCCTGTACGACCAAAAGGGGGTCTGTCAAGACAAAAGCTATCTCGCATATCGTCTTCTTCAAGAGCTTGGTTATGGTGTTGCCATTCTCCTTTTTCCAGATCCTCAAGATAACCATATGGCCGTTGGTGTACAGTGTCCGAAAACATACTCAAACTATGCCTCTTCAGGGTACTGTTTTTTGGAAACCACAAGTGCGGGAAATAAGATCGGTATGATCCCAGAAATTTCACCGGAAACTCGGGTTGCGACCGCGGATGTGGTCCTGGAAGATATTAAGGCAGATCCATCGGAGAGTCGGTATCGGCCGCTTGGTCGGGTGGCTATTATAAATCGTACCGATGGAAAAACATATACGGGTATTATTAGTACGCTGAAAACGCGGGATGAACTTGAGCGCCTGAGGCAGAAAATTGATGCGTACCGGCGTCAGCT
>CAZOKB010000014.1:0-17159 GCA_964580285.1 uncultured Bdellovibrionales bacterium
GTCTTATCCATGATCTCATGAACGAGCGTATCTTTGTTTACGTTTTGCATATTCTCACCTACCTTCCTAGTTTATGCTGTTTTCCCCCTTTACCGTAACAGGTCCTGGGAAAAGCGCAAGTTATCCTACCCCCTCCTTTTCGCTATTGTAAGCCCTTTCTCAAAATATGCAAGTTTCTTTTGGCTTGAATAAAAGGTATTCACCCCAATCGCATGTATACCCGCCTCTTACAAGATGCTCTTTACTTTCTTTTCCTCTTAAAAAAGAATGTCTCCACAACGAAAAAACCGGGGAGTATCCGGTTTTTTCTAGCACTTACTTTCGTCGTTTTCAAGCCACAATATACCTTAACTCTCTGGCTACCGTGCGTATTCCACTGCGCGTGTCTCACGGTACACATTCACACGAATCTCTCCCGGGTACTGTAGCTCTTCTTCGATACGTTTTGCAATGTCCCTCGCCAGATTCATCGCTCCTAGATCATCCGTCTTTTCCGGATTCACAAAAATACGCACTTCTCGTCCCGCCTGAATCGCAAAAGACTTCTCTACCTGCGGGAACGAATTGACTAATGCCTCGAGTTCCTGGAGTCGCTTGATATATTTCTCAGCTGTTTCCTTGCGCGCTCCTGGTCGTGAAGCGGAGATAGCATCAGCAGCTGTTACGATAAAGGCTTCAATAGTTTCGTGCGGGTACTCATCGTGATGGCACTTCATGGCATCAATCACGTCCTGACCAATATTGAATTTCTCAAGAATTCGCATACCGATTTTCACATGCGTTCCTTCAATCTCATGATCTACCGCCTTACCGATATCATGCAGGAGTCCCGCTTTCTTTGCGACTGCCACATTAGCCCCCAACTCCGCAGCAATAGCTCCAGAAAGATAGGAAACTTCCAAAGAATGAAGGAGGATATTCTGCTTATAGCTGTAGCGATAGCGTAGGCGTCCAAGAATATAGAGAAGCTTCGGGTGCAGCCCGGCCACGCCAGCATCGTAGGCAGCGGCCTCACCAGCTTCACGGATCTTCTGGTCAATCTCTTTCTTGGCCTCTACCACCGCCTCTTCGATGCGGGCCGGGTGAATACGTCCATCTTCAATCAGCTTTTCCAGAGCGATCCGAGCGATTTCTCGGCGGACTGGATCAAACGAAGAGATAATGACGGATTCCGGTGTATCATCCACAATAAGTTCCACTCCGGTTTCCTTCTCAAGTGCGCGAATATTGCGTCCTTCCTTACCAATAATTTTTCCCTTCACTTCATCCGACGGAATCTGTACCGTAGAGGTCGTAAATTCAGAAACATGCGAACGTGCATACTTCTGAATAACCGTTCCCATAATAGAAAGGGCTCGCTTTTCGAGTTCTTCGGCATTCTCTCGTTCAAGCTTGGAGAGGCGCTTCACGAGCACATCTTTACTCTCTTCTTCAGCGGCCTTGTACATGCGTTCCACCGCTTCCTCTTTCGTCAAACCAGAGATCTGCTGCAAGCGTACTAATTCATCCGCCTTCAGCTTCTCAACCTCTTCTTTCAGAGTTTTGATACCCTCTGCCTTCTGCATCAGGGTTTCCTCATGCTTTTCCAACTCCTGGTGCTTTCGTTCCAGTTGTTCTTCACGCTTCTCTACACGAGCTTCCTGATGGACCAGCTTTTGCTCCCGCTCTTTTTCGTTTTTCTTGGCTTCTTCAAGAATTTCTACCGACCGCTTCTTTGCTTCAAGAACAGCCTCCTCTGCCTTTTTCTCGGCCTCACCAAGAATTTTTGCTGCCTGACCTTCGGCAGTTTCGAGTTGCTTTTTAGCGAGATTCTGGCGGATGAAATAACCTACCACCGCCCCTCCGCCAAGGAGAACGATACCAAGAAACACATTAGCTATGTCTAACATACGAGATCACCGCATGTGGCCGACAGACAAGTAAAAATACCTACTTCCGTATGCGCGATGGAAAGAAATCCGATAAGATATCGGGTAAAATTGATGGTGTGTATTGATGAACAAATGATTTCATCCCTATAATTTCATTCTCTTCCAAAAAGCATCCGATTCTGCCAGAACGCGGTTAGAATCAAAAAATTAGATGCACGCTCAGTATAGGTCGGAAAAGCGCCTTTTGTCAAAGCACGATCCATGCTATTCTGAAAAGTGAAACCGTTGTCAACAAAACAAAAATGTCTTACCGCCCCGTAGTTCTGGTGGTACTCGATGGCTGGGGTCTTTCCAATAATGTTGCCGGCAACCCCATCCGCGAAGCCACTTTGCCCACTTTTGATAAACTCAACCGCTTCTACCCGATGACCACTTTGCAGGCATCGGGAATTTCCGTTGGCCTCCCCTGGAATACTTCTGGTAACAGCGAAGTAGGTCATATGACTATGGGGGCCGGACGAGTCATCTATCAGAACCTCCCCCGCATCGCCCTTTCCATTCAAGATGGTACGTTTTACAAAAATGAAGCTTTGCTTGCAGCTATCAGTCACGTGAAGGAAAAAGGGAGTCACCTGCATGTTATGGGTCTCGTGAGTTCTGGCGCTGTGCATGCCCACCGTGAACACCTGGCAGCTATTCTGCGTTTGGCAAAACAAGAAGGTCTCGATCAGGTTTTCATTCATGCCTTTACTGATGGCCGTGATTCGCCCCCTACTTCCGGCATCCAGCATATCAAAGAGCTCGACCGTGAAACGAAATTGATCGGAATAGGTACTATTGCTAGTCTTTCAGGCCGAAATTTTAGCATGGACCGCAACAACAACTGGGACCGCATCGAGAAATCCTACCGCATGCTAACGGAAGGCAAAGCCGAGAAAGCTGAAGATCCTTTGATTGCGTTAGAAAAATCCTATAATCAGGGCATTACCGACGAGTACATCGAACCCACTATTATCACTTCTGATAAGCATCCTTTCACGCCGATCACCGATGATGATGCTATCGTTTTCTTTAATTTCCGCGAAGACCGCGCTCGAGAACTCACCAAAGCTTTCGTGATTCGGGATTTTGATGGTTTCAATCGAGAATATATTGATACCTTCTTTGTCACCATGACGGAATACGAGCGCAATCTGCCAGTGCACATTGCTTTTGCTCCTGAAGAAGTACGGAATAGTCTCGGCGAAACCCTATCACTCGCCAGTAAAAAACAGCTTCGTATTGCCGAAACTGAAAAGTACGCCCACGTCACCTACTTCTTTAACGGCGGCAAAGAAAAGCCCTTTCCCGGTGAAGATCGCATGCTCATCCCCTCACCAACGGTTTCTCATTTCGATGAAGTGCCTGAGATGAGCGCTCCCCAGGTAACTGAGAAACTCATAGAGACGCTCGAGCAGGACGCATACGACTTTGTCCTCGTCAATTATGCGAACGCCGACATGGTCGGTCACACCGGAAACGAAGAAGCGACTATTATCGCCTGTCAGGCGGCGGATAAGAGCCTTTCGCTGCTTATTCCAGCTGTCCTCAAGCGCGGAGGCGTTCTCTTCATCACAGCTGATCATGGCAATGCTGAAGAACTTAAAAATGTTGAGACTGGTGAGATTGATACCGAACATTCCACTAATCCTATCCCTCTTTGGTTCATTGCACCTGACAATCACCGCGAAAAATCCGCTGATGAAATGGTCCGCGAACAGAACGAAATCCGCGGCCTCCTCTCTGATGTCGCCCCGACCATTCTCGATCTTATGGGTATTAAAAAACCAGATGAAATGAACGGCGCGAGCCTCCTCAAGATCATGCAGTAACCCAGCCTCTTGGCTTTCTCATTTTTTAGTTTCACAAGTCTTCCAATCATTGATCTACCCTTGATTTCAAAAGCACCCAGAATTTTCTACTCGGTGCTTTTTTCTTTCCTCTTCCTCTTACATTGGTACATATACTTACGATCGACGCTAAATGTACCCGTTATTTCCTGTACACAATTTTCTACGATCGTCACGGAATACCGGTAGGAAAAATTTCCAAAGATGTCAGCTTGAGTTTTTTCTCTTGATTGTGTAAGAGAGAGAGAGAGAGAGAGTAAACTAAAATCAAGATTTTCTAACATAAAAAGCGTACTGTTATGCGGAAACTCGTACACTCCAGCCTGTACTGGGGAAAAGTCGTGGTATTAGGGATTATCGTAGGCGTTGGGATTCAGTTTGCGGAAGCCTGGACCAACCCGAGCGTCTCTGCTCCTGGTGGTAATGTGGCCGGGCCAATTAATACCGGAGTTTTCGATCAGGTGAAGAATGCCTCTTTGGGTCTTATTGGGAATCTGGCTTCCGGATTAGTCCAATTAAACACGGTAGTTGTTGAAGGTACTCCCTGCCCCTCCAATGGACTCATAGCCAGAGATACTATTGGAAAAATACTTGCCTGTCAAAATCTGGTTTGGACGTATCAGGAGGCAAGTATTACAGCCCCCGTATGGGTACATAATTACAGTACATTATGTACGACCTGCTTACTGGCCGTACCATTATGTTCGTCCGGAGATTGGCACCCGTTGCGCACTCAGGTAGGAGACGTATTTACTTACGCTGGCACTGGAAGATGTTCTAGAGTGGATAGCTTATGCAAAGAAACAAACGGGTACGGAAGAGGCGGGCAGTGGTTCGTTTATAAATGCACGCAACTTTAAGACAGAGATATGAAGAAGCATCTTATTTTCGTATCTAGCATTCTCAGTATTGGCTTTCTGATAGGTTCGTCACTGCATTTCGCAGAAGCTTGGATCAACCC
The DNA here is from genome assembly GCA_964580285.1 of uncultured Bdellovibrionales bacterium. GTDB lineage: Bacteria > Patescibacteriota > Minisyncoccia > Moranbacterales > UBA1568 > JAGOSP01. Next base: position 4,722 of record CAZOKB010000014.1, read on the forward strand.
GATCACTTCAGCTCCACGAGGCAATATGTCCGGACCTTTGAATACAGTGGATGTTGATCAAGTAAAACAAGCTTCCCTTGGTCTTACCGGAAACCTTTCTACCGGACTCATTCAACTTAATACTATTGTGAACGAAGGTTCAGCGTGCTCCTCAAATGGACTCATAGGAAGAACCCTTTCCGGTGCTGTACTCTCTTGTCAGAGTTTAGTGTGGAAAAAATAACAGGCATTGATCCTGATTTTACCGGCACTCGCTCGAAAACAACAGTAAACTTTCGTTGTACTCACTGCACTTGACAATAGAAAAGAAAGACAAAAAAATACCCTCTTAAGGGTATTTTTTGATGTCTGCTACGAACAACACTCTTAGCTGATCATTCGATCCACGATACCGTACTTCACGGCTTCTTCAGCCGACATGAAGTAGTCCCGTTCCGTATCCCGCTCAATCTTTACGAGCTTCTGGCCCGTATGTTTCACCAAGATCTTATTGAGCCGATCGCGGGTCCGGAGTATATGCCGGGCATGAATATCGATTTCCGTCGCCTGCCCCTGCGCACCACCCAAAACCTGATGAATCATCACTTCGCTATTCGGTAATGCCATACGCTTTCCTTTTTTTCCTGAGGCTAAAAGGAGTGCCGCGGCCGAAGCCGCCATCCCAACACAAATCGTCTGTACATCGGCCTTCACGTACTGCATCGTGTCGTAGATCGCCAAGGCCGCCGTCACCGATCCACCCGGACTATTGATATACATCTTGATATCTTCTTTCGGATTTTGAGAATCGAGAAAAAGAAGCTGGGCGACAACAGTATTAGCCACACCATCATCAATAGGTGATCCGATAAAAACAATGCGATCAAGCAGCAAGCGTGAATAAATATCATACGCTCGCTCTCCAAAATTCGTTTTTTCTACGACCATCGGTACAAGATAGTTGTTGTGCATAGACGTATTCTACTAAATAAGCAAAAACATTGCAGATGCGCGATATTTCCCTGTTGTCATTTCCTTCCGGGAGCCGCTTTTCATCCAAAGCGGGCCGGTTTTCCGGCCGAAGGACGGAAAGAGCGGGGATGAACAAAGAATGAGTGGGGCCGCTGGGCGGAGCGAGCGCGCTCCCGGAGGGGAATGCAACGGGGAAATATCTTTTTTCTTCTGCGTTATGGCGACGTCGGCGATACTTTGTCTTCACAGGTCTTCCGGACTGCGAAAGCAGATTTTTCCTTGCTATCGCCTCGGAAGTCTCGGGCGGCGGAAGAAATCTCTTTCGCAGTCCGGAAGCACACAGATACAACGCGTGTTATCTTACAGTTTCTCGAGCATCTCGAAGACTTTCTCGTTGCGGAGGCGTCCGCGTGTCGAAGCGTAGAGTCGTTCGAGATCAATGTTCTTTTCGGCATCTTTGATCCGCTTGTAGTACTGCAGCGTCTGATTCATAGCTTCCTCGACCTCCTTCGAATCGATTTCGATCTCATCCTCGTCCGCGAGCTTCTCCAGAATGATGCCCGCTGAAAGCCGCTTCTTCGCCTGCTCGTCCCAATCCTTCCGGAGATCCTCCAGGGATTTCTTGGTATGCTCGAGGTACTGCTCGAATGGGATACCCATCATCTCGACCTGAGACTGGAATTCCTGCGTCATACGGTTGATCTCTTCAGCTACCAGGATTTCAGGGAATTCGATAGTTGCTTTGCTGACCAACACATCGAGGATAGCCGTCCGACCCTCTTCCTTACCTTTATTTTTCTTCTCTTCCAAAATACCTTCCGCAAGCGTCTTCTTGAAAGCTTCCAGCGTCTCAAAAGAACCGAGGCTCTTCGCAAATTCGTCATCGATAGCCGGGATCTGACGCTCCTGCACCAACCGTAGCTTCACAGCGAATTCAGCTGGTTTTCCCGCCAGATGCGTTGCATGATAGTCCTTTGGAAACGCAAGCGTCATTGTTTTCTCCTCACCCTCCTGCATACCGACGATTCCCTCTTCGAAGCCGGGGATAAAAACCCCTTTACCGAGCACGAGCGGGTGCTTCTCGCTCTTCCCGCCTTCAATCACGACACCATCCTGCTTGACCTCGAAATCAACCTCCACGCTGTCTTCGAGCTGTGCCTTACGCGCGACGGTCACGAACTTTGCTCGCATCGTCGCGAGTCGGTTCAATTCGTCCTCGATCTCTTTCGGCTCAACCGCGAGCACAGCCATCTTCTTGGCATGAGCCGCGTTAGCCTCCTTGACAGCCCTCTTCCATTCAGCCAACTTCACCTCCGGCATCACCGCCGTTGTGATCGCATAGATGAGCGGCTCGCCTTCTTTGACAGTTTCGAGCTTCACTTCCGGCTGGCCGATCGCATTAATCTTCTCCTGCTCGAGCGCCCGCACATACGCATGAGACACCGCATGTTCGGCGGCCTCCATCAGGAGAGTTTCTTTGCCATAACGCTTCTCCAACACATCGCGAGGCACCTTGCCCGGACGGAATCCTGGGATTTTCACGTCTTTGGCCATATGCTCTGCGGCGTGATCTATTTCTTGCTTCCATTCATCCCAAGTAAGCGTGATATGTATCTCAGCACGAGACTGTGGGAGCTTTTTTACAACAATATCCATACACATGCTTTATGTAACTCGTTATAAGTTACTCATTACTTGTTTCCAAATTTTTCCTTGTACATCTTGAGACCTTTCTTCACCGTCGCAATCGCATCCGCTTTTTTCCCCACACCTTTCACAACTACCTTTTTCCCCTCAATCGCCTTGTAGGTCTCAAAAAAGTGCTGGATCTCCTTGATCGTATGTTTGTTAATATCATCCAAGTTCACTACATCATCAAAACGCGGGTCACTCTTCGGTACGGCAATGATCTTGTCATCCCCTTCGCCACAATCAATCACGCGCATGACCGCTACTGGCCGAGCTTCCACAAGAATACCCGGAACTAACGGCGAGGTAGTCAGTAGGACGACATCGAGGGGATCATTATCTTCCCAGAGGCTCTGCGGGACAAAACCATAATCAAAAGGATAATCCTGGCTCGTCTTCATGGCCCGATCCAGTTTGATCAAACCGGTGTCTTTGTCGATTTCGTACTTGTTTTTTGACCCTTTCTGGATCTCTACAATCACATTGATGATATTAGGAACATCCTTCCCGCAAGAAACTTCATGCCACAGATTCATAAGCGCTGCACTTAATATTTTTTATAAAGAGATCCTCAAAATCCGTACGCCATAGCACATATACTTATTCTTCCATCTTCTCTTCCGGTTCCGCTTCGATAACCGGCTCAGCGATACTTTCGGTCTCAGCATCCTCTTGAGCAACTTCAGGCGCTGCCCCCGTTTCTTCATCACTCGTAACATCAATCTTCCAGCCCGACAACTTAGCAGCTAAACGTACGTTTTGTCCGCGCTTTCCAATAGCCAGTGAAAGCTGGTCCTGAGGTACCTTCACCAGCGCCCGCTTTTCCTCCTCAAAGAGTTCTACAGACAACGCTTTGGCCGGCGAAAGAGCCGCGGTAATAAATTTCTTCGCGTCATCGTTCCATTCAATGATATCGATCTTCTCACCTCCCAATTCATCAATCACTGCCTGTACGCGGGTTCCTTTTTGTCCTACGCAAGATCCAATGGGATCAACGCCCTCTTCTGAGGTTGAGACAGCGATCTTGGTCCGAGAACCAGCTTCGCGAGCAATGGCTTTGATTTCAACGGTACCGGTAAAAATTTCTGGCACTTCCAGCGAGAAAAGATGGCGCACCATCTCTGGGTGAGTACGAGACAAAAGCAATCCCGGTCCGCGCGTATCTGCCTCTACTCGTACGAGGTATACTTTCACGTGCTGGCCGATCCGATAATTCTCACCTTCCACCTGTTCCGATGGAAACAGCACGCCAATGGACTTCCCAAGATCGATAAAAATATTGCGGCCTTCGATACGCTGCACGATACCATTCACTACCTGGCCTTCTTTTTCCTTATACTCTTCGTACATCGTTTCGCGTTCCGCTTCGCGAATACGCTGAATAACTACCTGCTTGGCGGTCTGTGCTGCCACACGACCAAATTCTTCATGCGCCTCAAGAGGTAATTCCAAAACATCGCCGATCTTGGCATCACTCTTCAGCAACTGAGCTTCTTCCAAAGTCAGATCCCGCTCGGCATTGTACCGTGGGAGACGTTCTTCATCCCCCTCGGCTGGTTCTTCAGGCTGAGATGCTGCAACACCCTCTTCTCCTTCTTCCTCTTCCACAAACTCACGCGTGGTTTCATCAACCACTTCTTTCACCAAAAAATAAGCTGCTTCTTTTGAGACTTCATCGAAGGCGGCCTTAATAACCTGTCCTTTCTTACCATAATCCTTCTTATACGCGGCAGCTAAAGCAGCCTCAACCACTTCCAATACACGCTCTTTTGAGAGGCCCTTTTCGTCTGCGATCTGCATAACCGCACTTCCGAATTCTCCTAACCGCCCCGAAAGGCTTTCTCCGGCATCCACCGGTTCTGCTCCTGTCTGTTTTGACATAGTATGCTTTATTAACCGATTCAATTTATTATCACTTAATTACTACTCTACTCCGCGAAAATACGATCCAAAAACCGGTCCTTTCAAGAAAAAAAGCCCGCTTTCGCGAACCAGACTTCTCCCCTTACTGTGCACTGGCAGTATAGCAAAAACATCCGAGTACGTCAATATCCTTCTTCGTCCAGCTGACTGAAATACATATCCACGTCACTGATCCATTTTTTCACGCTTTCACGGCTGTGGCCCTGGCAAGAAAAACCGCATTTCCACAGAATCATCTTCTCAGGCGTATTCAACCGTTCCGAGTACACTAAAGTAGTAATGCGCCGCGCTACCGTATCCACCGCATCTTTACGGCTATTAAAACAAGTATGTCCGCCCGTCCCCATAAGCCGCCGCACCCCTCGATACCCCCAATAATTGAAACAATCCTGGCCTTCAAGTACTGGCACTCGCTTTCCCCAGTTGCTCTCTTTCTTAGCAATGCCAATAAGAAAGGCGGCTACGGTTCGGTCCTGTTCAAAGATATACGGCAACATCGCTTCAATCGGATACCCTTTGACCATGTCAGTAATCTTGGCCCGATACTCCTCTTCCGCCGCTTCACTGAAGTATTCCAGAAAAACATCCTCTTGCGTTCCTGCTTCTACACTCTGGTTTTCTGGAAAAACCTGACTCGTTGGCAACTCAGGAGATTCTATTGCTGTAGCTGTAACCGTCTGAACATCTGACTGAGCCGATACGCCATGATCAAAAAGCATAAAGGAAAAGGCGGTTACAAAAACACCGAAAGCTACTCCTCCTACCAAGGAAAGATAAAAAGCCTGACGTGGGGAAGGAGAGAATGACCACCGGACTGCCTTGAGCCGGGGAATTTTCCCTTGCCACCAGCCCTGCACACGAGTTCTCATGGTCACCACGAATTTTCTAGCCCATACATAAACACGCTCGCGACCTGACGGCAGCGCTGCCATATCTGATTTTTTGGCCACCACCACACCATCCAGCATGCGCTGCTGAAAAGGTGTTTGGTTCATTTGTGAGACTAGCTGCACGGAAGGCTGGGGAGCTCGTTGAAGAACTGGGCGAACGAGCGGACGAACACCATCCATGCCTCTCCGCGGCGATTGAATATCCATGTGAATTCTATTGATTTGTATTTCCATTCTCCGGAGCTGCTTCCGGGGTTATACCTGCCTGCGTAGCAAATTCTTTCTCAACATCAGGCTCCCCCATAAAACACTTCCCATTCGAGTAGAGAAATGGCACTCCCATCTGGCTCAATTCCACCCCACAAGCTTGAGCCCGACGCTCCATTTCCTTAGCATTCGCACGATCATGCCAGACTTCCTTTCTGGTAAAATTCACCTTTTCGGCAATATGATTGGTTTCAAGATATTCTTCTACTTTCTTGCAGTGTGGGCAGCCATCGCCCCAATACAAAACCATCCCTTCGGTGGGTAAAGAAGCAGTATCGCGAGTCGTATCTTTTCCATCACGCATCCCCCAATACACCAGGCCACCTATCAGGAGTATAAGACTTGCGCCAAAAACGATGTATTTCTTTTCCATGGAAGTTTCTTTATAACGGGTGACCCCAGAGCAAACTGTAGGGTATGTACCCTGATTTTACCCGCACTCGCTCGAAAACAAAAGTGAACTTTCATTTTACTCACTTCGTTTGGTAATAAGCAGTTTGTTTAGTATACCATATTTTCTCTCTGCCTCCGCCAGATAAGCCACAACACAGCTAAAACAACCAGCCCTAAAGAAAGAAGCTGTCCAAGGGTGAATCCACAAGTAAGGTACCCAATACCTTGATCAGGTTCCCGAAAAAATTCCAAAAGAAAACGGATGCTTCCGTACCCCACCAGAAAGGACCCAGCCCGTTGTCCGGAACCCTCGGGAATATACCGCCTGAGCCAGAGCATGACCAAAAATAAACCCAACCCTTCCCCTCCAGCTTCGTACAGAGGCGAAGGGTGTCTCAACAGAACATCAGCATGCGGAAAATACACACCCCACCTTACATCCGTTGGACGCCCCCAGAGTTCGCCATTGAGAAAATTTCCCAGACGTCCGAAAAAAATTCCGAGTGGCAGCACGACAGATATTCTGTCTGCCCATAACAAAAGAGGGAGTTTTTGTATACGAGCCCATACACACAAAGCCACGCTCGCCCCCAGGAGAGCTCCATGAAAACTGAGTCCGGAAAGACCAGTGTACTGTCCCGTGAGCGGATCCCAAGGCGAAAGAATAGCCCACGGATACTGCCAAAAATAAGCTGGAGCATACACAAAAACATATCCCAACCGAGCCCCTAACAAAGCTCCTACCAGCACTGTTACAAAGACTTGTTCAAGAGTTTCCTGAGATTCCAACCACCCATCTCTTTGCTGAAAAAACCTAAGCCAAAACCACACTGCCGCCACACCCAGCAAAAAACACACCCCATACCAACGTATGGTAAAAAAACCGATCGAGAATGCGACCGGATCCCAGGAAACTAATACATGCTGCCAGCCGGTATTCATGCTCCAGTTTTCGCGGCATTAAAGTGCTTGAGTTCACGACTGAATTCGAGCCCATAAATCTCCATAAGAGCGAGGAAGAGAGCAAGTATCACCGGACCGATAATAAAACCCGGCAACCCAAAAGCAATAATTCCACCCAATGAAGCGAAAAAAACCAGGAGCGGATGCATATGCGTATTTTTTCCAACCAACTTAGGCCGCAGAATATTATCTACGGTAGAGATAACTCCTGTACCAACACCCAGAATAAACAACCCCTGCCAAACATCTCCTAACAGAAGCAGGATAATACCAGCGGGCACCCAGACCAGTCCCGCTCCAGCCACAGGAATAATAGAACAGATAATCATGATCAGGGTCCAAACAATCGGAGAAGGGATATCCGTTATCCAGAACATAAGACCTCCCAGGACTCCTTGCACCAGACCCACCAAAAGCGTTCCTTTCATAGTCGCTCGGCCCATAGCCACAAACTTATCCATGAGCAGCTTGTCGTGCTCATCACGCAACGGACTCATGCGCATGAGATAGCCCAACGCCCGCTTGCCATCCACCAAAAAATAGTAGAGCGAAAAGAACATAACGAAGACCCAAAAAAGAAAGCTCGCCACACCCTGATAGGCGGCCTGAATGAGTACCAAAATATTCTTCCCTACCTTTTCGATATCCGCCATTACAGTACCGGCATTCAGCGCTTCTGAATTAAAGAAAGGTCCGATCAAAGGAATATGTTCGGCATTCTGAAAAAACTTTCCAATCAAAGCCTCGGTAGTCTGATCCCCCAGCGAGTGGTACAGCGCATTCGCCTCGCTCACCGCAAAAGATAGCGAGAGAAAAATAGGGGTGACCACAACAAACGCCATAAGTAAACAGGTAAGGAAAGCGCTCAGTGAGGCATGCGAACGGGTCAGGCGCAGAAAAAACTGGTATGGTCGCTGAAAGAGAATAGCAAAAATAGCTGCCATCACGATCGCTGTGAAGAAAGGCGCAAACAGAAAAACTACCCCTACACCAACCAAAAGGAGCAGCGTGAAAAAGAAAGTGGTATTGAAATGACGTAATTCCATACTCGGTACCTATATTATCGCACGAGACTCAATTCACAACAACTGAATGAGTTTCCAAAAAGGATTGCCAGGCTTGACGAGAATACACTACAAAAGGAAATTGACCCGAAAGAATTTGAACATTAATCAGAATCACTCCCCGCTCAACATCTTTTTTAGGTGGGCGCACCGCTACCACCAAACCATACCGTTCTTGAAACCAAGCCTTGAGCGCGCTCCGTGAAACCGCGTGTTTCCTAGGAAGCCGGAGAGGTTCGTAGTACTGAGTATTTTCAGAAAAATACTGTCGATGCCCTGCATGAAGCACAATGTATGTTTGTACTTTCTCCCAATCCACTGTTCGTTCAGCACTTCTTGATACCACCTTTTCTCCCTGGCCCCTCTCTTTATAATACCGACAATGCTTCGCGAGCGGACAAGCATTACACTTCGGGCGACCAGTACAGAGACTACTCCCAAAATCCATCAGCGCCGCATTCAGCTTTTTCTTTGGTGTCTCAAACTTATCTTCCCAAAAAATCCCATCTGTCACTCCTCGTTTAGTACCGAAAAAGAATCGTCCAATAACCCGCTTCAAATTGGTATCCCAAGCTAAATGCTCATCACCATACGCAAAGCTCATGATCGCAGCAGCTGTATAGGGACCAATACCCGGAATTTTTTCGAGCGCTTTTCTTTCGCGCGGAAACTTTCCCCCATGCTGCGACACCACCATCCGTGCTGCTTTCAGCATATTGCGCCCTCGATTGTAATATCCCAGACCTTCATAGTACGGAAGGAATTCTTCCCAAGTAACCTGTGCCAACACTGCAATATAAGGAAAGCGCTGAAGAAACTTCGTGTAATACCCAATCACTCGCGACACTTGGGTCTGTTGCAACATGATTTCACTCACCCAGACTTCGTATGCCGTTATCCCTTGCTTACGCCACGGCAAATGTTCCCGTCCAGCTTTGCGGAAAAAGTCAGCGAGCGTACGTTCAAAAAAATCTATTTTTTCTTTGCGGATTGACATACTTATCTGTTTCCGCTCCATACTACCTCAGTACCCTTTCTCTTCACAACCTTTATACAGCGACCTTTACGGCATATCATGCTTCCAGTATAACGCCCCCACCAAGACAATATTCACCTTCGTAGAAAACCGCGAACTGCCCAGCCGCAATCCCTTTGTCCATTTCATCGACCAGTTTCACTTTCACATTCCCGTTCTTGAGGAAACTGATCCGGCACGCATAGTGCTTTTCCCCATGGCGGATTTTGACTGATAGGTCTTTGTTCTTCGGCTTCTCCGTAACCCAATTCAGAGCCGCTACTTCGAAAGTATTTCGGAACATCTCCTCGCTCCGATAGTGATTGGAGATGAAGATCCTATTCGCAACTGGATCTTTCTTAACCACGTACCACGGACCGCCCGACAGACCGATATTCCGCCGCTGCCCAATCGTATAGAACCAGAATCCATCGTGCGTTCCCAATTTTTTTCCGGTTTTCCAGTCAATGATATCCCCTTCCTTTTTCCCAAGATAGTATTCCAAAAACTTATCAAACTCGATCTTTCCTAAGAAGCAAATCCCCTGGCTATCTTTCCGCTCGGCATTCGGCAAATTAAACTCCTTCGCGAGCTTTCGTACTTCGCTCTTCTTCAAATCCCCGATCGGGAACAGCGCCTGCACCACCTGCTCCTGCGAAAGCTGGGAGAGAAAATACGTCTGATCTTTGATCGGATCAGGTGAACATTTCAGATACCAGACACCCGAGATATTGTTTTCCATGCCGATTCCTTCAGGCGCACACGACCGCCCCAGCGTAGCGGTCGCTCTTATTTTCCTGCGCTCTTCCGACGAAACGTCGGAAACCGTGCCTACTCCGGAAAATAACGGCGCCCCGAAGGAACCAGGCATGGGAAACACATCACGGACAAGACATTCTGTTTGGGCATAGTGTCCCGTTGCAATCTTGTCATATTCCTTTCCAATCGCCTCATAAAAAGCACCGAACTTAATCCGAGCATTACAAAGCATATCTGGATTCGGAGTCCGCCCCTGTTTCACCTCATCAATCACATACGACACCACGCGTTCCCAATATTCCTTCTGGAACGGCACCACTGTGAGCGGGACCCCCGCCTGTTCACACACGGCGCGGACATATTTCAGATCATCCTCCCAAGGACACTCCCCAAGAAACTGGAGTTCATCTTCGAGCCAGATCTTCATATAGAACGCATGTACTTCATGCCCAGCCTGAAGCAAACGCCGGAGCGCCACCGAACTATCCACCCCACCAGAAATAAGCATTGCAATTTTCATATTCCAAAAAAGTATCAGGGAGTTCATCCTTTAGACATTTTTATCGCCATTTTCTAAGAGTCGGGTACCGCTCCAAGCATGAGCGCCGCTACAAAAGATCCGTGACACGAGCGAAGCATAGTAGGACAGGAGATTTTGTCGGCGTAATGCTTTGGAGTGGTCGAGTTCAGAAATCGGCGGAAAAAAATTCTAAAGGATGAGCTCCTTTCAATGCGGCTTTCTACTTTCTCTCATTTCGAGACAAAAATCAATACGTGGAACGAAGTGCATTCACGATGACCACAACATCGATAATTTCTTGGAGGACTGCGCCGTACACCGGAGGAATGAACCCAAAGAAGGCAAACAGCATACCAATAAAAGAGAGCCCGATCCCTATTACAATACTCTGCCGAGCCACCCGATACGAACGACGGCCAATATGCACGGCATCCCGGATCTTCCAGGCATCACGCCCTAAGATAGCCACATCCGCTGCTTCGATCGAAGCGCTATTTTCTGTTCCCGAAAAAACAATGCCTACGTCTGCCAGTGCTAAGGCCGGTGCATCATTCATACCATCACCCACCATTCCTACTAAATGCCCAGCTCGCTGCTGACGCATCACCAAAGTTGATTTATTGGCTGGCGAACATTCGGCATAGACCGGAATACGAAAGCGCCCAAAAAGACGATGGGCGTTCGCTTGCTTATCGCCCGTCAAGATACCAATCGAATAATCACGTGTTCGAAAATACTCGAAAAGCTTTTCAACATCTTCCTTAATCGTATCGTCGAAAAAAAATCGAGCTACTAATACCCCCTCAGAAGAAAGCTCAGAAAGAATCCCTCCGTCCTGATTCAGGGCCGCTGATTTACCAATATGGTATTTTGTGCCCTGAATGATCCCGGAAATACCTTCCCCCACTCTTTCTTCTCCATGTTCCACCGGAAGCAGTCTCCCTCCTCCATCCTCATTGGCACGGACTAAACTCTTAGCTACCGGATGCAACGAACTCCACTCCAGCGCCGCAGCTAATTCCAACACCTCCTTTTCCGTATAGGATGATTGCAATACTTCGATCTTCTTGAGTTCCGGCTCACCCAGAGTGAGGGTTCCTGTCTTATCAAAAAAAAGTGTCTTTGTTTTAGCCAACGCCTCAAGCACCGTCGGACTCTTAATAATGATGCTGTTACGAGCCGCTCGGCTTAACCCACCCAAAAAACTCACCGGAGCAGCAATCAAAAGCGGGCACGGGGTCGCAATAACGAGTACCGCTAAAAAACGCTCCCAATCTTGAAACACCACGAGTGCTCCCGCCGCCAAAAAAAGCGTCACGAAGGTAAACATCCAATTGGAACGCTCAGCGAGACGGACCAATGGGGATTGCTGACGTTTTCCCTGTTCGACCAAGGTGAGTATTTTCCGATAACTCGAATGCTCAAATGTTCCTCGGGCCTCAAGACTGATAGCTACCCCGAGATTTACACAACCGCTCTTCACAAATGTTGCTTTCCGATATTCGACCGGTTCCACCTCTCCGGTCAGATTGGCTTCTGAAAGCAGCGCCGTATCGGAAAGCAGCGTAGCATCAAGCGGTACCATTTCATTCGTTCTCACTATAAAGCGAGCTCCTGTCTGCACGGCCTGAATTGGTTTCGAACACGTGCCGTTCTCTGTCTCCATGAGCACCTCCTTGGGAATCTTCTCAAACAAACCACGCAAGGTCTTTTCAGCTCGGTGCGTTCCAAAAAATTCCAAGGCAGCACTCACTGCCACCATAAAAGCTAATACAGCCCCCGAAAGCCACTCACCAAAAATAGCGGCTGTTAAAAGAGCCAAGAAAGCGATATAGTCCAAATTCCATTTTTTTCCCCTGACTCGTTCCCATGATTCAAACAAAAGAATACCTACCCCGATAGCCACAGCCATCATCCGGAATACCTGAGGAGATCCTGTAAATGAGAGGATGATCAGTATAAGAATAAGAGACGGAAATAAAAACTCCCGACTCCCAAGCACTG
>CAZOKB010000015.1:0-6368 GCA_964580285.1 uncultured Bdellovibrionales bacterium
GAAAGGAACAATGTCGAGGCGTAGCGCAGCCGAAACCACCCTACCCGATCTGGACAAACCCAGCACCTATTTTGCGCCACAATCTTCTTAATGATTGCGACTTAAAAAAAATCTGCCCATCAACTTTATTCTGTGATGTGACCAATATTTTTCTGTGCTTTCAGCACCTGCACAAAATAGGTGCTGGGAAAAAGTTCCCGCGATCAGAGGCAAAGATAGAGACCTCCGATTGTCTACAGATGAAGCGGTCCTTCTGAAATGCAAGTTGTCTGGGGACTGGCCGTAGTGGGAGACAAAACGACTTTTGATGATAGCACGGCTTGGATTTCCTGTCAAGATGTGGTACGCTTACTTGAGACAGATCTCTTTTCTCCCTTTATTTCAGCCTTTTTTAAGCCTGCTATGCTCATTTCCGAAACCCCTGATTTTATTCCTCCTGCATCTCCCCTCACCGGAGCTACTGCTCTGCCTGAAGAAGAGAATTTCGATAACACGCTTCGTCCACAGTCTTTTGCTGACTACATCGGACAAGAAAAAATCAAGCGTAATCTTGCTATTTTTATTGAAGCCGCCAAGCACCGCAACGAGAACATCGAGCACGTCCTCCTCTACGGCTCAGCCGGTCTCGGCAAAACCACCCTCTCGCATATCATCGCCAAAGAAATGGGTGTCAATATCCGCATCACGTCCGGACCCGCTATCGAGAAAGTCGGCGATCTCGGTTCCATCCTCACCAATCTTGAACCGGGCGACGTCCTCTTTATCGATGAGATCCATCGGCTCAACAAATCCATCGAGGAAGTCCTCTACCCGGCCATGGAAGACTACAAGCTCGATATCATTATCGGCAAAGGTCCTTCCGCCCGCACCATCCAGCTCGATTTGCCGAAATTCACTCTGATCGGCGCGACCACCAAACTCGGTTCACTCTCCAATCCGCTCCGCAACCGTTTTGGTTCAACACATCGTCTAGAATTCTACACACCAGAAGAAATCAAAAAGATCGTCAAACGTTCAGCCAACATCCTCGGCGTCGCGCTCGACGAGAGCGGAGCAGAAATCATCGCCCGCTCCAGCCGCCAGACTCCGCGCGTGGCCAACCGCATTCTGAAGCGCGTGCGTGATTTCGCTCAGGTGCACCGAGCCAACACCATTGACTCCGCTTCCGCGCGTGAAGCCCTCGAACTCTTCGAGATCGATCCGCTTGGACTCGAGCCGACAGACCGCCACATGCTCCAGGCGATCATCGAAAAATTCAAGGGTGGACCGGCCGGTCTCCGCGCCGTTGCCTCAGTCATCGGCGAAGAAGAGCAGACGATCGAGGAAGTCTATGAACCCTACCTCATCCAGCTCGGATTCATCGCTCGCACTCCGCGCGGCCGCGTCGTCACCGAAGCCGGCTATCAGCACCTCGGCATCGCCATGCCCGAAGGGCAGCAGGATAAACTGCTGTAATTCATAAACGTACCATTATGAAAAATACGTCAATCGCCCTCTTTGAGGGAAAACAGATACGAAAAACCTGGCACAAAAATGAATGGTGGTTTGTTATCATTGATGTTGTTGCTGTACTTACGGACTCCGTGCAGCCAGATGGATATATTAAGGACATGCGCCGCAGAGATCCAGAACTTTCTCAAGGGTGGGGGCAAATTGCCACCCCCCTTTCAATTCAAACCAGCGGTGGAAAACAAAGGCTTAACTGTGCCAATACCGAGGGAATATTCCGCATCATCCAGTCCATTCCATCCCCTAAAGCCGAACCATTCAAACGCTGGCTCGCCAAAGTCGGCTACGAGCGGGTGCAGGAGATTGAAAATCCTGAACTGGCCGCCAACCGGGCCCGCGAAATCTACCGCGCCAAAGGTTACCCAGAAAACTGGATCGAAAAACGGATGCGCGGCATCGAGGTCCGCGAGACGCTCACCAATGAGTGGCAAAAACGCGGTGCCAAAAAAGGCCTCGAATATGCCATTCTCACCAACAACATTCTCTCCGGCACCTTCAACATGGCCGCTGACGAGTACAAGCATTTCAAAGGACTGAAACATGAAAATCTCCGTGACCACATGGATGATATCGAACTCATCCTCACTATGCTCGGCGAAGCGACGACTACGCGTCTCTCTCAAGATCGCGACTCGCAAGGTTTCCCAGAACTTCAGAAAGACGCTCGGGACGGCGGTGCTGTCGCCGGCCGCACACGCAAAGATATCGAAACAAAATCCGGAAAACGCGTAAGTACAAAGAAAAATTATCTCGCCACCGCAAAAAAGAAATCAACAAAGAAACTGAGGAAGTGAAAGCCTAGACAATACTTCTTTGCTTGTTATTTTCTCTCAATCAAAATAAATCTATGTCTCTATCCAAATATCACCAGAAGTATGCCGATTTACCTGATGAGGAGCTTGAAAAACGAGCACGAGTAAAAGAAGAAGAGCTTCAGAATATTTTTTCAGTCATACCTTTTCCCAAAACAGGTACCCCCGTAAGAGTCGGGGTCATGGGCTGCGGAGACAAACGTTTTGTCCAATATCACCAGGAAATCTTTTCGAGACTCTTTGTGAAACCAGCAGCAATCACCACTTTTGACATTTCTACCGAACATCTCACCGGCGCAGATAATGTCTACCTCCATGATGTTACCCTCCCTTTGCCCTCTGGACCATTCGATGTCACCTATGCTCATGTGCTCTTGAAGTTCATCGAGACAGAAAAACAATGGGATGTGATACAAAATTCTTTCGATGCTCTCGCGAACGGAGGAATAACGATACATGTTTTCGATCACGAGGAAGTCGAGACAGCCGATGTTTTACTCTCCAATGGACAGTACGCTGTACCGCTTGAGCGTTGGAAGACGCAATTGCAAGAACGTGGCATAGAAAATCACACAGTGCCCCTGCAATACGGCTGCGCGCTAATACTGAAAAAATAACTCGATCGAAAAAGAAAACAATTTGATTTCGCTTATTTCGTTTAGAAAAGCAATCAAAAAACAGCGGGCCGACCGCTGCTTTTATTCTCCCTAAACCTATCTCTCGGAAATCTCTTGGCTCAGGTATTCCGTTTTGGTATGTTTTCCATACTCATCTTCCGCCATCCTGATACCTATACCGAGAATCCTGATTTTACCATCCTTACAACGACATCCCTTTCTGATATAAACCGTGCCATCACTATCTTGCGTAACCACGCTTGGAGCATCATCAACATCCTTGAAAGCAGCAAATTCCGGATGTGCCGCAATCACACCATCGTAGAGGACATCCAAAATACCGAGGTCCGGATTATTTTCCATAACCTTCGTGAGGGTTTCTAGCTGATGTTTGTTCCACGAATTTTCTTCAAGAGATTGGTTCTTTCTTTCAGGATTCACGCCTGACAGTGGTTGCTCCGGATGAAACATATTCATTATCCATAGTAGTTATTTCCACAACGGCATTATATATTCTTGTAAAAATGAAAACAAGAAACCCCGAGACGTACGCTGACGCTCGGGATGAATCGCGAGGATTTTTGTTCAGGTCTACCTCGAGACCTAGGCCTTGCGTCTCCTCAATTCGCAAAGCGAAATGGGTTTTCCGATTTTTTCGTACAACCGGATTTTGTACAGTTCTTCCGGCGTGACGCAGTTTCTTATCATCCAGTCCGCTTCCAAAAGAACCAGAAGAAAAACCAGAAATTCGATCGTGATGCAAAGAGCGATAAACATTTCTTCTCCCTATTTATGATTGGCAAGGATCTGAGAAGACCACATGCACGAAGCCTTCCCATATTCTTGCCAACCACAAGAACTACTTCCCTAAAAGTTTCCGAAGTATTTCAGAAACTTTATCAAGAGGAGAAAGAATGTGGTTGCAAACTTTCTCCGAAGAGGCCTTTTCTCAGGTGCGCCCCAAAACCCGTCTCATCTACACGCGGAAGAGCATCGCGGAAGGGTTTAGGGAGATCTTCTGCTCCTGCTCTCTCATCCGATCAGGAAAAGCTTAGCGGCTTTGTCGAGCCGAATCGCGAGATGAAGCCTGTCCCACTCATAACGCCGGTGGTGTTGATTCCCCGCGGTATCAAAGTAGTGGTCCTTGAGCTCCTGCTCGTGTCTTGCGATACGAGCAGTTATCACCTCATCGATTTTCCGGCTGGCTTCCGCTTCGCTCACACCCGAGTGATGAAGGCGACCGCGAAGATCATAGATCTTCTTTTGGTCGAAAGTGTACGCTTGGCAGAGCGTCGTTGTGTGTTGCGCCAGATAGAGCGGATCAAGCCACTCCAGCTGCCACAACAGAAACGCTTGCTCAGACTCAAACTTTCTCCCAAGACGGTCACGCTCCATAAACACATATCGGGTCGGCGAATCACCGCGGAAGGCATGTTCCGGCATGACAAGAAACTCAGCCGGATCATCGCCCCACTTCGCAGATCTCACGAAGAGGTCTGCGGTGGCGCACCGCCAATATCCGCCCCTCTGTGTCTTCGCGTCCCCGTGCGCTTCTTCCAAGATCGCGCTCGTCAGTCGGATGATCCACTCTTTGGCGAATGCGTCGTGCTGATCCCACTGACGACGCCACCAGAGCCACATCATCACTCCTTCGGAGTGGTACACCCAGTCATACACATCGTCGCTGGGAGAACCTTTCGCAACCGACGGGCGATCGGCAATCAGAAGATGGAGTAGCTTGTCGAGCAGCTTCGCCGCGATGCAGGGGCAGTGCGAGATATGTTGTTCGCCATCCCGCACTTTTCCAAGAAGAATCTGTGCATCCGCTGCTGTCCGCATGTCTTTCGCTCCAGCGCTTATTGCCCGTGCAAGGGAGTTGCGTGTCACGCTACGCACGTCAATCTTGTTGCAGACGCTGTTTTCGTGGGAAGTATGATAGCTCACGGTCTTATCCTTGATGATCGTTGCTGAAGAGCAACGCGCCAGTGGGCAGCCGAAGTATTCGGTCTACCATAGCCAGGAAACTTCAGTATTATTAAAGACTCTTGGCTATGGCAGACCAGGATGAGTAGTTTCGAAAGAACTTTCAAGCTGATTAATCTCAACTTGAAGACCTATTCTACATCAAAGAATATAATATGTCAATAGTTAATACCATAAATAAAGTAAAACTCAAAGAAACACTGACTTATTTGCTTTAATATAAGCAATATGATTATATATAAAATGTGTAATATTTTTTTACATTATATATGAAGCATATACAAAAAATACTTGAAAGAATCGGGCTTTCAGAAAATGAGGGGTTGATTTACTTGGCACTCCTTAATCTAGGCAGCGGAAATATAATGGATATTTCAAGGACAACCAAGATGAACCGCCCGCTCGTTTATAAAACATTGGACTCACTTCTGGAGAAAAGTCTTGTTTCTCAAATCAAAAAGGGCAAGCGCACGCATTACTCTGCTGAGTCCCCTGACACACTTGACTACCTCTTAATAGAAACACGAAGCGCCTTGGAACAGATTCTTCCAGAACTCAAAGGCGCATATCAGGCGGCCGCAAGCAAACCAATAGCAAAGTTTTTTGAAGGAAAAGGAGGTATCATGGCAACATGGGACGATCTCGCTTCTACACTCGGGAAAGGCGACGTCTATTATCGATACAGCTCTTCTGTTGATGCCAACAAGAGGAAGGACTATCTCTCCCCACGTTATAAGGAGACACGGTCGAAAAAACAGATTGGGCGGCTCGTGATAACGAGCGAAGAAATATCGAAGATCCACCAAGCAGACCTCGACATGGAAACAAAAACCATTCCGAAGGAGTCCGGATTATTCGATTACGGCATCACTCAGCTCATCTATGATAAAAAAGTCGCTTTCATAGATTATGGATCGGAAACAGTCTTCACCATCGAAAATGAAGCTATCGCTGAGTTCCAAAAGGCAATTTTCAAGACACTTTATAAAAAACTCTAGAAGACTCCTACGGATATTCGAATTGGCATAGAATCAAATCTGACTTTGTCATCGGAAGAAGCCATACAGCAACGCACGCTCGAAAACTGAGTTCTCTGTTGCAAGAAATGAAACCGTTGTAGAATAGAAGAAACAAAAACTTGCTATGCAATTTATCGCTTGGATCTTCTACGGTATACTCGCTCTCGCCTGTCTTGTCTCGGCTGGCTTTATTGTGTTTCATATCCTCCGCTACTCACTGCGTCGCTCTAACGGGATTGTCGGCGCGGCGCTTTTCATACTCGTTTTCTCTCTGCTCTTCATGTCCAATTTCCTCCTCTTCTCAGGTATCCCCTTCAACGATTTTTCAGGCAATTCATTTCTTCCCTCTACCAGCGGATTCTAAAATAGAATATATGCCTTCTTTTTCTCGCTATCATTTCCAAGGCCAGCACGACACGGAAGAAGTC
>CAZOKB010000016.1:0-3449 GCA_964580285.1 uncultured Bdellovibrionales bacterium
GTTACCACGAAAAAGCAAAACCGCCCCATGAAGGGACGGCCTTACTTTTTTGAGCGGGTAACGGGAGTCGAACCCGTGTCCTCAGCTTGGAAGGCTGATATAATAGCCATTATACGATACCCGCGAATACTACTATTTTATCAGAGTTTTTAAAAACTCTTTTCCTGAACCATTTTTTAAATATTTTTCTTGTTTACGACCATCGGTATAGTTTTCAAAATTTTCTGTATACATTACTTTAAATTCCTTAAATCTTCTTGTGTAGAAACTTTGTCCTCTTCTATGCTCGCCTAGTCTTCTTTCTATGTCATTAGTCATTCCAACATAAATCTGTCCGGAAGCTATATCGTAAAGCGCATATACCGTTACCATACTCAGCTTGGAAGCCTGCCTGTGGCAGACAGGGCTGATATAATAGCCATTACCTGTCTGCCGGTAGGCAGGTACGATACCTGCAAAACACTTCACGCTCATCTTCGGTACCGTGACAGAGTACCGAAGATGAAGCCTTTCGTCAACTACAAGCGGTTGCATTCAACGTTTATTATTTTGCCGCTGGTTTACGCAAACCAGTGAATGGATCTTTGAAACACTGTTCCTTCATCACGCCAAAGCTTGCCAAGATCGCCTCCATCGCATCAATAAACTCCCCAGACCCAACCATATAGTAGAGTCGACTAGGAATATCTGAAAGGTATTTTTCTAGCATAGTTCTTGTAATATACCCTCGCTCATCATTTTCTGCTGCCGCAGGAGCCTCTGACTTACTCAACACGGTTACATACCGGAAATGTGATAAACTCTGTGTTAACTGCTGGAGCTCTTCATGAAAAGTCGCGTCCTTCTCATATCGGTTAGCATAAAATAAAGTATATTCACGCGTACTCCCGCGTTTGTCCGCCTCCTTCAAAATACTCAGTGCCGGAGTAATACCGATACCTCCAACCAAAAATACTATCGGGCGATCATTATCTTCCGGCTCAGTAAAGAAGCCTACCGCTTTGGTTGCCTCGACCGTATCACCTGGTTTCAGCTGCCAACACGTTTTCTTGAAACCGCTGTCTCCGGAACGCATAGCAAAACATAATTCCTCGTCCTGAGGCGCTGAAGCGATCGAAAGTGATCGGGCAGGACCCTTTGGATCCGTTTCGATCAAATGAGGCAACTTCACGGCACAGTACTGTCCAGCTTTATAAACAAAATCGGTTGGTCGGTTAAACACAAAGAGTCTTGTGCCATCAGCCACATCTTCAGTACGTTTCAAAGTTAGTGTATACATACATTGTTTCTCAGCTCTTTCTTGTATTATAACGAGTATTTACCCCAGAGCAAACTCCGGCCACCGATTTACCTTACTCTATTTCCCGCAGAATGCTTTCGTATGCACCTAATTCTAAGAGCATCATGAGTACTTTCGCTAACTTCTCTCCATCATGCCGGATAAAAGAACGTGTGGCTGCAATTCGGTCTGCTTTCTCGCGTTGCACCGGCTGGGTATTCAGAAGATCGGCCCGAATAATCCGGTATGACTTCTTTTTAACCGCTCCCTGTCGCCGTTCTGTCAGCACCGCTTCATCTGCATATTTTTTCAGCAAAGCCTTCCCTGGATGCTTGGTATTATACGTTACATAATTAACCCGTGGTCCTCCCAAAAAACCCTCCAGGGCATCCACATAATCTTCAAGCATGAAGGTATCGGTATGCCAGCGCTTACTCACCAGATTACAGTTATAAACCACTTTCGCTTTGGACTGCCTGATAGCTTCCGGAATACCCTTCACCAGAAGACTCGGCACAATACTGCAGTAATGATTCCCCGGACCGATCACAATGAGGTCAGCTTCTCGAAGGCGCTTGACCGCCAAAGGATGGGCTTTGGGTCGAGGATCAAGAAACACTCGTTTCACACCTACTTTCTCCACCTTCACGCTGGTATTAATCTCATGTTCTCCTCGCAACAGCTTACCATTGCAGAGCTCCATATAGAGCTTTGTGTCCATCTCGGTCACCGGGATAACTTCTCCCTTCACGGACAAAATACGCGCTGCTTCCGTCACGGCTGTTGAGAAATTCCCCGTCACTTTTTCCAGCGCTGAAAGAAACAGGTTACCAAAACTATGTCCAGCCAATCCGCCTTCTGCAAAGCGGTAATTCATGAGTTTCCGGAGCATGAGCGAAGAATCTGATAGAGCCGCCAAACACTGGCGTACATCGCCCGGGGGCAGAACCCCCAGCTCATCCCGCAGGATACCCGTAGAACCACCGTCATCTGCCATGGAAACGATAGCCGAAAGTTCAATCGGGTATTTCTTCAGACCCGAAAGCAACATGAAACTCCCTGTTCCGCCGCCAATAGTCACGACTTTCTTCATAGCCGTTTTTGAGAGAGAAGGTTGAAGGGTCTATACAGACACTTCATCATCTTCATGGGTATGTTCTGGCAGCACGAGTTCTACATCGGTCATGGTCAACTCCCCTGAAGTCGCATCGAGCCAACGCACGTGTTCCGGTTCAACCCGAAACATGACAAAATCCTCGGCCCCCTTCACATAGTATTTGCTGGGATTCTTCGATTCAAAATACTGCAGTATTTTTTCTGTCTTATCCGCGGCAATAAAGCGTACGATTCCCTGCACCTCTACGACGCGAAGTGGATCAAGAGCTTCTTCAGCTACCGCCAAAGATACCTGTGTATTCTCCTTCATCCACGCATATTTTCGGAAAGCCTTACGCGTACCGAAATAAAAATGGAAATTCTCATCGATCGCATAGAGCATGAGCGATACCTTCGGCCGATGATCCGGAGACACCACCGCCAAGAGCGCCTTACGGTGACCATTCAAAAAATCCAATACGGTCTTATTCAGCTCTCGAGTATCCATACAATCCTCCCTGTTAATAGCTCTCTCTTTTCTTTGTCGGGGCACTCGGAATCGAACCGAGACTAAATGGTCCCAAACCACTCGTACTACCACTATACTATGCCCCGTTTTCAAGCCTTCTTAGTCTACCGTCACCACCGTCCCTCGTCAACCATACAGCTTCCTAGGCCATATTTTCCTCAAAAAGCAACCCCGTCCCAACAAACGTCGGGACGGGACAGCTCTATCTTTTTCCGCCCAAGGCGGATCCGCCTTGAACGGAGTGTTTCACAAGAGATAGTTATTTTACAGCTTCCTTCAGAGTCTTCCCTGCGGTGAACTTCGGAACCGTCATCGCTGGAATCGTGATCTTAGCCTTAGTCTGCGGATTGATACCTTCACGAGCCGCACGCTTGGAAACCTTGAACGTACCGAAACCGGTGAGCGTTACTTTGTTCCCCTTGCGGAGTTCAGCAGTGACCACATCGATCAAACACTCGAGAGCGGCTTCCACATCCTTCTTCGAAAGCTCGGTCTTATCCATGATCTCATGAACGAGCGTATCTTTGTTTACGTTTTGCATATTCT